>JAEPQQ010000088.1 GCA_017640445.1 Bacteroidia bacterium | reverse complement strand
ACCAAACCAAACCGTCTTTTTATCATCTATGCTCAATGCGTAAATTCGATTTGAAGGTATTTCAGTCAGATATCGGTAGTTCTTGAACTTAAATCCTTTTTTTGCCATGGATATCTCACTGATCCCACCATCCAAGGTGGCTACCCATAGGCTTCCATCCCGAGCACATTCTATATCCTTAATGTAGTTTCCGCACAGCCCGTCGCGCGTTGTAATCCACCTAAAAACTGAATCCCTGAGGTATGCCAGACCTCTTCCTTCTGTACCGAACCAAAGGGTGCTATCTCTTCCCTGGCAGATGGCTTTAACCTTGACATTCGCAAAACCCGAATCGCGTCCATACGTTACATATCCGTTTGAATCGCGGCGCACTACTCCCTTTCGTCCTGTACCAATCCAAAGAGCTCCTGAGGCATCTTCGAATGCCGAGTAGATGTAATTATCTGCAAGTCCATCGCGTTTAGTAAGGTGGTTAAACTGTTGTCCGGCGAACTGGCTTAAACCTCCTCCGGAAGTACCCAGCCAGGTATTTCCCCAACGATCTTTTTCAATGCTTCTTACATGGTTATTAGACAGGCCGGTAGCGAGGGTATAATGTTTCAGTTTCTTTTGTTTGAGGTTGTATAGAAAAGCTCCGTTTGACTGGGTGGCCATCCAAAGCATGTTTCCCTCCCGTTTGAGATCGTAACAAATTGTATTTCGAGGTATGGGCAGATATGGATTGTGTACTTTGCCTGAAGTCAAATACCGGGCACCTCGCCCATAGGTACCCACCCACATGCCTGTGCTGTCTGGTTCAAGGCTTTGAATGTAGTCGTCGGGCAAACCATCCGATCTTGAGACTCTTCGAATGACTTCCCAACTGTGCTTTTCGAGGAGGAACAACCCCCTGTTGCTACCTATGTAAACGGTATCGAGATACACTTCAATATCGTTGATGTAGAAGTTCTCTTGCTCATCCAAACCCGTGATGGGACTAGCCATGCTATCGGTCAAAGTAAACAGTCCCTTTGATGTCCCTACCAACATCACGGAGTCGACTTCCTTGAGGCAAAACACCCTTGTTTCTCCTAACTCTGATAACGTAAAATTCTCAAATCCAAGTCCGTTATAATGACTCAAACCCGCTCGTGTTCCAACCCAGATATCCCCTTCCGAATCTTCGTATATGCAATTGACGAAGTTGTTGATCAGACCTTGTTTGGTGCTAAGGCTCTTGAATTGATTACCGTCAAAACGTGCCATTCCGCCTCCGCGCGTACCTACCCACAAAAAACCACGCGAATCCTGAAGAACGTCAAAGACCTGTGATTGCGGGAGTCCATCCTCCAGGCCATAGTGCTTGAAGTGATTTCGTTGTCCAAACGCGGATTGAACTACCAGGCATAACACCAACCACAAATACTTCCTTATCATCATCAATTAATCAAAAATAGGCTACCCATGCTGTGGAACCAAAAGCGCATAATAGTTTCACCAATAAACCAATGGATGAAGGTTACATCTTTGAACCTACAATACCTCTACAATGACTGCATTTGTATTAAAATGGCTTAAGAAGTTCT
The DNA here is from genome assembly GCA_017640445.1 of Bacteroidia bacterium. Classification (GTDB taxonomy): domain Bacteria; phylum Bacteroidota; class Bacteroidia; order NS11-12g; family UBA9320; genus UBA987. Next base: position 14,602 of record JAEPQQ010000088.1, on the reverse strand, counting down.
GGAAATGGGGCCGATTTGGGTTACTAGCGTTTCTGGTTTATTTCATTTTTTGCCTTCCGAACGAGCTGTTCACGGCTGAGTATTCTACCGTAGTTGAGGATCAGAATGGTCAGGTGCTTATGGCTCATATTGCGGGTGACGGACAATGGCGCTTCCCTCCTTCTGACAGCATTCCGGTAAAATTTAAAACGGCTCTAATCGAGTTTGAAGATCGTCGGTTTGAAAAGCACCTGGGAGTCAGCTTGCTGGCCATAGGTCGGGCTATGGTTCAGAACATCAGATCAAAGCGTGTGGTAAGTGGGGGGAGTACACTTTCCATGCAGGTTATTCGGATGAGTCGCAACCGAAAGGGACGCAGACTGATAGATAAACTTCGTGAAATGGTTATGGCACTGCGGCTAGAGACACGGTATTCGAAAGAGGAAATTCTTGGTTTGCACGCAGCTCATGCTCCATTTGGAGGCAACGTTGTAGGACTTGAAGCGGCCAGTTGGCGTTACTTTGGGCACAGTGCACATCGATTGTCCTGGGCCGAATCCGCTACGCTTGCAGTTTTACCCAATGCCCCCTCCCTTATGCATCTGGGCAAAAACAGACAAGCACTGAAAAACAAACGTAACCGACTGTTGGGTCGGTTATTACAACACGGTCGTTTGACACAACTTGAATATGAAACTGCCATAAGCGAGCCTCTTCCTGAAAAACCGAAACCCTTACCTCAGTTAACGCCACACTACCTGGCTTATCAAAGCATGCAGGGGAAGTCTGGTACCCGGATCAAAAGTACGCTTTCGTACGGTTTACAGCAGGGTGTACAGAATGTTGTTGGTCGCAACTATGAGATCAATCGGCACAAACGGATCAACAACTTATCAGTTGTGGTGTTGAACGTTAAAACCTCAGAGGTATTGGCGTATGTTGGCAACACACCATGTGGGGAACAAGACAAAAACCACGTCGATATTGTACAGGCTCCACGCAGCACGGGCAGCATTCTGAAACCATTCCTGTATGCTAAGGCCATGGATTTTGGTGCCATAACACCCAACATGTTACTCCCTGATTATCCAACGCGTATTAACGGGTATTCACCTCAGAATTACGAAGATTCGTACGATGGTATGGTACCAGCATCTGAAGCACTCGCCCGATCATTAAACATTCCGGCGGTACGGCTTTTAAGTGAATATGGCGTAACCCGTTTCAAGCAAAACCTTGAAGATCTCGGTTTAACCACTCTTTTCCGACCTGCTGAACAATACGGTCTGTCTCTCATTCTCGGTGGTGCGGAGGCAACATTATGGGACCTTGCACATGCGTATGCCAACCTATCGCGATCGGCCCAGCCAAGTCAGTCGGAAGGGTCGGTCAGCCCATCGGTAGCCTTTGAGATACTTGAAGCCATGTCGGCAGTAAACCGACCAAGCATCGAGATGTATTGGAATCGATTTGACAACAAACAACGTATTGCCTGGAAGACCGGCACTAGTTATGGCGCGCGAGATGCCTGGGCCATTGGCGTGACACAAGATTACGTAGTTGCGGTATGGGCAGGTAACGCAACTGGTGAAGGTGTGACAGGTATGACGGGTTCAAGCACAGCTGCCCCCGTTATGTTCGAGGTTTTTCAACTGTTACCACGGTCAACCTGGTACACCCGGCCAAATAGAGATATGAAGTATGTTAGTGTTTGCCGTTCGAGCGGACAACGCAAGGGGATTCACTGTGATGATGTTGAGAAGCGATGGTTACCCAATTCCTGTTTGTCCTCGCACTCATGTGTCTTCCACCAGAGCATCACAGTATCTAAAACCAGTGGCGAACGCGTATTCGCCACATGTGAAACACCAGCCAATATTGAACGTCAACCGTGGTTTGTCTTACCTACGGCTGCCGAAAATTATTACAAAATCAAACATCCTGACTACTCCGTTCTACCTGATTTCAAAACGGGTTGTCAACAAAGCGAAGAAGGGTTGGAAATTCTATATCCGTTACGAAACAGTGTGATTAAGGTACCCAAACTCTTGAACAGCGATAAGGGACATGTCATTTTCGAAGCCGTTCACCGGCAGGAAGATGCGGAGTTGTTTTGGTACATCGATGAACGTTTCATCACAACCACCAAAGACATCCACCAGGTAAACGTTCAACCCAAAACCGGCACTCACGTGCTTACCATTACCGATGGCATTGGCCATAAGGTCAAGCGGCAGTTCCGCGTTATCTGATGTCTTTTAGTTTACTTGGTGTTATCTTGCAGATACCTAAGGCTACATTATGTCGGTTATCAAATACTTTAGTGCATACATTTTCATTGCGCTCGGCTATGTTTCCCTAACGCATTCCGACTGGAGGTCGTACAGTATGTTGATCTTCTCGTTTGTGTTGATTCCCTTAATTGAGTTGTTAATCAAGGAAAACAAGTCAGCTAATGAGGTAAAACAGGAATTGGCCTACGACCTTGTGCTCTACAGTCTGGTTCCCGTGTACCTTATTCTTCTGGGGTTGTTTTTGAACACAATTGGTGGGGAGATGTCGTCTGCTTCCCGTATTGGAAAATTGTCGGCAATGGGTTTATTGTCGGGAATATTTGGTATCAACCTTGCCCATGAGTTAGGTCACCGTCAATCGAAGTTTGATCGTTTTCTGGCTCAGTTACTTTTGGCTACAAGCCAGTATATGCACTTCTTCATTGAACATAACAGGGGGCATCATAAACGAGTTGGCACCTTCGACGACCCAGCCACTGCACGAAAGGGGGAACACCTGTACGCGTTCTGGTTCAGGACCATTACTGGTTCGTATTTATCTGCCCTACAGTTGGAGAAACAACGACTAAAAAGATTGGAAAAACAGGAATGGTCATTAAGCAACGACATGATTATCTATGCTATAATACAGCTAACTATTCTGGTACTGGTCGGTTGGGTCTTTGGTATTCCTACCTTGCTGTATTATTTAATTTCTTGTTTGATAGGAATTCTGTTACTGGAAACCATCAATTACATTGAACACTACGGTTTGACTCGAAAAAAGATTAGTGCCTCTGCTTATGAACGTGTTCAGGATGTTCACTCGTGGAACTCAGACTATGTGCTTGGCCGTGTGTTGCTATTTGAATTGACACGGCATTCTCACCACCATGCCAACAGTCAGGTAAAATATGCCAGACTGGAAAGCAGGCCAGAGTCTTCTCAACTTCCTACGGGATATCCGGGTATGATGTTGTTGAGTTTGGTGCCTCCGTTATGGTTTCGGGTAATGAATAAACGATTGTAACACCAAATGGGAGGCGAACCTCCCAGTCAGTTTGGTGTTTTGTTGGGTTAGTTATTTTTCATGGTTGAGTCTGAAAGGCCATTTTGGTTTGGGTTGTTTGGTTTATTATGCCCTCTCGTAAATTCCTTCTTGTGTACGCACTCTGGGTTTCGGTGCAAATTTTGATGACACTGGTGGCAGTGCAATTACCATATCGGTAAAAACTGCAATTGCCAATGCGTTTTTGGGGTTGGCTGAAAGGTCTATTTTACTTACGTATGCCTTCATGGATATGCCCGAGTCAAGGAGGTTGGCAATAACCATGTTTTCGTAGGTTGCGAGATAGCCAATCTTTACGCCTTTCCAATGTATTGCAATAGCGAACGCGTCATACACATTGTCATGGTCTCGTTTCATAGTAAGTTCATCGCCTACACCAATGCGCTCTTTTAGATCGACGAAGCCATAGTACATAATGCTTCTGAGAAAGCCGTCGTATACACGAACCGGTTCGTTTTTTACCCGCGCCAACCCGGAGGGTAAAACCACCCCGGAAGCTCCGAGGCCAAGTTTGTTTAAAATTTCTGATCGTTTCATATTTAAAAGATTTTGATTTAGTCAAGAAAAGGAGTTGTTCTACCCCAGTAACTCCTGGATGTCTTCTTTCAGGCAGCTTCTCCAAAATGGACGGATGCAGTTTCTCCAAAACTTCTTACTCGCAATGGATAATTCTTTCAACTCGTTCTTTAATTCAAGTAAGATGAAAGCACTTACCTTTGGGTGAATAAAGAACGGTTTCATGTTCCACCACCCCGGGTAGTTCTGTTTGATAAACTTCCAGGTGTCTGCCCATGAGTTAAATACGGGGAATGACAGATCCAGGTAGTCATACACTTCCTCCGAAGTATCAAGCATGTAGACGTATTCGCCATTTGCGTCACGGTGTCTGTTTACGGCGATTGAAAACTCTGATGAACCTGCCTCAAAAAAACGTTGTTTATAAATTCTGTCTTGCATAATTCCTTAATTTTGATTCAAACAAACGACGTCAAAATGCAGCCTATTTGCATTTTGAAAAAAAATTAAAAAAAGTTTCAAAAAATGCCTGCTAATAAGGAAGCCCTGGTTCGATATCGCGCCATCAATCGATGTCTGATTGAACGTCGCATCTCAACAAAGGACGACCTCATTGAAGCTTGTACAGAAGCCGTAGGAGCGCACGTTTCATGGAGAACGATTGCCGGAGACATCAAAGCCATGCGGTATGATGAACAACTGGGATATCTCGCCCCGATAAAAAACATTAAAAACGAAGGGTATGTCTACACCGACAAGAACTACTCCATTGACAGTATTCCTCTTCAGAAAGAGGAGTTAATGGCCATTTCCTTCGCCGCCAAACTTCTTAAACAATACAGTCAAATTGAGCTGTTCTCTACCTTCTCAGGAGCCGTAGAGAAACTTAGTGAAAAAGTGGACTTACACATCAAGGAGAATGACACCACGGCCCTCGGAAACGTCATTGGATTTGAGAAAAGCGCAACCGATGGAGGGAGTGGTTATATCAACGAATTCCTCCAACATATCAGGCAACAAACGGTATTAGACATTGAGTACCACTCGTTCAGTTCAAATTCAACGAAGACACATATTGTACACCCCTACTTTTTAAAAGAATACCGAAACCGTTGGTACGTGGTTGGGTACCATGAATCGTATAAAGAAATTAGAACCCTGGCCCTGGAGCGTATACTAAACCTGACTCCAAACTACTCCGAAACCTACCGGCCCAGCGATCTTGACATCAACTCATATTATCAACATGCTGTTGGGGTTAGTGTTACAAAAGACGAACCGATCGAGATCGAATTCAAACTATCAGAACGTGAATATCAGTATCTTGAGACCCAACCCATTCACCGAAGTCAGACCTGTATCTCAAAGTCATCGGGATGGGTAATTGTTGGGCTTACGGCCATCCTTAATTACGAGTTAAAAACCACATTACTATCCATGGGATCGTCCATCGAAGTAATAAAGCCTTCTCATCTAAGAGACTTTCTAAAGACAGAAGCCGAGCGGATTGTGGAGTATTATTCACAAGGTGATTAACAAAAAAGCGTAATTTTCGGCTTTAATTTTGTGCAGACGGACATATGAGATCTTCACTTTTCTTACCCATTTTTTTATTCTTACTCCTCCTCGTAGGTGGTTCTTTTTACTATGTGTGTAAGATTAAACAGGTTTGTCCAAGCTTCCCTGCTGAATCAAATACATCTGACAGTCGCGATCCCTTACTCGAGGGGGAAGAGGCAAATCTGTCGCCGTTGATGTTTCACCACAATTCGGAAGAGCCTATTATCAGTGACGGTTTTGATGAATTACGCCAGGATTTGGTATCGAAACTAGGTGAACGGGACACACTCGTAGTGATTGGCACTTATCTCTCGTCGGAAGACAAAGGAGATACGCTAGGAACAGCCAGAGCACAACGCGTACGATCACTTTTCGTCGACCACTTTGATTCGGGCCGAATTATGGTTAGATCGCTGTACAACCAAATGGTTAATCATGAGCCCAACGACTTGTATGAAGCGGTTCAGTTTAACATCGTATCGGGCAACATCGAAGAAGTTGACACGGCGTATGTGGATGACGATAGTACGGCCTACTCCGACGAAAATGAGACTACAGACCAACCGTTGATCGAAGAACGAGGTGATAAGATCATTATTCATTTCCCGTCGGGTTCTGTACGAAAAATCATTACGCCCGAAATTGAGCGATACATTGACAAACTGGTGGAAGATCTGAAGTCGCGATCGTCTTATAAGGTGTATGTAGTGGGCCACTCGGATAACGAAGGCGATGAGGCCACCAACTATCAGCTTGGAAGGAAACGCGCCTGGGCACTCAAGAAACTATTGTGGGACAGAGGGTTAGAGCCCATCCATATCATCACGTCTTCCAAAGGGGAGCTAGAACCCCTAAAGAGCAATGATACGGAAGAAGGAAGAGCGTTTAACCGACGGGTGGAACTAACAATAGAAACAACAGATTAAAGCAAGAACACATGAGCTTACTAGAGATATTTGGACAATCGGTTGTACAAGGTCCTGGAACAGGAAGTTTCACTGAGCACCTGGTTGAGATCATTTTACTGCTTTTGGCAGCCTTCCTGCTGGGATACTGGATAGGACGGATCATTTTAGGCCGATATAAGGACAAAGTGGAGCTGCTGGAAAATGAAAATCGAGCGCTAAAAGCTGAATCAAAAGGATTTGAGGATCAAAAGCTGGAAATAGAAACACTTAATGAGAAAATTCGCTTGTTAGAGAGCAAAAACAGTGAATTGCGTATTTCGGCCAAAACAAACTCCACTGGCGCCCAAAAAGACCAATTTGAGATTACGATTGCAAATCAGACAAGAGAAATCGACTCCCTGAAAGCGGAAGTGGAATCACTCAAAAAAGAAAAAAGTCGGCTTGAGGCAGTACCAACCGTAACTGAAGAAGTACAAAAAGAAAAGAAACCAGTCCCCATGAAATCTGCTTCTCCATCCTCGGAAACCGGCGATGACTTAAAGAAGATTGAAGGCATTGGACCTAAAATAGAACAGCTTCTGAATGCAGATGGTATCTATTCGTTTCAAGATATGATCGATGGCGGTGTAGATAAAATTCAGGCTGTTCTCGACAAGGCAGGACCACTTTACAAGGTGCACGACCCGGGCACCTGGACCAATCAGGCAATCCTAGCTGCAGAAGGCAAATGGGACGAATTGTACCAAATGCAAACTGAACTTAAGGGAGGCAAAAAGGTTTAACCCTGCCTCACATCATCCTCATTTTTCTCCATGTACGTCAGGATATTGAACAGCAACCTTGTTTCGTCGCTGAAATATCCTGAATTTTGAAGGCTTAACGTTTACTTTATAATGGTTAGACTCTACGGATTTATTGCCGCTATGCTCTTTAGCGTGCTCAGTTTTGCTCAGGACACAACCTGGGTTAACACCTTGAATTTTGACGACATCACAAAAAGAAGAGGCACGTACATTTTTCCTGATGGAAAAGAGTACAGAAAAATCAACATGCACTACACCTTGAAGTGTGATCCACGAACCGCTCGCGACAATTTTGATTGCGGCGAATGGGATTACCTCTCCTACATAATGGTAATAGACAGTACAGGAACTACTGATAGCTCCGAGCATGAACACGCCAATTTTATGATTGGCGATCAAACGCCCGAAACCTATGCCTATTCGTCATCAATGGTTTCCGACACGTTCTACAAGTACAATTATTTCCGGGTATCGGATGTAGTAACCTCGGCAGATTCGATTACCGTTGGCACGGGCAACACGCTGTCTGATGAAGGATTTAACTCGTCGCGGATACAATATTTATTTACTGCTGCAGAGCTCACCGGAGCAGGTTTAAAACCAGGTGACATCACCTCCATTTCGCTGTTCGTTTCGAACAGCGGAACCTCTCTATCGAATACACGGATTCGCATCATGCAAACGGTGCAAAATCAGTTGAACCGATTTGAAAATGGCCCGTTCACAACTGTCTTCGAAGGAGATATGTCAACCATTACCGGGAAAAACCGAATCGAATGTCTCGAATCCTTCAATTGGGATGGAACATCGAATGTACTTGTTGAATTCTCCAAAATGGCTTCTTCTGTAGGTGGGGTTATTGAGTTAGAGAGCGACGCCATTCCAACAGCGGGAATTAAGGATGTACCTGGAGACCAGTACTATGAAGTGGTTAACAACGGCTTTATTGAGATTCGTGACGCAAGCAGTGTATTTAGCGACCTCGACAGTGCAGTATCAGTTAGTGTGTGGACGAAAGGTTCGGAAGCATTACCTAGAAACACCTCCATATTCGAAGCTAAAAACGACCGGGGAAACCGACTGGTACACGTGCACCTGCCATGGAGCAACAAAGGTGTATACTGGGATTGTGGAAACGCAAACGGATACGATCGAATTAATAAAAATGCAGCGGATAATGAGTATAAGGACAACTGGAACCACTGGGTATTCACCAAGAACTCACGTACTGGCGTTATGCGAATTTATCTGAACGGTGTTTTATGGCACTCTGGAACAGACAAGTTTCGGGACATATCAGACATTACACAGTTCCGAATTGGTAAAGGCATCCGCAACTATCAATACGGCGGTAAAATTGATCGCTTTAGTGTTTGGAAGTCGGAGCTTACTTCCAGTGAAGTAAGTGACCTATTCAGTACTGACATTACCTCCGGACAGGCAAACTTTAGCGACTTGATATGTTCGTTCTCTTTCGACAACTATTCTTCCGGCGCACGCAGTATTGCCTCAGACTTTGACCCATTGATTACGGCCGACTTTAAAGGCGAGGTGCGTATTAAGGACTACGCAGAAGAAACTTTCTTCAACACTACAGCTACCGGAACACGACCTAAACTCGAATTCACTTCGGCCAATCAAACCAGCCACATCGATTCAACACTTGTAAAACAAGTAGTGGACAGACCATTGGTGGTAATTGAGAAGTTTGACGACACCGACAACCCAACACAAACTACCGGTTTCCTGTCTGGTTATCGGGCGGGCAACATGTATAGCTATAATGTAGACGGCAGCAAAAAAGACTCTTCGGCAGTAACCGGGGCTACTACGCTTAATCGTGTAATGACTACTTACTATAATTACTTTGAGCGAATTGACAACATCGAAATTGGACGATACATTACTCCTTATGGTATAGGCCTTGATTTAGGGCCAAACGGTTTTAAGTGGATTTATGATGTTACTGATTATGCCCAGTACCTGGAAGGAAACGTAACGTTAAATGCGGGTAATCAGCAAGAACTAATTGATCTGCGTTTTGAAATGATTGAAGGAACTCCGCCTCGTGACTTAAAGGATATCTCGTACTACATCAGACGACAGTCGAGAAGCTATAACAGCATCGCCAATGACGAGCGTTTCCAGAACACTGAATTCGACGTTCACCCAGAAGCGGAGACGTTTAAACTGGTAACCCGAATTACAGGGCACGGGCATAACACAAGCAGCGACAACCTGCCGCACTGTTGTGAATGGGCAGATAAAACACACTACCTAAAGGTAGATGGTAAAGACGCACTTGAGTGGGACATTTGGCAAGACGACAAATGTGCTTTAAACCCGGTATTTGACCAAGGTGGCAACTGGGCTCCTCCAAGAGCTGGATGGTGTCCTGGCGCTCCCGTAGACGACTACAACTTCAACCTCACCCCATTCGTTTCAGGAAACAAGGTTTCCCTTGATTATGAGATTGAACCTGTGCCAGCAAGTAACCCTGGTCAGGGGAACGGAAACTACGTTGTGGCTATGCACCTAATGCAATATGGAGATTACAACTTCGACAACGACGCAACGGTTGAACAGATAATCAGCCCAAATAACTGGGAATTCTACAGCCGGCTTAACCCGACATGTGCAGAACCCAAAATTCGCGTTCGAAACACAGGAAAAAACACCATTACGGAACTGGGTCTTCGATATGGTGTGGTTGGTGGAAACCCCATCACATACTACTGGAAAGACACACTTGTTTCCGATGAATCAGCAGAGATTGACCTCCCGTTTGCTATTTGGGATTACTTAACGGACGAAGAACAAATGAAGTTCTACGCTGAGGTTTTTTCCATAAACAAAGGCAAGGATGAATATGCTGATAACGACCGTTCAGAAGCCGAATTCAACGTACCAAATGTTGCGCCAAAACGGTTTACGCTTTACTTTCGTAACAACGACATTGAAGATGCCACATTGCAGATTTTTAACGATGGTGGTCAGGTTGTATACGAACAACTTGATGCCGCTGCAGGACAGCTAATCAAGGAAGACATTACCCTTGACCCGGGTTGTTACAAACTTGTGTGCGAAACGGAAAATCAATTCGGGCTGTTCTATCCTCTTATTCCTCAGGTTGGGTCGGGTTTACTTCGACTAATTGCTACGGGTTCAGGTTTTAACGAGGCTTTCAATCCTGACTTTGGTAAGAGCATTGAGTACTACTTTACGGTTGGACACGCCCTGGACAACAAAGAAGTTGTTGAACACACCTGGAGCTTGTACCCAAACCCAAGCAATGGTTTAATCACGCTGCAGTCAGATGGAAACGCCATTGGCGACTCGTATGATCTTCGCGTATTATCACTTTCCGGACAAGAGGTTCACCAGGAATCTGGAACCATCTCGGCTGGAATTATGCAGGTTGATTTAACCGATCAACCCGCTGGGATTTACTTTGTAGAATTGACAGAGAACAATCAGAAATCGAGCTTTAAGGTAGCGATTCACTAACTGCGTTGAGCGACAGAAACCATATCTACTTTGCTTCCGATTTCCACTTAGGCATACCCAACGCCGAAAAAAGTCTGGAAAGAGAAAGAAAGATTGTTCGATGGCTGGACATGGTTTCAGAGAACGCACGCCAGGTTTACCTGATGGGCGACCTTTTTGATTTTTGGTATGAGTATAAAAAAGTAATACCAAAGGGGTATGTCCGTCTTCAAGGCAAGGTTGCGGAGCTTTGCGATCGGGGTATTGATGTCTTTTTCTTCAAGGGCAACCACGACATGTGGATGTTCAGCTACTTTCAAGAGGAACTTGGTGTTGAACTGATTTCCGACGAACTGGAATTTGAAACCAATGGTAAAAAGTTCTTTCTGCACCATGGCGACGGGCTTGGCGACGGTGATTACAGTTACAAATTTTTGAAGAAGATATTCCGGAACCGAATTTGCATTTGGTTGTTTGGCATTTTACCAAATCGCGTTGCCTTGGGCATTGCTCATTACTTCTCATCGAAAAGCCGGCTTGCCAACGAAAAGCGAGACGAAGTTTTTGACAGAGATTCGGAATGGTTGTTGCACTATTGTAATGACCGGGTAGAGGACACGCCATATGATTACATGATCTTTGGACATAGGCACCTGCCTTTGGACATCGAATTGAACAACGGTGGCAGATATATTAATTTAGGAGAATGGATCCATCATTCTACTTACGCTGAATTTGATGGAAACGATCTTAAACTTAAAACATTTGAAAAATAGACTGACATATTACTGGACGTGCGGCATCATGTGCCTGTTCACTTTATGTTCGTCTTTTACCTCTGGTTCGAAAACAGCCATCCCGTTTAAGGGGAAGTTCTTTACCAGTGACAATCTCGGCAATCTCTTTCTCGTTCAAAACGACAATTCCATTGAGAAATATGATGTAAACGGGAACAAACTTACCGAAGCAAACTTCAAAATATATGGCAACCTAAGCCAACTGGATGTAAGCAATCCGTTTGAGATTTATGCCTACTACTACGACCAGCAAACGCTATTAATTTTGGACAATCTTCTTAGTCTTCGGGCTGAAATCTCCTTAAGCGATATAAGCACCAGCGAGGTATCGGCAGCGGCTCGTTCGTTTGACAACGGCATATGGTATTTTGATGCCAGTAATATGAGATTGATGAAGACGGACAAAAGTCTGGAACCTCAGATTGAAGGTGTACCTATGGCCACCTGGACCAGCGACGATTGGATACCGCAATCAATACTCGACAATGAAAAGAACATCTTTGTTCTTGACTCATCCAATGGCATTGCGTTGTTTGATGTATTTGGCAACTACTACAAAACACTAGACCTCAAAGGCCTAACGGATTTTCAGGTAAAGAAAAACAAGGTGGTTTATTTTAAAAATGACTTCTTGTGTCAATACGATTTTAAACTCTTCACTACCGACACGCTTCAACAGGATACACAAGCCCTGCACATGCGCATTGAGCCAAACGCAGCGTTCACCTGGAAAAACGATTCCTTGTTTATCAACAAAAAATAGAATCTTTGTTTATGGAACTCAAAGACTTTAAAAAGTACTATGTAATTGGTGCACCACCATCTGAAATATACATGGCCATTACCAATCCTAAAAGCATTGAACTCTGGACCGGTGAGAAAGCAGAGATGAGCACCGAGCCAGGAACCGAATTCAGTATGTGGGATGGCAGTATCTGTGGGCAAAATCTGGAGTTCGAAGAGAACAAGAAGGTGGTACAGGAATGGTTCTTTGGTGAACAGGAAGAAGCCTCTATCGTAACCATTTTGCTCCATCCTCACAAAAAGGGGACTTCGGTTGAACTCCGACACACCAACATTCCGGCAAAGGAGTATGACAACTTTGCCAACGGTTGGGACGACTATTATTTCGCCGGAGTCCAGGAGTTTGTGGAAGACGACGGGCTGGATTAATTATTACCTAAGATGGCAAAACCCAATAAAACTCAGGCAACTAACAACAATGTACTCGACTTTATCAATCAACAACCCGAGAACAGAAGGGCCGACTGTTTGCGTTTGGTAGAACTCTTTAGTGCTATAACCAACGCACCAGCAGTTATGTGGGGTTCCAGTATTGTTGGATTTGGCAACTACCACTACAAGTACGAAAGTGGTCGTGAAGGTGACTTCTTTCACGCAGGTTTCTCTCCCCGAAAACAAAACCTTACAATTTATATAATGGCTGGTTTTGGGAACGAGTCCATTATGAAGCGACTGGGGAAGTATAAAACCGGAAAGTCGTGTCTGTATGTTAAAAAACTTGAAGACATTGACGAAGCCGTTCTAACGGAATTGGTTGAATTCTCCATCGAAAAGATCAATAAGCGTTACCCTCCTGCTAAGGAAGTGTAACGGCGTTGTGCATAACTCAAATTCGGCTCAACTTCTATCCACATGCCCTCAAATTGGTAAACTCACAAGCTATCTTTGAGTAACCATGATAAAAGGAAGAGGCACTTCAATTAACTCAAAAAACCGCTTTGAGAAACACCAGTATATAGCGGATGAAGGACAACGGTTTGAAGACGTTGGCGTATCCAAAACCAACTACCTGGACATCCATCCGAAAACCATTCTAAATCCTGTACCCAGTCCGGACATACCAATGGATTGGAGCATGAACCCCTACCAGGGATGTGAACATGGATGCACCTATTGTTACGCACGAAGCACCCACGAATACTGGGGGTACAGCGGCGGTGTCGATTTTGAGCAAACCGTTCTGGTAAAAAAGGACGCCGCCAAACTGCTTGAACAGAAATTCAAAAGTCGAAGTTGGGTAGGTGCTCCCATCATGTTAAGCGGAAACACAGACTGCTACCAACCCGCCGAGAAGCGGTTTAAAATTACACGACAGCTTCTCGAAGTTGCATTGCGCTATCGCAACCCTATTGGTATCATTACAAAAAACAGTTTGGTAACCCGTGATATAGACCTATTGGAGGAAATGGCCCAACTGAACCTCGTTCATGTCATTCTCAGCATTACCTCACTTGATGATGTACTGAGACGCAAACTTGAACCACGCACGGCATCGGTAAAGAGCAAGCTGCTCGCCATTGAGAAGCTGACTTCCCGCGGCATCCCTGTCTCCACCATGATGGCTCCTATCATTCCTGCTATCAACAGCCATGAAATCATGGACATGGCCAAGGCCGTTTCAGAAGCAGGGTCACACTCAATTAATTACACCATCGTTCGACTTAATGGTTGTGTTGAAGACTTATTTTCAGACTGGCTCGAACGTCATTTCCCGGATCGAAAGAAAAAAGTGTTGGCTCAAATAGCGGATTGTCATGGTGGAAGTGTGCAGGATATGCGTTTCCGTACCAGGATGAGAGGTGAAGGCAATTTCGCTCAAGTCATTCGTCAACAGTTCACACTCGCCAGAAAGAAATATGGTTTAAACCAAAAGAGTATTCTACTCGACCGATCTCAATTCACCCGCACGGGTCAGATTGGATTGGGTTTTTAACAACAAAGGGTTGAGCCAAACGCCCAACCCTTTGTTAAGGTCAAAATACTTAAATCGTCTATTCTTCGGAAACCGGGTTTTCGTCATTTATTGATTCTGACGAATCCTGATGATCAGAAGGTGTATCTTCATTCGACTCTTCCTTGTCGAATGGGCGTTTGCCAAAGATGTTTTCAAGGTCTTCCTTAAAGATGACTTCTTTTTCCAAAAGCTTTTCGGCCAGCTGATCAAGCTTATCGCGGTTATCCGTCAATATTTTGATAGCACGCTGGTACTGCTCGTCTGTAATTCGCTTTATTTCCTCATCCATCAAGGCAGCTGTATGCTCACTGAACGGCTTAGTGAAACCCTCGTTCAGGTTATAATAGGAAATGTTGCCTACTTTCTCGTTCAGACCATAGATGGAAACCATTGCCATTGCCTGTCGCGTTACTTTTTCAAGGTCACTTAAGGCCCCTGTTGAGATTCTGCCAA
>JAEPQQ010000087.1 GCA_017640445.1 Bacteroidia bacterium | reverse complement strand
TAGCATTGGATTGGTTGATACGTTTCGATCGCTCTATCCAGAGGAAGTAAAATATAGTTTTTGGAGCCAGCGGTTTAATGCTCGGAAAACAAACGCAGGCTGGAGAATTGATTACTTTCTGGTATCAGAAGCGCTCATGCCAAAGGTACAGGATGCGACCATCCATAATGAAGTATTTGGCTCGGACCATTGTCCTATAGGACTGGAACTAAAATAGATTGTTTTGTTGGCCGAGAACGTTTGGCACCGTTAGTTGGTATCCAAGTTCCGAATTCAGCCTTTTTATTAGATGGGCCGAGAGCAGTGGAGATTCTACCTCCATGTTCTGATGGACAAAGAAATTAATCTCTTCAATCCCCTGGTCTGACCAGATCTTTATTCTGTCAAACCAATCATCCAAACGGTCATAATCCGAAGTGTGATTGGCCCCGGTATACCGAACAAAACAGGAAGGTGATGTGAGTCGCATATGCATCAAATCCCTTCGACCTGCCGTATCGGTGATTGTGTTACTCACGCCGTTTTCTTCCAAAAGATGGTAAAGTTGGTTGGCTGTTGATACGTCGTTGTACCAATCTGTATGACGCAGTTCTACGCTCAGTTTGACATCTTTTGGCCAGGTTTCAACAAATTTTGCCAGCTGGTCAAACTTGTCAGGCTTAAAAGTGGGATGCATCTGGAGGAAGCAAGTACCTAGTTTTTCTTTGAAATACGAGATGGAGTGTAAATAATCGTCCAGCTCTGCTTCACAATCAACCAGTCTTTTAAACTGGCTAATTAGTTGGGGTACTTTTGGAAAAAAGACAAAATCAGCTTCAGATCGCTCATACCATTTTTCAACGGTACTCGGAGGGAAAATGCGATAAAAGAAGGCGTTAAGCTCGATGCAGTTAAACTGTGTTGAATAATATTCAAGCTCTTTGTTTCCAGTACCTCTTGGGTAGAAGTTTTTCAGATCAGCTTTGTTCCACTTTGCGCACCCAATATGGATGGCGGGCTTGTCGTTCTCTCTGGCGCCAAGTGCCAAAACACGCCTGGTTTCAGAATGGTCAGCTGGAAGCGCTAGATCCAGTTCTCCGGGGTTGTCTACCTTACCAAATTTCATGAATTGCGAAAATAAGAAGGAATAGAAAAGCCCAGGCTGTAACACCCAGGCTTTTACTATAAAATTTAAAGATGTATTGGTTATTCTATCACTATTTTCTGGTTGTAAACTTTGTTGGAAGTTGTCATTCGAACAAAGTAAAGTCCAGCGGCATTGTTAGACATATCAACAGAGAATACATGATCTTGGAACTGTCCATTAGCTACATCAGCTACTTTGTGTCCCAACATATCGTAAACGCCAATTTGAACGTCTTCGTTCGATGGTAATTCAAGCGAAACATTGAATGCACCGTTGCTTGGATTCGGATATACCTTCATCAAACTTGTTCCTTCAACCGTTTCTACACCTGAGATACGCTCATACGCCCGATTAACTTCTACCAACAGAGTGAAAGTAGCAGACGTGTTACCCGAGAGGTCTTCTGTCTGGAACTCAGCTGCATAAATCCCCTCTTCATAGAAGTTCACACCATTTGATAACACTGTAAGGTTCTCCAGAAGTATTTGAGGAGATGTGTAGTTGTCAGTGAACTTCAGGTATTGGCTAAGTTTTACTTCAGAGAAAAGGCCAAGTTTTACGATTGGACCAACTTTACTACTAATTACTGGGTTTTCGGCATCTACTACCCGAACCCATCTTTTACGCACACTTACGTTACCAGAGGCGTCAGTTGCTGTATAGATGTCGGTATACAGACCTAGTAGGAATGGATTTACAACGCCAGTTCTTACCAGGGACACCTGCGTGTAGTCATAAAAGTTGTCTGTAACACTTGCCTTAACAGGATAATAAGGCACATTCACTTGGTGAACGATTGTGTCAAGAGTATTCAGGTTGATCACTGGTGGTATATAATCTTCCACCACGTAGTCAATTACCAAAACAGTTTGGTTACCTGTTTCATCGGTAACGGTATAGGTAACGGTAGTAGTTCCCTTTATTCGCGTATCTACCTCAGCCTCACCTTGTGCGTTGGCAGGTGATATGGTATAGTCAAACAGTGGACCGAATGTTCCATCATTATAGTTGTCCGCAGGAATGGTTCGGTCTACAAACACCGACTGGATTTGTACTTTAACCACGTTTCTGCCATTTTCTACAACGATATCATCGTTCTTAATGGTTGGGAACGATTGATCGCGAACGATCACTTCACGGGTAGCGGTGGTTACATTGCCCTGTGCGTCTTGTACGGTATAAGTTAGGATGTACGAACCAATTTTAAAGGTATTAACCGATCCCGAAACCTGAACAGCGGTGGTAAGGTCGCCGTCAGTTTTGTCGTTTGCTGTCCAACCTTGTTCCACATATTTGTCTTTAATTACTTCGAGATATTGCGGATTAGCTCCAATAAGTTTCAGTTCCGGAGCCGACTGGTCAACTACAACATAAACCACTCTTCTCGCAGGAGGTGCCATGTTTCCGGATGCATCTGATACGCGGTAAGTCACGTAATAGATCCCAGGCGCGTTGGCATCAACGTCACTGGTAGTATCCAGTCTCCATGAAATATTTCCTTCGGTCGGATCCATTGCAATGGCACCTGGATCTACGTAGGGAGAGTCAACCTCCACCTTAATGGTATCGTTTCCAATAAGAGTTATGTACGGAATGGTATTGTCATTGGCCAAAATGAGAGAGTAGTCTTCAAACTCCCCAATGCGGTTAGCATTTGGGTTACTTGAAGAACCACAAGGTTCATTTCTATCATTCTTGTAACTGGTTGCAACTCTCATTCGGGTGGTACCTTCAAAAGAGTTTGCCAGATCAGGTACTACAAAGCTGCCTGAGAAGTCTTTGTTTTGAGTGGTTCCTTCCGTCAGAACCGTTTCTCCAGCATCGTCAAAATCACCATCGATATTCCAGTCGATCCAGACCTTCCGGTTGATCTTGTTTGCATTGGTCAAACGAGACAGTAACATGTTGTATGTGCCACCATAGGTAAGGGTTGGTGTAGCCACGTCTTCCGAGTGGTTTGAATAATCACTTTCGATTGATTCAAAATCAATTAACGTCTCACGTGGAGTGGCGTTGTCTTCCAATAATACACGATTTATGGCCAGGTCGGCGCTGGTAGTCACACCAACAACGGGGTTACAGTATTCGATTACGATAATATACTGGTCTTTGAACAATTGTGCATATGAGGTGGCCGAGTCTGTTGGTGTAAGACTGTTCCATCCCTTTAGTGAAACGGTATACTTTCCTGCTGAGGGGAAGCTAACGATGGGGTTTTTTGTGTTTTCATCAGTTCCTCCAACAAAGTTTGCTTTTGGGAAGAACGTCCATTGGAAGGTATTTGCTTTGTCGGATGTAGCGGTAAACTGAACTTCGTCGCCCGCCTTTGGTCGGCGGTTTTCTGCCTCAAAATCTAGTTTGGCTTTTGAAGTTATAGGAGCTACAACAACCGTCTTGCATTTTTTACTTTTTCCTGCACAGGTTTCAACGGTCAAACAAACACTGGTCTTTTTGTTACTGAAAAAGATGGTTTCGAGGTCTTTTGAATTGGATTCAACTGTTCCGTCAACCTCCCAGGTGTAAAATACTTCACCTTTTGCATTCTCTGATGTATTGGTAAACGTGTTGAACACAGCATTGTAAACCGTGTCACTTCCTTGGTAATCCGCCACAGGAGGATCTTGACTGCCAATATCAGAATGCCAGAATCCGAGGAAACCTTCATCAGTCTGGGAACCTGAGCTCCACAAGAAGTACATAGCACCCGACTTTGCTACCAGTGTGTCGGAATTGGGAACGTCTTTATCGGTGAAACCGATGTTTGGGTGAAGAGGCTTGCCCGTTGCATCCTGACCATCGTAGACCTTAAGGTTTACACCGGGCTTCACTTTCCATTTATCAAAGTGGAAATAGATGGTTTGAGCACCACATGGAGCAACGAGTGCATCGAGTCCGCTTTCGTTTGCAGAATAATTTCCTGAACCGTCGCCTTTACTGATTAAACTACCACCCCGACATGTAATTACATTACCAGGTATGGAGGTTAACGTACCGGGTCCCATTTCAACGTCACAACCCTTGTCGATAATGACGTAATCTGGTTTTATAATGGTTACGGAGGAACCGACATCGTTGGAGGCCGTTAAACCAATACTCCAAACTCCTACATCCGGGAATCCTGGTATTCCTTTCGCTGAGAATATTTCTGGATTCTGGTCGGCATCTGTGCCTCCTGCAGTAATGTCAAGATGGGTACCTGTCGAGTCAATCGCCTGGAACATAAACCATTCCCAGTAAATCGCTCCGTTAGTTGATAAATCCGTTAACTGAAACGTATTGTACAGTTCAACACGTGCTTTATCCGAAACGAAATCGGCTACTGGTGGTTTGGTTGGGTTTACAACCTGAACACATTTTAGAATGGAGTCGGTTCCCAAACAGTTGGTAGAATACAAACGAACGCAGTGCTTACCAGTTGTAGTAAACTTGTGGCGAGCATTGGTGCTTTCATACTCCCGTGAACCATCGTCGTTAACGTCCCAGCCATGGTAGGTGTAACCCGACTGATTGTTGTTTACGAAGTTTACGTTGGTTTTGACAAACACGGTGTCTTGTGAATAGAAACCAGCTTTCAACGACTTGGAAGTTGCAAGGTCGATCACATAGTCTTCTGTCTCACCATACGTAAAGTTGTTACATGCTGAATTCTGAGTCATTGTAGCCGAATACTGATAGTCGGTTCTCAGACGCATCATGGTGGTGCCGGCTTTTAAACCGTTACACGGAACAGTAAATGAATAACTCTGAGTACTGTTGGCGGGCATAGTTCCCCAACCATCAGAGATCCATTCACCTTTGTCGGTAAAGTCGCCGTCTCCGTTAAGATCCAACCACATACCAATTTGGGTACCATACGTTGGGCCACTACCAATCTTAATGGTGTACTGGCCACCTCCACTTAGAGAAGTGATTGCTTTGTTTGATACCAATGAATAGTTTGGTGACGTTGTGTTACAGCCATCGTCTGCTTTGCTGTACAACGTAGTTCCATTTTGAATAATTTCAACCCCTCCGATATACATGTTCCAGATTGAACAGTTTCCCGCCGTGTGGGATACCGTACAATAGGTTTGTGCATACGAAGAACTTGAAAACAATACTGCAGCCAACAGTACCGAAACTCGACTAACGCCGGATTTCAGTCGTTTCAAAATTGTAAATCTGTTTTTCATAAATGATTTAAAAAAATACTACTTGTCCTTTCACGCAGTAAGAAAATTTGGGATTGTCTGGCACGTAAAAGGTTACCTCGGTTTATCCTTAGGTCTATTTATCTGACCCAGAAAAATTTAAAAGTTGCCGAGAAACAGAGCTTTTGGAAATGTATGACGCTAACATTACATTTGATGGGTGTTGTTCAATTCAGTCATATCGTGGTATTTTAAGAAACGGATACAGCAAGTTGAGTTTGCAACGCAAAACCCCCTGGAAGTTCAGTACAACTGGTGGAAGCGCCTGGTTAAACAGGGTGTTGGCACCGAATTTGGAAAGGTGCATGGCTTTGATGCACTTCGGTCTTTAGACGACTACAGAAGGAATATCCCCATTCAGAATTACGATAGCCTTAAGCCTTACATCAAGCGCATCATGTCGGGCGAGCAACAGTTGCTTTGGCCTTCTGAAATTAAGTGGTTTGCAAAGTCATCTGGCACAACATCCGACAAGAGTAAGTTTATACCTGTGAGCTTTGAGGCGTTGGAGGAATGTCAATTCAAAGGAGCCCGGGACTTGATGACGATATATTGCCACAACAACCTGGGAACCAAAATATTTGAAGGAAAGAGTTTAATGATTGGCGGTAGCCATGAAGTAAACCGACTGGATAATGATTCGTATTACGGAGATCTTTCAGCGGTTATGATGAACAATTTGCCGTTTTGGGTAAACCTGTTACGAACGCCTAAACCCGAAATTGCCCTGATGCCCAACTGGGAAACCAAGCTCGAAAAAATGGCCCAATCGACGATTGATGTTGACGTTACAAGTATTTCTGGCGTGCCAACCTGGACTATGATCCTGATGAACCGACTGCTGGAACTCAAGGGAGTGGATAACATCCTCGAAATTTGGCCCAATCTGGAACTGTACATGCATGGTGGTGTTGGGTTTGAACCGTATAGGATGCCATTTGGTAAACTCATCCCTTCTTCGAAGATGAACTATCTGGAAAGTTACAATGCTTCGGAGGGTTTCTTCGGGGTGCAGGATAGTTTACAATCGTCGGGAGACATGTTGTTGATGACCGATTATGGCATCTACTACGAGTTTATGCCGATGACTGAATATGGGAAGGAAGAGCCACAAACCAAAACACTGGAGGAGGTAGAGACCGGTGTAAACTATGCGTTGGTGATCAGCACCAATGCCGGACTCTGGAGATATGTTGTGGGCGATACGATTAAGTTCACCAAACTTAACCCGTACCGATTTAGAATTACCGGAAGAACCAAACTGTACATCAACGCCTTTGGTGAAGAGTTGATGATTGACAATGCAGAAAAAGCATTAAGTGAGGCCTGTAAGCGAACGGATTCCAGAATTCGGGATTATACGGCAGCACCAATTTATTTGAGCGATGGGGAGTCAGGAGCTCATCAGTGGTTAATTGAGTTTGAACGACGACCAAAGTGCATCACCGAATTCAGAGAAGAACTTGATGCCAATCTCAAACGGGTTAATTCGGATTACGAGGCAAAGCGTAACGGTGATCTGGCATTGGCCCAACCACACATCAAAGTGTGCGAGGATGGAACCTTTTATTCCTGGATGAAACAACGAGGAAAACTAGGAGGCCAAAACAAGGTACCACGGTTGTCGAACGACCGAAGAATAGTGGAAGAGATACTCACACTTTTACAGAAGTAAAACCGATTTGAGTTGGCCGGTGTTATTTTTGTTCTATGCCATTTAAACTGCATTCCGATTTCAAACCAAAGGGCGATCAGCCCGAAGCCATCCGACAACTTACCGAGGGAATTTCTGACGGGATTAAGAGCCAAACGCTGTTAGGAGTAACCGGTTCAGGAAAGACCTTTACCATGGCTAATGTGATTCAGGAGATACAACGACCTACACTGATCATTAGCCATAACAAAACCCTTGTGGCACAGTTATACGGAGAGTTTAAACAATTCTTTCCGGAGAATGCAGTTGAGTACTTTGTTTCATACTACGATTATTATCAGCCGGAGGCATTTCTACCTACCACCAATACATACATCGAAAAGGACCTCCAGATCAATGATGAGATTGAAAAACTCAGACTTAGTGCCACCTCATCGCTTTTGAGTGGCAGACGCGACGTTATTGTACTGGCATCAGTAAGCTGCATTTATGGAGCGGGTAACCCAAACGATTTTGAGACAAGCATTATCCGTTTGGAAGTTGGCATGAAAATGAGTCGTAATACACTGCTTTATGCACTGGTAGAAAGTCTTTACAGCAGAACTACAGCCGAGTTTAAGCGAGGAACATTTCGGGTTAAGGGCGATAACGTTGACATCTTTCTGGCTTATGACGACCGGGCTTTAAGGGTTACTTTCTTTGGCAACGAGGTAGAAGAACTCTCGATTATAGATCCGGTGTCGGGCAAAACCGAAGAGGAGTTGACCGAAGCTGCTGTGTTTCCTGCAAACCTGTGGGTAACACCTCGTGAGCGAATGAATAAGGCCATTCGACAGATTCAGGACGACATGGTGAAACAAGTGGAGTATTTTAAAGCTAATGAAAAACCACTTGAGGCTAAGCGAATTGAAGAGCGAACCACGTATGATCTTGAGATGATTCGGGAACTGGGTTATTGCAGCGGTATTGAAAATTACAGTCGCTATATGGACGATCGGAAACCGGGAACACGGCCTTTCTGTCTGGTAGATTACTTCCCGGATGATTTCTTATTGATAGTGGATGAAAGCCACGTAACCATGCCTCAGGTTAGAGCGATGTATGGAGGCGACCGATCGCGAAAGATGAACCTGGTGGACTATGGTTTCCGACTGCCAGCTGCGATGGATAACCGACCACTGAAGTTTGATGAATTCGAGGCTTTGGTAAATCAAGTCGTTTATGTAAGTGCAACTCCCGCCGATTACGAGATAATGGAATCGGAAGGTGTAATTGTAGAGCAACTCATTCGACCAACAGGACTTTTGGACCCGGTTATTGAAGTGCGTCCATTGGCGAATCAGGTAGATGATCTATTAGAGGAAATAGACAATGAGGTTAAGAAGGGAGCAAGAGTATTGGTGACCACGCTCACCAAACGGATGGCCGAGGAGTTGGATAAATACCTTCAACGACTGAATATTAACAGTGCTTACATTCATTCGGAAGTGAAAACACTGGATCGGGTAGAAATACTGCGTGACCTTCGTATGGGTGTTTACGATGTGCTGGTAGGAGTGAACCTGTTGAGGGAAGGTCTCGATCTTCCGGAAGTTACACTGGTAGCAATTCTGGATGCGGATAAGGAGGGCTTCCTGCGATCGCATCGCTCGCTTACTCAAACCATAGGTCGGGCGGCGAGAAACGAAAATGGTCGTGTGATCATGTATGCCGACAACATTACGGATTCCATGGAGAAAACCATCACGGAAAACAACCGCCGAAGGGAAATACAGATTGCGTACAACACGAAACATGGCATAACTCCAACCACCATTAAAAAGAGCAAAGAGGCCATATTGGAGCAAACCTCAGTGGCAGATCGGAAAGCCAATCAAACCGAGAAACCCTATAAACAGAATCAGGAGGTGGCCCTGGCCGCAGATCCGATTTATCAATACATGTCGAAGGACGAACTAAAAGATGCTATTGCCGCAAATAAGAAGGCTATGCAACGTGCTGCGAAACAGCTCGACTTTATAGAAGCAGCCCGTTATCGGGACGAAATATCTGCTCTGGAAAAAATGCTTTAACCGAAATGCATGACACTTAGGTGTTGTGGACATGTCAAAAAAATGATGCCCGGGTGACGTGGGTGGAACGCAATCTGTCATGGTTTTGTAGTTCAATTGTCAAATACTGCTCACCTATTAAAAATGACATTTCGCTTTTTGTACGCCTAAAGAATCTCTTCTGTCAGGTAGGATCAGCCTTTGTGTTTATTTGATGAGCAAGTGCCCGGTTTGGAACCAACTGTACGCCAATATCGTGCCATTATTTTTCTGACAATACTCTATGTACCTTAATAGGTGAAGGGTGCTTCGTTTTGCGCCCAAGTAGGTAATATATTTTTAATCAAATTTTTCTTAAAAATGAAAAACAACTTTAAATCGAATTGGCTTTCGACCCTTCGTAAAGGGACGTTGTCCGTTGGCTTGCTACTTGCTGGTAGCATGGCAATGGCCGGGCAACCGCTTAATGGTACGTACACCATTAATGCAGCCGCTGCAACAAGCGGCACCAATTTCCGTTCCTTCAAGGAATTGGTGGACACTTTAGACGTTTATGGCGTCTCGGGTGCCGTAACCATCAATGTGGTATCAGGTTCAGGCCCTTACACTGAACGCGTGGTATTCTCTGAAGTAGCTAAAACCAGCAAAACCAATTCCATTACAATCAACGGTAATGGAGAAAAGGTGCTAAACACGTCATCAAGCTCCGTTTTTGAGTTTGACGGGGCTGACTACATTACGCTTAACAACCTCAAAATTGAGGCACAGGGAACAAGCACGGGCACCCGATGTATCCACTTTTGGAAAGGTGCAGACTACAACACAATTGAGAATTGTGAACTCATCATTTCGAAGTACACGGGCACAAGTCACAGCACAGCGTATGTTGCATTTACAGGCTCCAAAACCAGCGGACGCTCCACCGGAAGGCACGGTGACAACAACGTGATTCACAACAATACCATGCACAACGACGGGAACTCCGGAGTTGGCCCTTACTTTGGTATTGATGATTATCGCAGCACCGGTACACGGGGTGATGGCAACAATGTATTTTCGAACAACAACATCCGGGATGTTTACTTTTATTCGGTCTACCTGTACTATGCCCAGGACAATCAGGTAGTAAACAATGTAATACAACGATCGAGGTCGGGTACCAATACGTTTTACGGTATCTATTACTTCGCAGGAACTACAAATACAGGGCAGATTAAACTAAACAACAACCAAATCCACAATGCATCCCCAAACAACCTCATCTACGGAATTTATCTGAATCGTTGTTCAGGAGGAGCAAAAAAAATAGAAGTAATCGATAACGAAATTTACAATCTTGAGACCCGAACGGTGTATGGAATCCGCCTGAATGGCAGCTCAGACTTCATCGCAAAAAACAACGACATCCATGACAATGTAACATCAGGCAATGTAATCGGTTTTGATTGTCAGAGTACAACGAACGGATCAACTACACAAAATACGATTCACGACAATGAGGCAGATGGAACTTTCTACGGCTTCTTTAGCTACTACGGTTCAGGTGACATAACCAATAACCTGATCTACAACAACGAGGCCGGTAGCTCGTTGTGGGGTTTCGCTGGGGGGTATCAAACATCCGGAAACCTGAACATCGCACACAACACCTTTGTTGCGTCCTCCGATGTATCAAGAACCATTTATGGAATCTACCAATACCATTGGAACCCATTGGCAAGCGCTACCATTTCTTTTCGAAACAACCTGATTATGATCACGGCCGAAGCAGGCTCAGGTGTTTACCCCGTTTATACCCAATCGTACACCGATGATATGGACTGGGAGGGGAACAACTTCTATACGAATACAAGATCGAATGTCATCTTCAGAACCCAGAGCAGCGGTTATTCAACTGTAGCAGCGTTTAACAATCATGTAAATGACCAAAGCAACATAGCTGTTGACCCTTTGCTTACTGACCTGAAGGCCGGCATTCTAAAACCAACGAACCCTGCAATGGCAAATCTTGGTGTTCCGGGATATGCCAAAATAGACTACGACGGTAATACCCGAACTGCTTGTGGACCGGATATTGGGGCCTATGAATTTTTCGTTGACCATAGCGCTTCTGATCTACTGTTCAAGGGTAAAAATGAATGTGGTGGATACTCAGAACAGATCACCTTCAATTTTAACAATGGAACAAAGGTTGATTTGGAGGGAGGTCGCGTTTATTATGCCATTAACGATGGACAACCTATGGTCGAGGTCGTTGATAAAATAGGGGCAAGAACCTCTACTACATACACCTTTGAATCCATTCCTGAATTCCATCACCCGGGAACAAATACACTTAAAGTGGGACTGGTATGTGATGACAATGCCGCCAATAATGTTTTAACAACCACATTAGACATTACACCAGCACCACATAGCTTTGACTTGGTAGAGGCATCAAAATTCAAAGGCTATTTTAGAGTAGGAACCATGTCAAATCCCGACGTTACCGTTTCAGGATATCAGATTGACTACGTGGTTCAGAACCCGGCCAAATACCCAAACACGCGTTATGGAACAACCGCTGACTGGAGTATGGAAATAGTGGCGTATACCGAAACGGGTAGAAGTTTAACCAATGGTTTTGTGCTCACAGCACCCACGTCCGCTGCGAATGGAAAAGTGTCGTACGATCCTACAACCAATTTTTGTGATTCACTGGTTTTTGTTGGATTACGGGTTACCGATCACATTACAGGTTGTGATTCCGTGCTGGGGCGTTGGGTATATGTGGCATGTACACCACAGGTATCCTGGACACCACCAACTGGATGTGATGGCGATATTCTGTCATTCGTTAACGGAACAAGTCAAAAAGTAGGAGCCGTTGAATACCATTGGGACTTTGGCAATCCGGCTTCCGCAAACAATACTTCAACCATCTCCGACCCGGTACATAGGTTCACTTCCTTTGGCACGTATAACGTTACGCTAAGTGCCTGGAATTTTGATTACCCCAAGTTTGTCTATTCACAAATGATACCCGTAACCGTATCGCCTGTGCCCAGTGTAGACTTCTCGGTAGAAAACGCTTGTGAGGGAAGTGACTTACAGTTTAGAAACTACACAACACTTCCATCCGGGATATCCGGAATTGTTGACTATCGTTGGAACTTTGACGATGGCGCAACGTCCGTCTTTGTGAACCCGAGCCATCAATACACCAACCCAGGGGGTTATGAGGTAAAACTAACCGCATCGTTAAACGGTTGTGAATCAACAATTGTGAAGAATGCAAACCAGTTCGCTCTTCCTATTGCCGATTTTGAGGTGGTTGGGTCCTGTAATCTGGAAGAAGTCAAGTTCCGTAACTTGTCTACGATATCAATCGGAAATTCTGGGTATCAATGGAATTTCAGGGATGGTTCCATTTCAAATCTGGAACACCCAAGCCATGCATTTGAACATCCTGGAAGCCACACAGTTAGGCTCAGGGCCATATCTGAATTTGGCTGTACAAGCCAATACGACAAGACCTTTGTCTTGAACGAGTCTCCGAAAGCCGACTTCTCATTTACGGACGCCTGTAGTGAAACTGCCGTTGAGTTTACCAGAGAGGGCAGTCTTCCAACGGGAACGAATTCCATCTTCGAGTGGGATTTCGATGGAGAAAAAGTGTCAACAAAGGAAAACGACAGTCACTTGTTTAACTCAGTAGGAGTTAAGAAGGTAAGCTTGAAAGTGTCTTCCGACAATGGCTGCTCGGATATGATTGAGAAAGAATTTGTTGTTAAACTTCAGGCCAAGGCAGACTTTATTGGTAATGAGGTATGTGAAGGAGAGGAAGTTGTGTTTACCAACAAGTCTGAAGTAGCATCGGGCAATTTGGAGTACCTCTGGAAGTTTGGGGGAGTTGATCACAACGGTGTCATTACCTCAGCCATTGTATCACCCCGGCATCAATATGTGTTGGAGAATCCAGGTGAGACAGAGAGCTTTCAGGTTACTCTAGTGGCCATGGTGCCGGGAGGCTGTGCTGACTCCATAGCCAAAACCGTAACGGTACATGCAGCAACAGACGCGAGTTTTACTGCGCAATCTAACTGGCGCTATGTAACCGTTATACCAACGGTGAATAATCCCTCCTTAACGTATAACTGGTATTTTGGAGACGGTGGTCGATCCAGTGAGGTGTCTCCAACCTATAAGTATCACAACCTCGATCAGGGTAGGTTGAAAGTATGCCTGTCAATCATAAACAATGCGGGGTGTTTAAGCCAACATTGCGAAATGGTTGACGTGTCCGTGTTAGGCGTGGAGGAGACCATGCCCGATAAGGGATATTCCGTTTATCCAAACCCAAATAACGGACGCTTTAAGGTAAAAGTGGACAATCCTGTTAGCGTAGTGAACATGAACATTGTAGACGCAACCGGAAAGAAAATTGGTTCAATAGAGGGTAGTGGTGTACATGAATACGAGGTGGAACTGAGCCATTTGCCAACAGGTATTTATCAGTTGCAGATTAACACTAATTCAGGGGTTGTATCCAAACAACTCGCTGTAGTAAAGTAACTGGGATAAATAAGTGATATACTCGGCCATCCAACCGATTACGAACTCGGTTGGGTGGCTTTTTTTCGTCTGGGTTTTGTCAGTGAAATGTTGTTGAATTGTCAAACAACTATATCGCTATAAAAATGACATTTCCAATTTTTGCCATTTAAGTAGTTGTTAGTCAGTCTATTGTAATCGGATTGATTCGTGTTATTTGTCTATTTAGTTCAAATACAAGGAAGGCGATTTTTCATTTTAGTCAGGATTGAACGACCCAATTATAACCACTGTGGTGTGGAGTGTCGTCTGGCGCTTACAGTAGGTAGGTAATAATAATTAATAATTTAAAAAATGGAAAAACATTACAAGACGAATTGGCTTTCGAGTCTTCGACGGTGTATTGTACTTTCTGCGGCGCTGCTGTTTGCTGGCAGTTTAGCGTTTGCGGGACAGCCCTTGTCCGGTACGTACACAATCAATTCCGCAAGTGCAACCGGCGGAACAAACTTCAAAAGTTTTAATGACCTTTCGGACTCGCTGATGACCAACGGTGTATCAGGAGCTGTAACGGTTAATGTAGTTGCAAATTCAGGACCTTACTCGGAGCGCGTAAGCTTTGAGGAGATTACAGGTTCGAGTGCAACAAACACCATCACCATCAACGGTAATGGAGAAAAGATTGTGAATACGGCGTCCAGTTCAGTTATTGAACTGAAGGGTGCTGATTACTTCACAATCGACAATTTGGTTATTGACGCAGCGGGTACTGGAAATGCTACCAGATGTATTCATTTCTGGAGAGGTGCCGATTACAACACCGTTAAGAACTCAGAATTGATCATTTCTAAATGGAGTGGTACAAGTTCTTCAGGTGCTGGGTATGTTGTTTTCTCTAATTCAACATCAACTCCAAGAAGTTCGGGTAACCATGGAGACCACAACCGCATTGACAACAACAAAATGCACAATGGTGGTTCTACTTCGGCAATCGGACCTTACTGGGGAGTGATTGACTATCGTTCTACTTCCACAAGAGGAACCGGCGACAACCGATTTACAAACAACGAGGTAAGAGACGTTTACTTTTACAGTTTCTACTTGTACTACGCTCAGGATGGCCAGGTTGTTGGAAACAACATCCATAGCCAGCGTTCAGGAGCGAACACCAGTTATGGTATCTACTATTTCTCAGGATCAACCGGGAATGGTCAGATTAAACTGAACGACAACGAAGTACACAACATGGATCCCAACTTTACTTTTTACGGAGTTTACCCTTATCGGTGTGTTGGAGGAAGCGAACCAGTGGAGGTAAATGGAAACAAGGTATACGACATCGAAACCCGAACCATTTACTCAGTGCGCCCATACTTCTGTGATGAGTTCGAGTGTATGGACAACGAAGTTACTGCGAACTCTGCCGGAGGTAGTTTGTTCGCGTTTTATTGTTGGGGATCGACCAACGGAGACCTGTCAAGAAACACTATTCACAATAATGAGTCAGAATCAGGTATATATGGGTTCTACATCTATTACGTAACAGGTAACATTACAAACAACCTGTACTTCAACAACAACGCAGATAACTTTCATTATGGATTTGTTGGTGGCTATCAGACAAGCGGAAACCTAAACGTTTCTCATAATACAGTTGCAATTACGGAAGACGTAGGGCGGTTTATCTATGGATTCTACCAGTATCACTTTAGCCCACTAGGTAGTGCGAACATCGGTTACCGAAACAACATCTTCTATTGTACGGCTGACGCTCCAAGTGGTGTTTATGCAGCATTTGGTTGGCAGTATCTCGAAGATATGGACTGGAGCAACAACGACTTCTATTTCGATAACTCTTCAACAAACTACTACGGAACACGGACCTATACCACACTTGCCGGTTTCAATGGTTATGTAGATAATAATTCGAATATCGAAGTTGATCCTAAGTTCGTTGATCTAACAAAGAGTGACATAACACCAAGTAACCCGGCCATTGCCAACTACGGTGTTCCGGGATATGCTACTGTAGACCAGAAAATGGTTACGCGAACTGCATGTGGACCCGATTTGGGTGGACTTGAGTTCTACGTAGATCACAACGCGTCTGACCTTGTATTTACAGGTAAGAACGAATGTGGTGGATACTCTGAAGAAATCACGTTTGACTTTAACAACGGTACAAACGTTGATTTGGTTAATGCACGTGCATTCTACACCATCAATGGAGGTACTCCGGTAATTGAAGAAATCGCACAAATTGATGCTAACTCCTCTGTTACTTACACCTTCGAAGAAGTTCCTGTGTTCCACGAGCCAGGTACAAACACAATTCAAGTAGGATTACTGTGTGATGATAATTCATCAAACAACACGCTAACAACTACAATCGATATTACACCAGCTCCACACAGTTTCGATATCACTGCTGACGAAACTACCTACCCAGGTTACTACCGAGCAGGTTCTATGGGTAATCCTGACGTAACGGTTCCTGGTGTTGAAGTTGAATACGAAATCAACAACCCTGCTAAATACGATAACGGCCGATATGGTACTTCAAGCGATTGGAGCATGGTAATTGATGCGTATACTGAGAATGGAACTATGGTTACTTCTGGTATCACATTAACTGATCCAATGTCAGGTACTAAAGGTACACTTGCATTTGATCCAGACCCAGCAATGGCTGATTCTACGATCTTCCTTGCGCTTACCGTAACCGACCATTTGACTGGTTGTGACTCTACTTTCGGACGTTGGATCTACGTTCCACATACACCAGACGTAGCATGGGAAGCTCCTGATGCGTGTGACGGTGATGTTGTTGCTTTTGTAAACGGTACTAAGCAAGAAACAGGTGCAGTTGAGTACATGTGGGATTTCGGTGATCCAGCTTCTGG
>JAEPQQ010000086.1 GCA_017640445.1 Bacteroidia bacterium | reverse complement strand
CCTCCTTCGGCCCAGTTAATATCCCTAAGGCTTATGTCGTCTAACTGTCCTTCACTCTTACCAAAAAGGAAATAAATGGAAACCAGAAGTCCCAGGAACAACGGAATGATAATCCGCTGGACCTTGAAATACTTCATTACGTCAGTGCGTGCTGACATGTTTTATTGTCTTAGATACGTTTACACAACGTACTACTTTCCCTGACCCAGGGAATAGGCACGCTGCCCATCAATAATATTCAAAAATTCGGTTGATGACACCTTCACCACCGAATTTAATTGAGCTGTTGCCGCCCAGTAGTCTTCTTTCGTTAACCCTTCTCCCTTGATTCGTGCACCGTAACCCGTGCTACATTCTGTATAAACCGAACCGTTGGGCCATACCACCGTTCCTCGGTTTGTAAGAGAAACTAACTCCATTGAATCTGGCAGCTTGGCCTTAATCTCCTCTGCCAACTGGTCGGCCTGTTTCTCCGATTGGAAAAAAAGATCGACACCCACTATTTCGACTTCTGCCGGTTCTCCAATCATCACCTTTTGTGCCTTGGGCCGATTCGGTAAATGGAAGTCAGAACGATCGCTGGTCTTACGCAGATTTACATTTTCGGGCATTTTACCCAGATTAGAGATGATGGCATTTGCAAACTCGGTGGTATCAACCGAAGGGGTTGAACGATCTCCAAAGTCGCCCGTATGAACTCCACTTTCGATTGTATACAACAAGGCTCCTTCAATATCGCGTGCCTCCTTAAGCAACCCAAGATGTCTTAACATCATGATACCGCTCATCAACAACGACGTTGGGTTTGCAATGTTTTTACCGGCAATATCAGGAGCAGTGCCGTGCACCGCTTCGAAAATGGAGATGTTGTCGCCCACATTTGTTGACGGGGCAAAACCCAAGCCGCCAACCAAACCAGCGCACAAATCCGAAACGATATCACCTTGTAAGTTGGTTAAGACCACTACCTCAAAGTCTTGTGGATACTGTACCAACTTCATACAAAGTGCGTCCACGATAACGTCGTCTGCCTGAATATCCGGATATTCTTTGGCCATCTCGTAGAACACCTCAAGGAACAACCCATCCGTAAGCTTCATGATATTCGCTTTATGGCCACACGTAACCTTTTTAAAGCCTTCTTTTTTGGCCATTTCGAACGCAAAACGTATAACTTGCTGGCACCCCTGACGGGTTATGAATCGTCGGCTTAGAGCCACATCGTTACTCAACATGTGTTCAATACCGCCGTACGTATCTTCAATGTTCTCACGGATCACTGTAATATCAATCGGAATCCCTGCCTTTGAATAAACGGTATCTACACCTTCAATAGATCGGAAATGTCGTCGATTGGCATACGTACTCCACACCTTTCTCGCTGTAACATTGATGCTTTTTACCCCTTTGCCTTTGGGTGTTTCCATTGGGCCCTTGAACAGAATACCATTTCGCTCAATGCTCTTCATTGCCTCCGGTGTCATTCCATTTCCATACCCCTGATCGTAATAGGACTTTCCCATCCCAATTACCTCGTAGTTTAAAGGTACGCCGGCAGCATCAAAGATGCTCAGCACTGCGTCCATAATCTCTGGCCCGATTCCATCACCTTTGGCCACTGAAATGGTTAAATTGTTTGCAGACATGTCAATGAATTTTCAATGTGTCGCAAATGTACTTTTTTTGAGCGGCTATTGGAACGAAATACCTCATAACAAAGGCTTAATGACGTTAATTTCACCTGTCAATTGTCAGGTATTAAATGTGTGTTATTATTTTTAATTATTCTAAATAAACGCCACATTTGCAGCAATGCTCCTGGCGGAAATCAAGAAAGGGCAACAGGCAGAAATTACTGCGGTTCAGGCCTCAGATTTTAGAGAAAAACTTCTCGAGATGGGTTGTGTTCCCGGTGCACGAGTTTCTCTTGCTTTAAGGGCTCCTTTGGGGGATCCATGCGCCTACATGATCGACGGTTACTGTTTGAGCATGCGAAAGAAAGAAGCACGCCTGATTGAGGTTAAAATAATAACCGGTGAATAACTCCCCATCAGCGAACATAGCACTATGTGGAAATCCGAACTGCGGAAAGTCGTCGATTTTCAATCAACTTACTGGTTTACAACAGAAGATTACCAATGTTCCCGGCACCACGATTGAACGTCGAATCGGGAACTTCACGTTCAAGGACCATTCGTTTGTTGTACAGGATACACCTGGAACCTACAGCATTCGGGCTAAATCGAAGGATGAAGAAGCCGCACTTGAAATATTTGACGAAGGCAACCCAAACCGACCCGATCAAATTGTTTATGTAGCCGACGCCAACAACTTAAAAAGGAACCTGCTCTTCTTTAGTCAACTATCCGAATTGGGCATTCCAATGATCCTGGTTCTGAACATGATGGATGTGGCAGAACGAAAAGGTGTTACCATTCAAATTGAACGGTTGGAACAAGAGTTGGGCATACCCGTTCTCATGAGCAATGCACGAAAAGGTACGGGCATTGATGAGCTTCGGGAAGCTTTGACCAAACAACCATTCAAGCCTCACTACAACTTCTTGGAAGGCAGGAAAGACGAAGAAGTTGTTACCCGGTACGACCGCATACAGGCACTACTTCAAAAAGTGGTAACGCAAAAAAACCGCGAAGAGCTTTTTACTGAAAAACTTGACCCTGTTCTCACGCATCCCATCTTTGGCTATGCCATCTTCATTGGTGTACTTCTGTTGGTATTCCAAAGCGTATTTAAACTAGCCGAATACCCAATGGAACTGATTGAAAACGGCTTCTCCTGGTTGGGGTCGCTGTTGCTCGATACCCTACCAGATGCGTGGTATCGCAGCCTTTTAGTAAATGGCCTGGTGGCGGGTTTGGCCGGTGTCATGGTCTTTATACCACAAATCGCCATTCTTTTCTTCTTCATGGCCATTCTTGAGGATACCGGTTATATGTCGAGGGTCAGCTTCATAATGGATAAACTCCTCCGGGGTTTAGGGTTAAGTGGAAAATCAGTGGTACCACTCCTTAGCGGGGCTGCATGTGCCATACCAGCTATTATGGCCACCCGATCCATTGAAAACTGGAAAGATCGTATGATCACCATTATGGTAACTCCCTTAATGAGTTGTTCTGCCCGCCTACCCGTCTATACATTATTGATCTCTGTTGCGGTGCCAAATCAATACATTTTTGGCTTTATAAGCCTTAAAGCCCTGATGTTGCTGGGGATGTATTTACTCGGAACTGTGGCAAGTCTGTTAGCGGCTCTGGTATTTAAGTTTTTTATTAAACAAAGGGGGTTGAGCTTCTTTGTTATGGAGCTACCGGTCTATCATCCACCACGGTGGAAGAACGTTGGCATGATGGTGTTAAATAAATCCAAGAGTTTTGTAACCGAAGCGGGAAAAGTGATTCTGATTGTCTCAGTAGTCCTGTGGTTTCTTGCCAGTTACGGCCCTGGTGAAACATCCATGGCCCCAACCAAAAATGTGAGCTTGGAAGAATCGTATGCCGGCCACTTTGGCAAGGTGATCGAACCTACAATCAAACCAATAGGTTTCAACTGGAAGATTGGAATCGCACTTCTTACGTCGTTTGCGGCCAGAGAGGTATTTGTTGGCACCATGAGTACGATTTACAGTGTTGACGACGAGGAAGATGTGACCCGAATCAGAGAAAAAATGCAACGAGAAACCAACTCAGCCGGTGAGCCGGTTTATAGTCTGGCCGTAGTTCTTTCTTTGATGATTTTCTATGCCTTTGCCATGCAATGCATTAGTACACTTGCGGTTGTTTATAAAGAAACGAAACGGCTTAAATGGCCTCTCATTCAATTTGCCTACATGACAGGCCTGGCGTACGTCTGTAGTTTTATTGTGTATCAACTGTTACGTTAACGGAAACCATCCAAGATAGCACCTCTTTTAACCACTGTGCGGTTTTTTGAGGTACTTCCAGAGGCGCTAAGTGCCCAACATTTTCCCAAATCGTTATGTAGTTGTTGGCCGTGTCAATAGCCTGCTTTTCGATGCTTGGCAAATCAATAAAACGATCTTCTTTACCGATCAACCAGGCTACGGGTACTTGTGTATTTTGAAGAAGCTCCGATCTGTCTGGTCGTTTCATCATAGCCCTGGTTGCTGCAATAACGGATTCCGATGGCGTACGTTTAACAAGGTTATAGGCTTTTTCAAGGAGTTTATCGTTGCTGTTTGTTTCACCTACCAACTGCCTTGAAAAAGGCTTAAGGAAGAGGTCAACAGGCTGTCGTTCCAGAAACTCAATTTGCTTCTGTCTTTTTTGGTGAACCTCCAGGCTGTCGGCATATCCATGCGAATGCACAAGACCAATTCCGATTATTCGAGAAGGAAACCGATCTAACATGTCCAGGGCCACATAACCTCCCATCGAATGACCGAACACACAAACACGTTCAATCCCGGCCTTATCCATGTATTCGATTACCGCATCCACCATTTCCGAAATGGAGTTCACTGGATTGGTATTTTCACCAAAACCCGGTAGGTCCAACACGTGTACGTTCCAGCGCACATCCAGGTGGTCACACACCTCGTCCCACATGGTACTGTTCTCACAAAATCCGTGTAAAAAAATGATGTGTTGCATAAACCGAAGGTAACAAAAAAGGGCTGCTCATGAGCAACCCTTTTTCCGTGTATTCGTTTTATAACCTAGAAGAAATTATACCGTTTGTCAACGATGTTTGCCTTCTTTCTAAGCGCCTGGATAACTGTTTCTCCTGCGCTTTGAGTTATACGGTTTGTAATGTCTGTTTGGAAATCAGCCTCGATAAATTCCGGGCCTTCTCCTGCCTGAACCTGACCGGTGTTCCACACCACGTACACCCCACTCACACCTTTGATTGGCTCTGAGCGCTTGTCTTGTGCAAGACCCAGGATGGTTCCGATTATTTCAGGTTCTGCACCAACTCCGGCAACCTGACCTGAGTTCATGTTCACCAATGGTACCAATGAGGTAGTTGTGTTCAACGCTTTGGCAAGTGCTTCCGCATCATTGGCCGAAGCCAAAGCCTCATTCATTTGTTCAACCAACTTATTACCGATCTGATCACGAACGTAATCAGCCGTAATTTGCTCTCGGATATCTTCTAAAGAAGCTGTTCCTTCCTCTCGGATGGCCTTACACTTGGCAATCACATATCTATCTGGAAGTGTAATCACTTCGGACACATCTCCTACACGTGTTTTATCATTGAACAACCATCGTGCAATCTCCTTGGCATCCGGAACACCAGGAACATTTGGATTGCTTACCGTTATTTTGGTTGCTTCACGAACTACATGCCCAAGGTCTTCTACCACCTGATCAAAGTTTTCGTCGTCAACTGCCTTGAACTGAATTTCAGCTGCTTTTCGCTCAACTACCCGGTCTGCTTCTTGTCCGGCAATAATACCTCGTTCAAGAGCTGCTATCTGGATCGTTTTGTTAAACGGACCACTGGTTACGTTCACCACGTGGTGTCCTCTATTTGATTTTACGATAAAGTAACTTCCTTCGCTTGATGCGAACACCTTATCTACCACTTCTTTTGGTACCATGCTTCCTTCTTTTGTAAACCAACCCAGGTCTCCTTTAGAAGCTGCCGTTCCATCATAGTTATCCTTAGATGCGATTTCGAAAGTTGTTCTACCCGCTTTCAAATCAGCCAGAGTCGTTTTAGCAATTTCTTCAGCATCTTCTCCCAATGGAATAAGTACGTGACGCGCTCGCATTACCGCAACGCTATCTTCTTTAATACCTGTTACCTTGTACACACCATAGATGCCCTGGGTATAGATTACATCGGTAACCTCACCTGTATCAGATGCAAAAAGTTTGTCTTCTACTTCAGGACTGAAGCCACTCGCTCCTCTTCTTACGTACGTAGGGTTAAACTGTCGAAGTGATCTCCAGTTTGCAAGGAAGCTACTGTCATTACCAGGCTTAACTTCTGAGAAACGCTTAGTTTGATCCTCAATCCACTCCTTGGCTTCCAGTGTATCTTCTGCCGAAGGGTAAACGTTAAGAACCACGAAGTCGATATCGCGCGTTGCCAATTGCTGGTAATCGTCAGAATTCTCGCTTAGGTAAGATCGCAGGTCGCTATCCTCATATTTAATAGTAGAATCCTGAATCATGGTATACGGAAGACCAACTGCCATTGCGCTCATCTTTCGCTCCTCACGATCGAATTCGTAACGGGCGTCAAGTTTAGTTGAATAAATACCCGCTTTAATCAGGCTTTCCCACTTGGTTCTTGACCGCGAATCCTTCAATGGAATTTCCAGGAAGTTCAAGTAGTTTGCATACTTGGTTTCGTCTTCCTGCATATCAATCTCAATGAATTGCTTTAATACGTTTGGATCAAATTCATTGGTTTCAGGGTTGGTAAAGTTCCGAACAACGATTGGATCCGGGTTCGGTCCAAACATTGCATCATTCAATTCATCTGTACCTGTTTCAAGGCCCAATACTTCGAATTGTGTATTGATTACTTTTTCCTGAATTAGCTGATTCCAGGCTTGGTCACGCAACTGCGCCTCGTCGAGATTAGATCCTTGATACAAGACCTTAAGGCCTTCCACTCCATCCATCAGTTCATTGTAGTCGACTTGCTCACCGGCAATTTCTCCAACAATGTTATCCGATCCGCCAAACATGCTTGATCCGCTCTTAAAGAAGTCAGTCAATACAAAGGCCAACATGGCTGCACCAATTACAAATAACAAACAACCTGTTTGCTTTTGTATTTTTAAGATTACTCCAGTCTCTTCGTTTTTGTTCTTCGCCATTTTTGTAAAAATAGTCCGCAAAATACGGTTTTTTAGTCCTAAATGTCAATGCATTAGCGTCTTTTTGATGTCATGGCAACATACAAAATCTACACGCTCATAACCGGCTGACAGTCAGTATGCTGCATTTACTTGATCCAAAGGGTTTTCGTTTTATTACCCTTCACGGCCTTATCGGTGATCACGGCCTCCACCTTAATGTGTTTCTTTTGCCGGGCTTCAATACGCGTTTCCCCATATCCATCCAGGCCCGGTTTGTGGCTAATTCCGAATTCCTCAACTGATTTTTCTTTGAGATTTTTGCTGAACCATGGTTTGCGGTAATACGTCACTTTAACATCGCATGGAACAGTAGCCACTCCATAGATCACAGGCAACCTTGATTCTTTGCTGTGAAAAAGATGCAGCTGTCCTACTTTGTGAATTGGTGAAATATTCTCCAGGTCTTCCTCTGTCAACGTTCGGTTGTACACCTTTGCTTCACCATCGTAACCCGACCATATGGCAGTGATCTTACCGTTGTAAAAATCCACATCGATGTAATCACCAGAGAACGCATCCTCACCAATGTGGTTCGATAAGATCTCGTTCATTCTATACCCCCTAAAGTGTTCCCCACCATCTTTACTCACAGATACATACACATCATTGAACACGTTGTTTCGACTGTTCCTACGATCGTAATAAACCACTGCCACGTGACCTGTAACCGGGTCAATGGCCATATTCGGCATATACTGACTCTTTCCTTGTGACATCAGCGGATGGTGTACAGTTTTAGGCACGCTCCAGGTATCCCCCTCATCGTCTGAATATGAAATGAAGACATCCGCATCGCCCAACTTATCATCACCCCAAACCAGGTACATTCTTCCCGTATACTCACCGTTCGAGTTGTCAATTACAAGAAAGGGCATCCCGTTGGTTCGGTATACGTGTGGTACATCCATCGCCCAACCACTCTGCTGGCCAAAGATTACCCGATCCATACCCCATGTTTTCCCCCCATCGGTGCTTTTATCGAAATACAGTCGGTTATGCCCGGCCCACACACAGTATATGTTACCTCGTGTATCTACCGCCGTGGTTGCGCCTTCCAGGGTATGGTCGTCATCTACGGCATCACCAACGCTATCGGAAATGGTTATGGCTTCACTCCAGGTTTTTCCCTGATCACTCGAACTTGAAAACCGAATTCGACTCTGGTGTTTCTTCTTCTTGCTGTTAATCTTATCAAACTCCGTCCAGGTAAGGTAGGCATTCCCCTTCATCTTTTCAGAGTAATCGTCCGTACTTATCCAGGGTTTGTCCTGCATT
Organism: Bacteroidia bacterium; assembly: GCA_017640445.1. GTDB lineage: Bacteria > Bacteroidota > Bacteroidia > NS11-12g > UBA9320 > UBA987. The sequence goes on along the minus strand of JAEPQQ010000086.1, from coordinate 8,426 downwards.
TTGGGCTCGTTTAGCCCGGTGAATGAGCCATTTTCAAAGGTCTTACCCCCATCCGACGATGTTTGAATTACAATTCTGTCAATAAACGAATAGTCTTTTGACTTGCCTGGAGTTCTCGACAAATGGACAAAGTAAATAGTGCCATTTGCGTCCGAATGAAGAACGGGATCTCCCCATACCCCAAAGGTTGACTCGATGGTCTTGTTCTCCCAGGTTTTCCCATTATCCAACGACAGGTAATGGTTGTTGATATTCGCCCCGGCAATAAGCGTATTGGGTTCAGCCTTATTAATGCAGATGCTAGGCTCGTTTGGGTACACACTTGGTGTAGGAGTGTTTACCTGTACCTCTGAGGGTTGAGATTTCTGAGCATAAGCTCCGGTACCTAAAGCAAGTAGTGCCAGAACAACGGTCTTTTTCATGCGATTCACAATAAGAGGTCAAATTTAGACCCTATCGCGACTTTACGAAATGCGTTTATACAAGAAAACGAACTTATCGATCAAATAACAACCGTTTGCCTTTAACGGCTTCGTCAAATTGGCCATTGTTGTATGCCAGGTGGCCCGATACGAAGGTTTGTGTTATAGCATGGTGAAAGGTCTTTCCTTCCAAAGGTGACCAACCGCATTTATACAATACGTTGTCGCTTGTTACCTCGTGTTTAGCATTGGGGTCGACCAAAACCAAATCCGCCCAATAGCCCTCTTTAATAAAACCTCTTCGCTCGATTTCGAACAACTCTGCCGGTTTATGACACATTCGGTTCACCACTTCTTCTACCGATATTCTCCCATCTCGCGCGTGCTCCAACATAAGTTGTAAACTGTGTTGAACCAATGGAAGTCCGGATGGCGCTTTCAGGTAAGCATTTCCTTTTTCCTCAGCGGTATGTGGGGCGTGGTCGGTTGCAATTACATCAAACTTACCCGATCTCAATGCCTCCCAAAGTGCCTCCTGATCTTCTTTGTGTTTAATGGCCGGATTGCATTTGATCTTGGACCCAAGACTTTCATATTGACTGGAATTGAAGCTTAGGTGGTGCACACATACCTCGGAGGTTATGTGTTTTTCCGGGTAGTTTTCACCTGGTTCGAACAATGCTAATTCTTCTGCTGTACTAATGTGCAGGATATGAATACGTGTACCGTATTTCTGCGCAAGTTTTGCCGCTTTGCTCGATGAAAGGTAACAGGCTTCGTGGCTACGTATTTCGGGGTGAGCCTCAAATGGAATATCATCTCCGTATTTCTCGATGTAGGCTTGAGTATTGTCTTTGATTGTCTGCTCGTCCTCGCAGTGAAGCGCAATAATGGTTGGGGCATTGGCGAAGATTCTCGCAAGGATATGGTCGTCATCTACCAGCATATCACCCGTACTACTGCCCATAAAAATCTTAATTCCACAAACCGTTCTTGGATCGGTTTTAATGATCTCGTCGTAATTGGAGTTTGTGGTGCCCATAAAGAAGGAGTAGTTGGCCAACGACGTTTGCGACGCCGTTATATATTTCTCCTCCAGTAACTCCTGAGTCACTGCCTGAGGTTTGGTATTGGGCATTTCCATAAAACTTGTTACTCCACCTGCTACAGCTGCCTTTGCCTCTGTGTAAATGGTTGCTTTATGCGTTAGGCCCGGTTCACGGAAATGAACCTGATCGTCAATAACACCTGGCAACAACCACTTACCACTTGCATCAACAATTTCGGTACCGGGTTCAACCGGTAAGTTGCTACCAATCGACTTAATGAGACCATCCTCAATCAGTACGTCTGCTTGCTGGCGGTTATGTTCGTTTATCAGGGTTGCATTTTGAATCAGATATCTGGACATTCACTCTATAATTTATGGCGCAAAGGTAGTTTGAATTGACCATCGGACGACGACAAAAAACCTGCTTGCATCTTGTTTTTTTGTTGCCTCATCCAAAAGCATTGTCTAATTTTCGCGTCTTATGTCAGAGAAAAAATTATTCCTCCTTGATGCATACGCGTTGATCTTCCGTGCCTACTATGCATTCATAAAGAATCCACGTATAACGAGCTATGGTTTAAACACTTCAGCCGTGTTTGGATTCACCAATACGCTACTCGATGTTTTACAGAATCAAAAACCCAGTCACATCGCCGTGGTATTTGACCATAAATCCGAAAACATCAGGAAGCAGGAATTTGCGTTTTACAAAGCAAATCGCGACGAGACTCCGGAAGACATAAAATTGGCAGAACCGTATATCCGTCGGATTATTTCAGCCTTTAATATTCCTATTCTCGAAGCAGAAGGTTACGAGGCTGATGACGTTATTGGCACCTTGGCTCATAAAGCCGAAAAAGAAGGTTTCATAACCTATATGATGACTCCCGATAAAGACTTTGGTCAATTGGTAACGGAGAAGTCTCTTATGTATAAACCGCCACGTTCCGGGAACCAGGCGGAGATATGGGGCCCTGCTGAGGTATGCGAAAAGTTTGGACTCGACAACACCTTGCAGGTAATTGACTACCTCGGATTAATGGGTGATTCCGTGGACAACATTCCTGGTGTACCGGGAGTTGGCCCCAAAACAGCAAGTACTTTGCTAAAGCAGTATGGCAGTATGGAAAACCTATACGAGCATACCGACGAGCTAAAAGGAAAACTCAAGGAAAAGATTGAGAACAATAAGGAACAGGCCTTTATCAGTAAAAGACTGGCAACCATACTGCTGGATGCCCCGGTTGACTTTGATGAAGCAAGTCTCGTTGTTGAAGAAGTAAACAAAGACGAGATTAAAAAGATATTTGAAGAGGTAGAGTTCCGAACCTTATATAAGCGGGTTCTGGGAGAGTCGCCGGAATTCATAGCCAGTGGAGGGCAACAATCTCTTTTTGCAGATTTACCAACAACAAGCTCCACCCCGGCAGCCGTAAAAGCCGCGAAAGAGTTTACGGGCACCAAGACCATTGATGATGTAGAACACACCTACGAGTTGGTTGATACTGCTGAAAAGAGAGCTGAGCTTCTGACCAAACTTCTTGCTCAAAAGTCGGTGTGTTTTGATACCGAAACCACTGGTTTGGACCCCTTACTGGCGCGTATTTTGGGCTGTGCTTTTTCGTTTGAGCAAGGCTCGGGATATTACGTAAACTTCCCAGAAGACCAAGACGAAAGCAAAGCAATTCTTCAAGAATTCGACGCCTTCTTTGGCAATAAAGATATAGAGAAGGTTCTTCAAAACGCGAAATACGATTTGCGCATCTTGTGGAACTATGACGTGGAAGTTAAGGGCCCGATCTTCGACACTATGCTTGCCCATTACCTGCTAGAACCTGACCAACGGCATAGCATGGATGCTTTGTCCGAGAAATTCCTAGGCTATCAACCAATTTCCATTACCACCCTGATCGGTAAAAAGGGTAAAAATCAGCTGAGTTTCGACAGTGTGCCGCTCGATAAGGCGACCGAGTATGCGGTTGAAGACGCTGACATAACCTTGCAGCTAAAAGAGCAATTCGAACCAATGCTGGCCGACGAAGACGTTCGATCGGTTTTTGACCGTGTTGAAGTTCCATTAATACCCGTTTTAGGAAGAATGGAACACGAAGGTGTAAACGTTGATACGGAGTTTCTGAACAACTATTCTAACGAGTTGATTACCGAATCGGCAGAAATCGAGAAGCAGATATACGAGCATGCAGGATTAAAATTCAACATTGCCTCACCTCGGCAACTTGGTGAGGTTTTGTTCAACCATTTGAAACTCGACCCTAAGGCCAAAAAAACCAAAACCGGCCAGTATAAAACCGATGAAGCAACGCTACAAAAGCTTGCGGATCTTCATGCACTTCCCAAACTCATTTTGGAGTACAGGCACAACCAAAAACTAAACAGCACATACGTAGAAGCGATACCTAAGCTTGTTAACCCCAACACGGGTCGCGTTCATACCAGTTTCGCTCAAGCGGTAGCAGCAACAGGCAGACTTAGCAGCAACAATCCGAACCTGCAAAACATTCCTATTCGAACGGATAAGGGGAGACAGATTCGCAAGGCGTTTATACCGAGAGACGAAGATCATATCCTGGTTGCGGCCGACTATAGTCAGATTGAGCTGCGAATTGTAGCTTCCATGAGTGGAGATGAGGCCATGACCGATGCTTTTGTTCAGGGTATGGACATCCACACGGCCACTGCAGCCAAGGTGTACGGTGTGGAACCAGCCGATGTAACTAAAGACCAGCGATACAAAGCAAAAAGTGTCAACTTCGGACTGATCTATGGACAAGGAGCTTCTGGATTATCGCAAAATCTCAAGATTAAACGGCGCGAAGCACAAGACCTAATCGATGCATACTTCGAGCAATTCAGTGGAATTAAGAAGTATATGGACGACACCATTGGCTATTGCCGCGATCATGGATACGTGAAGACCATTCTGGGACGGAAGCGTCGTATTCGTGATATCAATTCGCAGAACAGAACAGTTGTTGGTTTTGCCGAACGAAACGCAATTAACGCGCCCATTCAGGGATCAGCGGCAGACATGATCAAGTTGGCTATGATTAACATCGATGCAGCTATGCGACTACAAGGTTTTAAGTCAAAGATGATTCTTCAGGTACATGATGAATTGCTGTTTGACGTTCATCGCGATGAACTCGATCGGCTTAAAATGTTGATCAAACCCCTTATGGAGCATGCTATGCCATTGAACGTTCCTACTGTAGTGGAAGTGGGCCAGGGTGACAACTGGCTCGAAGCTCACTAACAAAGCCATGACCAAACAACTTCTTCTACTTACCGTACTCATCATGTCTTGTTTCTATGGACATGCACAGCAACGGTTTGTCGGAACTATTGGGCCTTATCCCATCGAAGTTTTTTTGGGTGACTTTCATTCTGGAAAGAGTCAAACTGCTGATGGTTACTACGTTTATAAGAAATACGATGAACCCATTCACCTTCGGGGTCAACTCGACAGCACAGGTCTGATTCTCAATGAGGTGAACGATAGCTTTGAAATACTTGCAACATTCAACTTCCCTAATTTTAAACGATCTGATACGTTGCTGAACGGGAACTGGACCAACTCAAGTCGTCGCTATCAGGTTGATCTGCGGCGAGAGCCTGACCGATATTACGATGAGGCCTGGCAGGATAGCCTTGAACTTCATCGACAATGGGGAAATTCAAAACACCATTATTACAAGACTGTATCCGACCCTAAAGTGCCTTATTATGAGCGTCAGGTATACGAAGTACTGGTTTTTAATAAAGGCAATGATTCCTTACTACAGGTTATCAGTTTAGATGCTCATTTCCGGGGCATGTACAATGTACTTACGGAAGACATCAACTTTGATGGAGTTCAAGATTTGTACGTCATATTGTACAGCGGTATGCGGTCAAATGTGGTTGCCGCATATTGGGTTTTTGAAGACGGTCAATACCGAAAACTGGAGTACGAGGGTTTAACACTTGATGTAGACCATGAACGTCGGGAAATCAGCTCCACTTACTTTGATGGTGTGAACGGTTCTACACATATTCAATACAAATGGAAAGATGGTGAATTGGTAAAGGCATCGGAATCACATTACAAACCCGATTTTGATTAACTACCCTGAACCACCAGTAACACAATAAGGAATAGAAGTAAGGCGGCCATGGTGAGGTAAGAAAGCAGTATGATGGAGGCAATCAGACATACCACAAAAATCAGGATGCTTAAAATTCTTCGTTCGTCGCGCAAATATGAAATCGCTCCGAGCAACACGGAAACAACTAAAAGAATGTAGAAGCTTACGTCCAAGATATCATCCCATTGTTGCGTTTTTAACGATCGCTTATCCGACAGGGCTTGCAGCAGGTCTTCCTTGTCGGCCGACTCATCTTTGATGGTTTCCCTCAGGTCGATAATGTATTCCGCCAGGATCTGACTACCTGGTTTCTGTTCAATCCGCGACAAAATTATGGGTTGTACAAGAATGGTGAGAAGGGCCAGCAAGGCAGTAACCAGGCCAGCGATTCCGATCGGGTTTTTCATGAAATCAATACTTAACCCCTAACCGTTTCATAATAAAATGAAGTAACCAGGCCGGTCCAATTAAAAGAAACTTTACATCGTCGAGAAAAGACGGTTTTTTGCCTTCAATCTTGTGCCCAACAAACTGGAACACCCAGGCCACAGCAAAGATGATCAGATTAATAAGGGCTAATGAAGAATTGCTTTCGTTCACCAAATGGTAAATAACGTCATTTCCCCATAGACAGAAGAAACCCCATCCCACAAAAGCTAAAAACATGGTTGTAGAAAGTCGCAGGTAGTAGATATAAACCACCACCATAATCAGGGTTGCCCAGCTTACCCAAATAGTTTTGGGCATGTCTCCGGGAAGCGGAATTGCATACAGAAGACCTACTATCGAGAAAAAGATCGAAGGCACACAAATCCAATGGATGAGTTTGTTCACCTTGTTCTGATGGCTCTCGCCATACTTCTCAAGAAGCGCGTCGATTGTCCGCATGCATTATTAGTTTTTGGACTATAAAGATACGGTTTTTCAACGACTTACATATCATACCTGACAGAAATCAGGGCATGATGGGAATACCGAAAAAAGTAAAAAAGGAGGGTTTCTAGTATTCTAGCAACTCCCGTATGGTTTCTGTTACCTTATCTCCATTGGGCAACATTACCTTTTCCAATCCCATGTTTAATGGCACAGCTGGTGTGTTTTCACTTCCCATGGTCTGCACAGGGGCATCCAGGTGTTCAAAACAGTTCTTTGAAATTCTACCAGCAATTGCTTCAGCAAAGGAATTGTTCAGTGTTTCCTCGGTCAAAACCAACGCTTTTCCGTGCTTTTTTACCTGGTCGTAAATTGCTTCATCATCGCACGGACTTAAGGTTCGAAGATCCAGAATCTCAACCTGATTATTGAAGTTTTTTGCCGCAGCTTTAGCCCAATAAACTCCCATTCCATAGGTAATTACCGCCATTGACTCACCATTCTCCACTGCGTCATTTGACGCTTCTAACACCACATTCGCTTTACCCAAAGGAATCATATAGTCTTCAGAAGGTTCTGGCGTTTTGGCGTCTTCTGTTCCAGGAACCTTGCTCCAGTAAATGCCCTTGTGCTCAAACATAACTACTGGATTCGGGTCGTAGAACGCTGCTTTCATCAGACCTTTCATATCCGCAGCACTACTCGGGTAAACAATCTTTATGCCTTTGATGGGTAGTATACTGCTTTCCACCGTTCCTGAGTGGTACGGTCCGCCGCCGCCATAGGCTCCCGTTGGAATCCGGATAACACTTTGAACGTGGTACTTTCCCTGACTCAGATATCCTGATTTGCTCAACTCTGTTACGAGCTGGTTTACTCCTGGCCAGATATAGTCGGCAAACTGAATTTCGACCACTGGTTTACAACCAACAGCAGAAAAACCTGCAGTAGAACCTACTATGTATGCCTCTTGTATAGGCGTATTAAAAACCCGGTCTTTTCCATATTTCTGAGCCAGGGTAGCAGCCTCTCTAAAAACACCACCTAGTCGAATGCCTACATCTTGTCCATATAACAAGGCTTCAGGATGTTTCTTTAGAATTTCATCCATTGCATGTAGGGCTGCATCTACCATGATGATGGTTTCCGCTCCTTCGGGGCTACGTTCACCCACTTCCTCGGTAACGGGCGTTGGAGCCAATACATGGTCGGTTAATGTGTGCGCCTCGGGTTCAGGTGCGTTAACCGCCTTATCAAACTCTTCAGCTATAAAGGCGTTTGCCTCTTCCTGGGTTGTTACAAGTTCCTCCTCCGAAACACCCAATTCCAAAAGCAAGTCTTTAATTACTGGAAACGGGTCGTCTTTCACGTCTTCTTCCAGATCATCGCGATACCACTCACTTCGAACACCACTGGTATGATGGCCTAATAGTGGGACTTTGGCATGCACCAACATAGGTGTGCGTTTTTCCCGTACCCAGGCCATGGCCTTTGCCATTCCATCATAACACGACGCAAAATCGGAGCCGTTAATTCGTTGCGTTTTGAGTCCCTTAAAGCCCTTGGCAAACTCATACGCATCCATGGCTCTCATTTCATCTCCGCTCGCAGAAATCCCCCAGTCGTTGTCCTGTACCAGGTAAAGAATTGGCAACTGGTGGAGCACAGCCATTTGCAGGGCTTCGCTCACCTCGCCTTCGGTCATTGAGCCATCCCCAATGGAACAAACCACGATTGGGGCATCTTCCTCCAGCAAGCCTTGTTGCTCTTTATATTTTAAACCATGTGCTATTCCCGTTGTTGGAATCGCCTGCATACCCGTTGCACTACTCTGATGAGCCATGTTGGGTATCTCGGGTCGATTAAGAGATGGGTGTGCATAATAGGAACGTCCGCCTGAAAACGGGTCGTCTGCTTTGGCAAGAAGCTGCAACA
>JAEPQQ010000085.1:2460-16654 GCA_017640445.1 Bacteroidia bacterium | reverse complement strand
CTGATATACCGCTTCTAATCGTTCGTCCATGTTTTTAAGTTTCTGCAAACTTAACGGTTTTAGAAATTAATCAAAGATTTAACACATCTCTCATATAGGTCCACTGTACCAATACAAGGGTAAAGGCAACCAGAAGTAACAAAATGTTACTTAACCAACGCACTTTGAGGTGGTAGCTTCCAAAACTGATGATGAAAGCCAGGGGAAGCCCGACCATTAGCAAACTCTCTTCAAAGCTCGACCCCGATGCAAGGCCCACCATTAAGGCAAAGAAGACTTGCAGGTACAACATGTTTATCACGGTGCGATTCTGGGTCTGCATATAGCCAAGCCGATTGTAAACAAGAGGTGTAAGCACCACTAATACAACAAATAGAGTTAGGTACGAGTAGAGAACGCTTGGCGTTTTTAGTAATTCCAAATTAAGTTGAGGCGATAGTTCTTGCGGGAGAGACATCACCCATTCCTCGGAAATAAACAGATATGCAATGGCAATGGTTGAAATAGCCAACATGAGGAAGGAAAATATGACTAGATAAAACCGATTCAGGTCGTTTACCGCAAACTGATTTAGTAAGATGATCAAGAAAGGAAGCATGAGCGCAAACCTTGGGTAGAACATCACTCCGACACAAAACAGAATACCCGCATCCATGTGTATTTGGAGGTTGGAAAGCTCCCGGTCGTGATGGTAGAAGAGCTTCTGATAAAAGATCAGCCAAATGAAGTTAGGAACCAGAGCCCTGAAGGAAAGGAACTGGGCAGGAGTAACCGCTGCTATCAGCATAAATACAACCCAGGGCCAAATACTCCATTGATCAAAAAAGCGAGCATTGTGAATAACGCGTTGGAACCAAACTGCCTGTAGGGTTAGAACCAAACCGAAAAGCAGCCTGTTGATCCAAACCTGACCAAAGAACCAGCTCGCTTCTGGCCGAAACCAGGATTCATAAAAGGGAATAAAATTGACGGCAATCACAAGTAGGATTGCGAGGATGATAGGAAGAATGCCGCCTTTCTTTATTGCTGTAATCAATTGGGGTAATCCAATTTAAGGATCGAGAATTTACGATCCTTCGTTACCGGCAATATTACCCGATTGTATCCAATTTGTTTAGCTTCGGAAGGAATAATTGATACAAAATGATTGTCGGAACGAACAAGAATCTTGTATGTCATCTGTCCGTTTACATCAAACATATATTGCATTACATCGCCATTGGTTCTGAGGCGGTCGTTGTAAAGCAGGTAAATATGGGAACGCGTGTGAGCCACCACTATGGAGCTGTAATAACCATTGTCGTTCAGCGAGCTCTGACTTTTGTGAATCAAATGCTTCCAGCGAATTTTGAGGTCGGGATTTACAGCCAGAATCAGAACATCATCAAAATTATAAATGTTTCGGGCCAGGGTAGTTGGCATCCCGTTTATATAGGTTACATCGGTCTCGTTTGATATAGAAGATCGTTCGGCAATCAGGGTCAACCCGCCATCGGTGTTTGGAATTGCCCGCTTTAATTCAAAGTCTTCCACGTCGTCAAACCGAAAACCTTCACCAGCTCCAAACAGTTGTTGCTTAAACTCATCGTTAAATGGGCGGTAGGTTGTTTTTGGTTTGAGACTGGAATCGAGCCAAAGCTGAAAGTTGAAAAGGCCTTTCGTTTTCCCGATTTCCTTATCAGTATACAAAGCGGTTAGATTCACCTTGTTCGTAGTTCTATCCCACGAAAACATTGACTTCTTGAGTTGGATCCCCGAGTCAAGAATGTCGTAATCAGCCAGTTTGTCGCGCTTATAATCGAACCAATAAACACTCATTTTTGCCGGACTTATTTCTTCTCTCCTGTGTTCAACCCGACGTTGAGAAATAAGGAAGAACGAGTTGCCGCTGTTGTCAACCATGATGTTCGGTAAATAGAAGTTTGGATAACGTATATCCAACTCATAGCGATGACTTCGAAGTGGATTGAGGTCGGAATCAAACAAATCGATGCATAAAATACGCTTTCCTTGATCCGACTTTTCGGTGTGCGAGATCAGTATGGTTTTACGGTCGTTCGAAAACCGAACACGAAAATCTCCTTTATCGTAGTAGTCGGCCAGCGACGAAGTAGCTATGGTCCTTTGTTTACCAATCGGGTTTATATTGGCGTCGTACCATTGGCACCGTACCTCATTCTGAAGTCCTTTGCGGCTGTAATGTGCCGTTAGAAGTAGTAAGCCCTTTTCCTGCAGTTCGGCATAAAGCAGCCTCGACCTTTTTAACGTAATGTTTTTGGATAGGGCAAAACCAAGATGATTTCTGTACCGTTCGATGATGATGTTTCGGGTAAGAAACTTGTTGCGAAACCGAAGCATATACAAGCCGGTTTCGTTTTCACCGATTACACTTGTAAAAACGGCACTTCCTTTTAGTTTTCGAGGATTTGACCACTCCAACGTCTGAGCTGAGGAAGAGCTTGTGCCACTCAAAATAAGAATGGTTAACCAAGCAATCAGAATTTTACCCAATTTTGTGACCTCGTTTGACATTCGTTAAACAAAGAACGGAATAATTAGATTCTTAGCATTGAAGAAAGTCAGCTATCAGGTAAAAACGGAAAAAACCCTTGAAACTGCAGTGCTTATTGCAGTGGAGGTGCAAACGCAGTCACGGGAAGAAACAGACGATTTTCTAACGGAATTGGAGTTTCTCACCACAACGGCCGGTGCTCGGGTGCTCAAGAGATTTGTGCAGCGATTAGAAATGCCTAATCCCAAGACCTACGTTGGGTCGGGAAAGCTCCAGGAGGTCGCCGACTTTATTGAGAGGAAAGAGATAAACACGGCCATCTTTGACGATGAACTCTCGCCATCACAGATTCGAAACCTGGAAAAAGAACTCAAGTGTAAGATCATCGATCGCAGCACGCTCATCCTCGATATTTTCGCAAAAAATGCAAAGACAAATCGAGCGAAAACGCAGGTGGAGCTGGCCCAAAGTGAATATTTGTTACCCAGATTGACACGTATGTGGACCCACCTTGAGAAACAGCGGGGAGGAATTGGGATGAAAGGACCTGGAGAAAAGGAAATCGAAACCGACCGTCGAATCATACGCGATAAGATATCCCTGCTTAAGAAAAAGTTGGAACACATTGATAAACAAGGTGTGACTCAACGAAAGAACAGATCGGGTGAGTTGAGACTCGCTTTGGTGGGGTATACCAACGTGGGGAAATCAACCATAATGAACGCCTTGACCGACGCCAAAATACTGGCCGAGAATAAGTTGTTTGCCACCCTCGATTCAACTGTGCGAAAATTGGTGTTAACCAGGGATGCTGAGGTGTACGTGCCGCCCATCATAACGTTGATATCCGATACAGTGGGTTTTATTCGCAAACTACCGCACCAGTTGGTTGAAAGTTTTAAATCGACATTAGATGAAATCAAGGAGGCTGATATTTTACTTCACGTTGTAGACATTTCGCATCCCACCTTTGAGAGTCAAATGGAAATTGTAAACGAAACACTTTCCGAAATAGGAGCGGTAGACAAAAAGGTATTAACCGTGTTCAACAAAATTGATTCGTATAACCCAAGACCTACCAGCGATGATATTTTTGAAGACGAAACCCTACACGATCTGGACGACTTTATGAACTCGTGGTATGCCAATGAAAACTTGCCCGCTATTTTTATATCGGCAAAGAATAAAGACGATATCAACACGCTCCGTGAGAAGTTGTTTGACCTGTGCAGTGAGGTGCAGAACCACAAGTACTAGTTCCTATTTAGCCTGAGAGCACATACATTTGTGGTATGAAGAAATTAGTTGCTCTATTACTGCTTACTGCCGTATTTGTGCCAGGCTGGGCTCAAAAGGTTAAGATCAAGAAAGAAGTTGTTACAGTTGATGGTGTTGAATATGCCCTGTTCCAAAAAGACCCCATTGTTCGAAGTGGAAAGGTGATCAAAAACACACAAGGAGGTGTTTTGTTGAACATGGTATTGCGCCACTATACCGACCCCAATGCCGTTACACAATCAAACCCAAAAGGGAATGTGTATTACTATGAAGTAACAGACCCCACCTCGAGAGAGATTTATTTTGAGTACGGCGGTGGTTTTAAGGCCCTCTTCAAGAGCTTCTACGCTGCCAATGTGATCAAGGATGATGGAAGTCTGGACCTGGAAAGTCTAAAAACGATTGCAACCCGGTTTGGGAACGAATACTCTCGAAAGAGAAGCGATCCAAAGTAGGTTTACCGATGAAAAACAGCCGTTTATCCAGCGGCCAAATCCGACCCTGATTCCCAACTGTTTCTCCCGGCTTTTTGTCGAGTGAAGTGGGTGTGTCATTCCCTGAAATCTATATTCGAAAAAAAGATTGTATGTCGTTTCTTGAAATCAATAGTGTTACAAAAGGCTATGATGGACACATGGCCATCAAGGATCTTAACTTCTCCATACCTAAGGGAAGTATTTACGGTTTGTTAGGACCCAATGGGGCCGGAAAAACGACCTTAATACGCATTATTAACCAGATCACGGCGGCCGATAGCGGTGATGTGATTTTTGATGGAGAACGTTTAAATCCAACCCACATAGAACGCATTGGTTACCTCCCAGAAGAACGAGGTCTTTACAAGAAAATGAAGGTGCTTGAGCAGATCGTTTACTTCGGAAGACTAAAAAACCTGAGTAAAAAGGAAGCCGAAAAACGTGCCTTGTTTTGGCTAAAGAAGTTTGAGTTACTCGACTGGAAGTACAAGAAAGTGGAAGAGTTGAGCAAAGGAATGGCGCAAAAGGTACAGTTCATTCTTACCGTTTTGCACAAACCTGAGTTAATCATACTCGACGAACCCTTTAGTGGTTTCGATCCTGTAAATACTGAGTTGATCAAGGATGAGATACGGCAACTGCGCGACGATGGAGCGACTATTATTTTTTCAACACACCGAATGGAGTCGGTTGAGGAGATATGCGACTATGTAGGGATGATTAACCTCTCGCAGAAAGTGTTGGAGGGAAGCATTATGGAAGTTCGGAATTCGTATAAGAATAACGAATATGAGGTACGGTTTAAAGGCGATATCACCCTACTCGATATTAAGCCGGTAAGCGAGGAGCCGGAAGACAGTCTAGGACTCAAAAAGGCCGTTTTCGTGTTGGAAGAAGGGCGTTCAAAGGATTTGATAACCAAGCTTAACCAGCACGTCGAAATTGCAGCTTTCACAGAAAGTCTGCCAAGCATAAAAGATATTTTCATTCAAAAAGTAGAGGAGGGAAAAAATGGGTAAGATTGGATTAATTACATGGCGAGAATACATCACGCGGGTACGAAAAAAGTCGTTCTTAATCATGACCATTCTTGGGCCGATTTTGATTGCGGCCTTTTATGGTATTATCATTTTTCTTGCGGTGAGCGATACCATTGGTAAGGACCAGGATAGGGTACTTGTGTATGACGAGGCCAATGTGCTGAACGAATCGCTTAAGAACGACGATCGAATGGAGTTTGGTTATGCGAGCAATTGGGAGGCGCGTAACCTCGATACTTTGAAGAATCAAGGTTACACTGGCCGACTTCTGATCCCGGCCAATTTCAATGTGTACCAGCCCGACGGCGTTGTATACGAGTCGGAAAACTCCATTTCCATTGAGTCGAAAGAGCGAATGAATAACCGCATCGCCCAAGCCTTGAGAGATGGTAAAATGGAACGTCTTGGCATCTCAAGGGAATCCATGGATAGTATCAAAACCAGGGTGAGTTTAACGGCGCTAACCATCGACGAGACAGGGGAGGCTAAGAACAGCATAACCGAATTGAATACCGGAGTAGGCATGGCGCTGTCGTTTGTCATTTACTTCTTCATTTTTCTCTACGGTGTTCAGGTAATGAAAGGCGTAATTGAAGAAAAGACAAACCGCATTGTTGAAGTCATTGTGTCGAGCGTAAAGCCATTCCAGTTGATGATGGGAAAAGTATTTGGCCTGGCTATGGTTGGTTTAACCCAGATTGTTATATGGGTGGTGCTTTCAGGTTTGCTGGTGTTATTGATCACCATGGGTGTTATGGGAGGTGAAATGGGTGACGTTATGGAGATGGCCCAATCAGCTCAAACCCTACCTGCGGGGCAATTGGCTCAAAGTGGTATGCAGGATTCGGTTGGTCAGTTGATGGCTGGAATACAGGAACTACCGATTCGATTTCTCCTGTTTGCCTTTGTTATATACTTTCTGGGAGGTTATTTGATGTATTCTTCCCTGTTTGCTGCCGTAGGTGCGGCCGTTGATGCTGAAACCGAAACACAGCAGTTTATGTTACCAATCACCTTGCCGTTGGTGTTTGCCATCGCCATTTCAACAAGTGTTGTTCTGCGCGACCCCAATGGGCCCCTTAGTTTTTGGATGAGTATTATTCCCTTAACCAGTCCTATTGTGATGATGGTAAGGGCGCCGTTCCTCAACCTGGCCACTCAGTGGTGGGAGGTGTTATTGTCGGTTAGTTTGCTCATAGGAGCGTTCTGTTTTACCATTTGGCTAGCTGGAAAGATTTATCGAACCGGAATACTCATGTATGGTAAAAAAGTCACTTATAAAGAACTTGCTAAGTGGCTGTTTTACAAAGCATAGATACGCTTACTGTTAATAATACGTTACGAATATGAGGAGGATGCTTCTTCTCCTCGGTATATTTGAAGTAATGCTACACAAAACCTGTTTTCTTGTTTGTGGTGTACTGCTACTGAGTTTGGGTTGGTCCAAAGCGACATTTGCCCAGGTGGTAAATGGTGATAAGGTACTGGGTCGTCATCAAGATGACGTGGAGTCGGTTGCCATTGCACCGAACGACTTCTATGTGGCTACTGGCTCGTGGGATAACACGGTGCAGGTTTTCTCTGGTGATTCTAGCTTTAGACATCTTCAAACCTTGGATGGCCACAATGCCGCAGTTTCAGCCATAAGTTTTAGTGGAAAAGCAGATCGACTTGTTACGGCAGGACGAGACTACAAAATCATGATTTGGAATCGGGTTGGAGAACAGAAGTTTGAACTCGAGCGTGAGCTAAACATGGTACATACAGCAGGTATTAACTCACTGTTCGTTGGACCGTATGGCAATATGATCTACTCGGGGGGCTACGACGGCAAGATTGTGATCTATAATATGCGCAAAGATTCACGTCGAATCATCGATAACCGACTGCCTGTAAACGATATAGCACTAAGCAGTACGCGTCAGTTTATTTATTGCGCCGATGAGTCTCCTATTGTGAAGATGTATGATGGAATAGGCAATAAGATACGGGATCTGAAGGGGCATACAGACGTTGTTAATGCCGTGGCGTGTAACAATCAATACATCCTAACAGGAAGTAGCGACCAAACCGCCATTATCTGGGATGTGGCCCGGGGCAAGAAAAAACGTGTTTTAGAAGGACATACCTGGAAGGTAACATCGGTTGCCATTAGTGCCGATGGAAAATATGCAATAACCGGAAGCACCGATGGAACTACTAAGATCTGGGACATCGAAACCGGGAAAGAGGTGAAGAGTTTTAGTGAAGAAAACGCCATAGTGCGCCAGGTTGTGATGTCGCGGAATATGCAATTTGTTTTTACAGCCATGCATATGGACACGTCGGTGCATTACGAATCATATGGAGCCTCGGTTTGGCGATCTGGATTGGAGTTTGACCCAACGGTGGTAAGACCCATAACTCCGGAAATGGTACATGGAAACCCTACTATGGCCAGAAGAGGAGGGAGCTCACAAACCAGAGCGACAAGTCGTAAAACACGGCCCGCCAAACAACCGGAGAAACCCAAGATTAATCCGGATGCGGAAATAATTACAAACACAAACGAAATTCAAATAACAATCGAAGATGAGTAGTCAGAAATTTGATTCCGGCAAGGCACCCGAACCAGTGGGCTTATATCCACACGCTCGACGTGTTGGGAACTTGCTCTTTCTAAGCGGTGTAGGACCACGCGAAAGAGGAACAAAAGAAATACCGGGAGTAGAATTAGACAACGATGGTAATATTGTTAGCTACGATATTGAAGCGCAGTGCCATTCGGTCTTTAGAAATATTGGTTACATTCTGGAAGACGCCGGAAGTAGCTGGGATAACATTGTTGACGTAACGGTGTTTCTCACCAATATGGAAGATGATTTTAAGACGTACAATCGGTTATATGCCGAGTATTTTAAAACAAACCAACCCTGTCGTACGACGTTGGAAATCAACTGTCTTCCTACCCCAATTGCGATAGAGTTAAAAGTAATAGCAACCATTGAATAGTATATCAGGCGGAATGATGAGCATAGCCTTAATTGGCCTCGTTTTGTTTTTAATTGTGGGCGGAATCGTATTGATTATGCGAAACCGTGATGGCAATTGATATCAATCGCGTTTCATCAATTTAGCCACGTATTTCCCAATAATGTCGAACTCCAGGTTTACGGTGCTCCCGGTTTGGATTTCGCGAAAATTGGTGTGCTCGTAGGTGTACGGTATAATAGCTACGGAAAACGTTGAATCGGTGGAGTCAACAACAGTTAGACTGGTTCCGTTAACGGTAATAGACCCTTTTTCAACCGTAACAAAGTGTTGACCAATTGGGTGTTCGAAGGTGAATCTCCAACTTCCGTTTTCCTCTTTTTTGCTGATGCAACGAGCCGTTGTGTCTACATGCCCTTGAACAACATGCCCGTCCAGTCGGTCGTTTACACGAACACAACGTTCCAGGTTTATGGTGCTTCCTTCGAGCCATTGGCCCAAATCAGTTTTGTTTAGGGTCTCCTGAATGGCGGTAACCGTATGTGATTGCTGATTGCAAGCTACTACGGTAAGACAAACGCCATTATGGGCGATACTCTGGTCGATTTTGAGTTCGCCGGATATAGAAGATTTTATGGTGAAGTGAATATTGCCGCCGTCGTGTTCAATGCGTTCCACACGACCCAGTGCTTCAATAATTCCGGTAAACATACTAGTCGTTCTTGATGGATGCCGAGAGGTATTCACGGTTCATCCGTGCAATGTTGGTAATGGAAATACCTTTAGGACATTCCACTTCGCACGCGCCCGTATTGGTGCAGTTTCCAAACCCTTCTTTGTCCATTTGAGAAACCATGTTGAGTACCCGGTCTTTTGCTTCAACACGTCCTTGAGGTAACAACGCGTATTGAGAAACTTTGGCACTCACAAACAACATGGCTGAAGCATTTTTACAACTGGCTACACACGCTCCACAACCAATACAGGTGGCAGCGTCCATTGCCTCATCTGCATCTGCTTTTGGGATCGGAATTGCGTTGGCATCCTGAGTGTTTCCAGAAGTGTTAACCGAAATGTAACCACCGGCCTGTTGGATTCGGTCAAGAGCCGACCGGTCAACAACCAGATCCTTCACAACAGGGAAGGCCTTTGCACGGAACGGTTCAATGGTAATGGTATCACCGTCTTTGAACATACGCATGTGAAGCTGGCACGTGGTTACTCCGCGGTCTGGACCATGAGCTTCACCATTAATGTGAAGCGAACACATTCCACAAATGCCTTCTCTACAATCGTGATCGAAGGCTACCGGTTCCTCTCCCGAATTTACAAGTTGTTCGTTTAGAACGTCCAGCATTTCAAGGAACGACATGTGCTCTGAAATATCCGCAACCTTATAGGAAACCAGCTTTCCTTTATCGCTTGCACCGTTTTGGCGCCATATTTTTAACGTTAAGTTCATTGTCCTCTCTTAATTTCACTGATTATTACTTGTACGATCGCTGTTTTAATTCAATATCCTTAAACTCCAGTTCCTCTTTGTGTAAAACTGCTTCTCGTGGATCTCCTTTGTATTCCCAGGCCGCTACGTACGCAAAGTTCTCATCGTCGCGTTTTGCCTCGCCTTTCTGTTCACCGTCAAGTTCAACAGATTCTTCCCGGAAGTGACCACCACATGACTCGTTTCTGTGAAGCGCGTCTTTAGCGAATAACTCACCCAGCTCCAGGAAGTCGGCAACCCGACCCGCTTTCTCCAGTTCGGTGTTCATGCCTTCAGCGGTTCCTGGTACACGAACCTCTTTCCAGAATTCTTCTCTAATAGCCTTGATTTCATCCATGGCCTCTTTCAGTCCCTGCTCGTTTCGAGCCATGCCTACCTTGTCCCACATTACCTTTCCTAAACGCTTGTGGAAGTAGTCAACAGATTTGCTTCCGTTGTTGTTCACGAAGAAGTTTATGCGCTCTTGAACGTCTTTCTCCGCTTGCTCAAACTCCGGGCTGTCGGTTGAAATAGGTCCCGTTCTAATATCGTCTGACAAATAATCACCAATGGTATAAGGTAGTACGAAGTAACCATCGGCAAGACCTTGCATCAAGGCTGAGGCACCCAATCGGTTTGCTCCGTGATCTGAGAAGTTCGCTTCTCCAATGGCGTAACAACCCGGAATCGTCGTCATCAGGTTGTAGTCTACCCATATGCCTCCCATTGTATAGTGAGTTGCCGGGTAAATCATCATCGGCGTTTTATACGGGTTCTCATCCACAATTTTTTCATACATCTGGAACAAGTTGCCGTATTTGGCCTCAACAATTTTTTCTCCAAGAGCGATGATTTTCTCTTTAGACGGGTTTTCGATACCCTGTATTTTAGCCTGTTCAGCACCGTAGCGCTCTATGGCTGATTTGAAGTCGAGATAAACCGCTTCACCGGTTGCGTTTACGCCGTAGCCTGCATCACATCGTTCTTTGGCCGCTCTGGAGGCCACGTCTCTTGGAACCAGGTTCCCGAAGGCTGGATATCGTCTCTCCAAATAATAATCACGATCTTCCTCAGCGATTTGAGTTGGCTTCAATTTGCCTTCCCGAATGGCATGAACATCTTCCATTTTCTTTGGAACCCAAATCCGACCGTCGTTACGGAGTGATTCAGACATCAACGTAAGCTTAGACTGATAATCACCTGACCGTGGGATACAGGTTGGGTGAATCTGCGTATAACACGGGTTAGCAAAGTAGGCACCCTTTTTATGAATTTTCCAGGCAGCAGTGGTGTTCGAACCCATGGCATTGGTCGATAGGAAGTATACGTTTCCGTAACCTCCTGAGGCAATCACTACCGCATGAGCCGAATGTCGTTCAATTTCACCGGTAACGAGGTTACGTGCAATAATGCCTCGGGCCTTGCCGTCAACAACTACAACGTCCAACATCTCGTGGCGGTTAAACATTTCGATTTTACCACGGGCAATCTGTCTGTTCATGGCCGAGTATGCACCAAGCAACAACTGCTGGCCCGTCTGACCTTTTGCATAAAATGTTCGGGATACAAGCACCCCGCCAAACGACCGGTTGTCTAAAAGACCGCCATATTCTCTGGCAAATGGTACGCCTTGAGCCACACATTGATCAATGATGTTGGCAGAAACCTCCGCCAGACGATATACGTTGGCTTCCCGAGATCGGTAATCTCCACCCTTCACCGTGTCGTAGAACAATCGATAGGGAGAATCGCCATCCCCCTGGTAATTCTTTGCGGCATTGATACCTCCTTGAGCGGCAATACTATGTGCACGTCTCGGAGAATCCTGATAACAGAATGCCTTAACATTATAACCTAACTCGGCAAGGGTTGCTGACGCTGAACCTCCGGCCAAACCGGTGCCAACAACAATAACGTCAATTAGTCGCTTGTTTGCCGGGTTTACCAGGTCAATCTTGTCTTTATAGGTCGACCATTTGTCTTTTAATGGTCCTTTGGGCGTTTTAGAATCTAATGTGCTCATGTCGTAACGTTCAGATTAGGCGTTGAGAAAATGATACAAAGCGATAAAGATGAAGGCAGCTGGTATAACAACGGCATAAATGTTCCCCAATTTTTTGACTATTGGAGTGTATTTGTTGTGGCGGAAACCAACTGATTGGAAAGCCGACTGGAAACCATGCATCAGGTGCAGGCTTAAGAAGATAAAGGATAGTACATATACACCCACTCGCAGCCCATTCTGAAATTGATGGTGGAGCTCTTCGTAATAACGGAAATGCCCTGCTTCGTTTAGGCCGGTCATATCGCCTTTTATAAACTTCGTAT
Source organism: Bacteroidia bacterium (assembly GCA_017640445.1). Lineage (GTDB taxonomy): Bacteria > Bacteroidota > Bacteroidia > NS11-12g > UBA9320 > UBA987. The sequence goes on along the minus strand of JAEPQQ010000085.1, from coordinate 4,570 downwards.
TTAGCTCTGGGAACCAGAAGTCGATGAAGTGAAGTAGAAAAAACAAGAGAACCATAACTCCGGTAATGATCATGTTTCTCGACATCCAGCTTGCGTTTTCTCCTGGTTTATTTACCGCATATTTTACGGGTCGTGCCTTGTTGTTTTGTATCTCCAGGCTGATGCCCATTCCGATGTGGAACACAACACCGAAGGCAAGCACCGGTTGTAATACAAACTGGACAACCGGGTTGGTGCCCATAAAGTGCGATACTGAATCAAACAAATCCGGAGAGATTACGGAAAGAAAGTTGATCGTACTGTGTTGGAGTAAAAACACCAACAGGAAGAAGCCAGAAAGCGCCATTAAGACCTTTCTGGTAACCGAGGTCATTCCTTTACCCATCGACATAAAGTTTATTAAGTGATATAAAGGAAACAAAGGTAAGACGTTCGAGTTTTTGCCATGAAGCATTTTTTAGCTTAGAACAGTTCTAAATAGTCAATAGTGTGTGTACAAGAAACGGCGCTCTAAGCCACACGGAATCACTAATTTTGTGCCGGTGGCAAGCAAAAAGCGATTTTCAGGTTGGTCGGTTATACTCAGTGTATGTATGGTCCAGTTTGTGTTGGGTTTGTTTGGAACGTTAATAATCAACAGTCAGCGTTTAACTGAACATCTTCAGGAAAACGTGTTGGCAATCTTGTATTTCGATACCCGAATATCGGAAGTAGACTTGTCAGAGAAGACCAAGTCGCTAAATGAGCTCGACTATGTGAAAGAAGCGCATTACATTACCGCCCAACAAGCTGCATATGAGTACAAGGAGGTGTTGGGAAAAGACTTTGTTGAGGTATTAGGGAACAACCCCCTGCCGGCTTCCATTGAAGTGGTGTTGAGTGCTTCTTCACTTGAAGGCAATGTTGATGATGCCGTGGAAGAACTCAAATCAGTGGAAGGGGCCAACAGCCTTGAGTTTCAGGAAGACCTGGTGCATCAAATTGAGAAGAATAAACACATTGTGGGTGTGGTACTTATGGCCATAGCACTGGTTCTGTTGATTGTTGCCCTCATTTTGATTAATAATACCATTCGGCTCGACGTGTATTCCAAGCGGTTTATCGTAAAGAGTATGCAGTTGGTTGGAGCTTCAGAATGGTTCATCGTTCGACCATTTATGTGGAAGTCGTTTGTGATGACGGTAATTTCCGGGGCACTGGCCTTTGGTTTGGTCTATACGGGTAATCGTGCACTAACAACCTGGGTAGAGCGTAATTTCTTTGAAATCGAATACATATTTAAAGCGGATATTATGATATATTCCGTTTTATTTGCAACGATAATGATCCTGGGATTGGTGATTGTACTACCCAGTACCTATTTTGCTACGAAGAAATACCTTCGACTCAGGATTGACGATTTATATTGAACAGAACTATGGCAACACAAAACAAAAGGAAATCGACAGACAGCGGTAAAGAGAAGTACAAGTTCCAGATGACGTTTGGAAAGGAAAACTACCGATGGATGTTGATCGGCCTGGCCATTATTGCCATTGGCTTTATTCTGATGGTTGGAAATACAGACGACATATTCAACAACGCCGAAGTATTTGAAACTGGAGAGAAAAGTTTTAGCTCAACTGTTAAGGTTACCATTGCACCCATAGTGGTTTTGCTTGGGTTTGCAGTAGAGGTGTATTCTATTTTCGTAAAGTCGTCGAAATCAGAAGATGAGCCTTCTTGAGGCTATTATCCTGGGCATCGTCCAGGGGTTAACCGAATTCCTTCCTGTAAGCAGTAGCGGCCATATTGAATTGGTAAAATCCATCTTTGGCGCCGAGATCAAAGAGGGATTGCTATTTACCATTGTGCTGCATGGAGCAACTGCATTGAGCACAATCGTCGTCTTTCGCAAAGACTTACTCGAAATTCTGCAAGGTGTGCTAAAGTTTAAGTGGAACGAGGAAACGAAGTTTGCCTGGTACGTGTTGTTGTCTATGATACCGGCGGCAGCAGTTGGTTTTTTGCTTGATGAGCATATTGAAACGTTCTTTACAGGTCGCATTGGCCTTGTGGCTTTAATGCTGCTGGTTACCGGTATTATCCTGTTTATCTCCGATCGGGTAAA
>JAEPQQ010000085.1:0-2450 GCA_017640445.1 Bacteroidia bacterium | reverse complement strand
AGCAATCTGGATAATAAAAAGGCAATTGGTATGGGCCTGGTTCAGGCCATTGCTATTTTACCCGGTATAAGCCGATCGGGAAGCACCATTGTTACGGGCGTCTTAATGGGGTTGAAGCGTACCAAAGCAGCGCGATTTTCGTTTATAATGGTGTTGCCCCTCATAGGTGGGGTGGTTGCTAAGAAACTACTCGATTTCTTTGAACAGGGAGAATCCGTTCAGGCCTCTGTGCCCATTATGGAAATGTCGGTGGGTTTTTTGGCGGCTTTTGTAAGCGGTCTTTTCGCAATTAAATGGATGATCAGACTGGTTGAGAACAGTCAATTAAAATGGTTCGCATATTATTGTTTTCTGGTTGGAGGCATTGCAGGAGTATACTCCTTGTTCTAGTCTTTCTGCTCCTTTCCGGGGTGTCTTTTGCGAGTGAGGACGAGTGCGACACTTCGGGCCGGAAAGTTCAGTGCGTTATACGGGATAGTACAGGGTATGTGCTGGAGATTCATCGTTACAAGGATGGTATGAAGTGGGGGAGTTGGGAAAAATTCAACTACAATGGGGAGTTGATTGAGAAAAACTATTACCGACGGGGAGAACGAGTTTGGACATTCTATTATCGGGATGAGGAGCTTATCAAGAGTATTAACAAAAATGGCAAGGTAAAGACGTTTAAAGGATGTGGTTGTGTTTAGCAATTGGTATCTTTGGGTAAACTGAACATTTTACCTTGGTTAAACGACTCACAACAATCGCTTTTATTTTTTTTGGAGTTAGTTTGCTGGAAAGCTGCCTTCTGTTTCATTCTGCCAAACTCGGTGAGTTTGAATATGAATTCACAGATGTACACTTTAATCAAGGCATGTGCCAGTTGAACTGGAACCTTAATCCTCCTGAGAATTATGTGGATCGTGTTCTGGTAAATCAGTATGGCATAGGCACCGATGTGGGCAATGAACTGGACGTCGATTCGTTCAGTGCATTTTGCATTTTGGTGCATTTCGAAGATTCCATTACAAAGAAACTGTCGTATGCATTACCTCAGCAGGGAATTGTTCCAGGTGCATGGGCTCTCAGTGAGTCCTATTATGAGTATCATCTCACCAACCCCATCAGGGATATAAAAGTAGTTACGGTATACGACCTGGATTCAAATCACACTAAAGGAGATGATGTTTCTGAGTTGTTTCTGGCGGGATCTACCGATAACGATTGGTATAACGTGCAACCACTTAAGAAAGAAGTGTCGAACCAAATGAGTTATTGTGGCAGTAAGCAGGGCTACAACCTTGAAGGAAACCTGGGGTTAAACCTGTCGTTGGTTCTTCAACCTCAAACGTTTCCAAACACGTTTAGCCAGTTTGAAATAACGGTAAGATTCGAAACCGGAGAGGAAGTGGTTCATCGCACGGAGCCAATAATTCTCCGAAATAAGTAAGGTACTATTCGATTACAGTTGTGTCGAGCAGCATATTGATGTCTGATTCATCGGCCTCATCTTCATAGAAAGGGAGGAGAATGTCGTCATCTGCAATCAAACCGTAGTCGTCACGTTCCGTTGGACTGGAGGCCACCATCATGGTTATTTTGCCATGTACACCTATGTACAGTTCGTAGTCGTTCAGGTCAATCTCTTCAGCGAGACAATTCTTGATAAGACCAAGCAGCTGTTTACGTTCTTTCCGTTCAATACGTTTGATTTCCTTCATTTTAACCAGCACCAAGAGTTTGTTTCCGTTTTCGCGGGTTAGAAACTCCATTTGGTCCCTATCCAATTCTTCCGTGAGTTCGTAGTCGAAGCAGTGGGCAAGGTGATAGGCCAGGGCATCGCGGCTTTTAGTAGGATGACTTAGTGTACGATCGATGTCGATGTTTAATTCATCCTGGTACGTTTCCTCCATTGGGTCCTCTTCATAATCGTAGTCTTCATCCGGATTGCTGTCGCCAAGGAAACTGCCAATAATACCCATGGCGATAAAAGCAAAAATGATAAGACAACCGCATCCGTGCCACAATGGACGTTTGCCTGGGTAGACCTGAATACCGCGTTGGAGCTTGTCTTGCATTTCCGGGGTTATCTCCTTCTCGGTAAAAGTGCGCAGACAATTGTCGCATTCAATGGTGCGCGATTTGAAGAGAGGGAAGAATGGTAAGAAAAAAATATGAGCAAAGCTCCCGAATGTGCTGACGGTGAATGTGCCGTTTACGCCACAATTCGGGCAGGTACAATGTTCTAGTTTGAATTGGTCTTTGAGCTTGGAAGATCGTCGGCCGTAAAGGATAAACATAGTAAATAATGGTTCAAGTTTTATCAAAAGTAAGCAATATGCCTGGTAAAATATGGCTACGTGAAGGCACAAAAAAAACCCGGACTTGTAAGTCCGGGTTTTTATATGGGATCAAAATCCCAATGTGTTTAGTTCAATTAGTGAGCTACAGTAACTCGCTGCATTGCA
>JAEPQQ010000084.1 GCA_017640445.1 Bacteroidia bacterium | reverse complement strand
GGTGAGGTATAGCTGTCACACACATCCGGGTTAATCAACGCCGTTGTGCTTCTGCGAATCGTTAGGTTTACTGTGATGATCGAATCACATCCAATTCCATTCGGGATGGTATCGGTATACGTTCCGGTTGTGGTCCAGGTCTTTCCGCTTGGAGAGGTATAGCTATCACATTCGTCGGCTGAAATTGTGGCAGCGGTTGGAGCATGAACATTTACCGAAGAGTATGCCGTATCCAAACAACCATAAATCGTATCGGAGGTTATAAGTTGTACTGTATAGCTTCCATAAGAGGTATAGTTATGAATCGGGTTCTGAAGTGTTGATGAATTCCCATCCCCAAAATCCCAACGCCATGTATCTGGAAATTGAGATTGATCCGTAAAGAAAACCGTATGAGGTAAACGACATCCCTTTGCAGGGTTTAAAGCAAACCCTGTTGAGAATGCATGTGGTACAAGGTTCAAATTGATCGTAATAATCGAATCACAATTTGCTGCATTGGGTATTGTATCATTATACGTTCCGGTTGTGGTCCATGTTTTGCCACTCGGTGAAGTATAACTCGAGGCGCATAGGTACAACGTCATGGACGAGGTAGTTTTTGTACGAATCGTTAGGTTTACAGTGATTACACTATCACAGTTCGCAGCATTCGGTATCGTATCCATATACGTGTTACTCGTTGTCCAGGTCTTTCCACTTGGAGACGTATAGCTATCACATACATCCGGGTTAATCGTTGCAAACGTTTTGTTTCGGATCGTCAAGTTAACAGTGATTACACTATCACAATTGGCTGCATTTGGTATGGTGTCCATATACGTTCCGGTAGTAGTCCACGTCTTCCCACTTGGTGAGGTGTAACTATCACACACATTGGGCGAAATGGTTGCAACCGAAGGCGCACCTATGGTGATACTGGCATTGGCTGTCGCAGCACATGGGTTTACCGTATGTGTAACGGTGTAGGTTCCAGGGGTTGACGCGCTTACATCGATTTGACCTGTTGATGTACTGACAAACACAAGGCCCGCAGTTGAGCTAAATGTACCCGAACCACTTGTAGATGGCGTTGGATCGCTATCGTTTGTACAATATGAACTTGAACCATATGAAAAGGAAGCATTACCAGGTGTGGTTACCGTAGCAGTTGCATTATCACATGCGCTTGGTGTAGCACAACCACCTGAACCTCGCACCCAGTATTGAGTGGTTGACGTTGGAGATACGGTAAAGGTTGTCCCGGTTGTTGTATCTATCTGCGTACCACCACAAGAGCCTGTATATAGTTTCCATGAAGTTGCATCGTTCAGGCTTCCTGCTGTTACAGAAATGGTTCTGCTTGTTCCGGAACACGCACTGGAAGGGCTTATCGATATGGTTGGGGTTGTAGCATCTGTGCACGTTGAGAACGTACTGGTTCCATACCAAAGTTCCCGGTGAATGGAGCTACATGATCCAGACGGTCTATGGCTGTAAAGCGTCATGAGACGCCCATTGTTTCCAATCATCGAAGAGTAATAACTTCCATTATTGGTGGCAATGGTGCTTGTTGTCCACGAACTACTTGAACTTGCTTTGAGCGCCATGGTCAAATTACCGGTAGAAGATGATATGAAGGAGAGGTACTGATCTCCTTTATCGTTCATGCTAAATGCACCAATACGAACACTTCCGGCGATACCTCCACTTAGTGTGGTTGTTGAAAAAGAGCCCGACGTATTGGTTGAAAGCTTGATAGCGCCTGAGTGATTATACGAAATGATGTGCACCTTATTGTTCTTGTCTACAATCAGTGTAGGGTTAGTTCCTTCCTGAGCTCCGGTGGAACCAGCAATCAAGAGTTTAGCGGTAGACCACCCACCGGATCCTGCACTATCATAAATGTAGAATAATGAACCGTCTCTACCTGACCCGTTTCGCTCCCGTAAGAATGCTACGTGCGGTCGATCGTTGGTGTCTAGGTCAAAGCCAAACTCGTCTACCTCATTGCTCGCACCCGATTGCCAAAACACAATGTCTTTGCTCCATGAAGTGGTTAACTTATAATGCATCAAGGCATACACTCGATCAAGGCCTGTTTGTCCATCGAACGATGTTGGACTACGAGCATCCCGAAACTGTGCAACGATGTGTGGATCACCGTTCTTATCAATTTTGATAATCGGGTCGTCCAGATTCTTCCAACCACTTGGGTCGGTGTAGGAATCTACGTTGGTAAACGTCCAGGATGTTCCATTCGTACTGTAGGCATAACAGATACCTCTCTCCTGGCTACAGCAGGCGGCATTTTGGATACCTCGAATCGCTGCATGGAAGTTTCCGCTGGCATCTATCGCTAACGAAACGTCATCCGACGCATTGTCGAATGGTGTTGTGGCGGTAACCTGACTCATATTAAACGAGCCTACCTGAGTCCAGGATGAGCCGTTCCATTTAAGGAGCTTGTAAATTGCTGAGCTGCCAGAGCCGTCTCGCCACATTCCGTAAATGGTGTCCTGGCTAGATCGGGCCAAACAGTTAAAAACGTTGGCACAACCATTCCCGATATCGATTCTGGCTGTACTAAATGTTTGTCCACTTGACCAGGGAACAGAAGATAGCAGCAACGCAAAAGTTGCCACCAAAGTGAGTACTACTTTTTTCATAATCTTGATAAAATATTCTTTTGTATTAAGTGATTGGTCGGTGTTAGATGCCAGATGTACAATGCATCCTCTTTAAAAAAAGAAATGTAAGCGGGCCCTTTTCGGGGAGTTTTAGTTTGATGCATGCGACGTGACTACGAATTGTGATTTTGGCTGACGTAAACCGTTCAGCTTCAAAATCAGCCGAAATTCGCCTAAAAAAGGCGTAACAACAAACCTTAGGCCGAGTTTAAACAGGTAGACAACGTTTCGAGTACATGTGTTATGCGTTGATTATCAATTATTTAATTTACACACACTATCCACATAGCTAAAAAACAGCTACTTATAACTAGTTACTTAAGACTAATAAAAAAGCCCGATCGGTGTGATCGGGCCTAAAGCGTTTCATTGATTCTTATATCTCCACGCTGATCTGATTTCGGATCAGATCGTCGAAACTCTCTCGTTTTCTGATAAGCTGGGCTTTACCTTTATGAATTAACACTTCGGCAGGGCGGTAGCGTGAGTTATAGTTTGAACTCATACTAATTGCATAGGCTCCGGCATTGTGTATAGCCAGAATATCCCCCTCTCGTACTTCATTCAGCTGACGGTCGTAACCCAGGGTATCGGTTTCACATATGTAACCCACAACGGAGTAGATACGCTTTGTTCCATTGGGGTTGCTCAAATTTGTGATATGGTGGTAAGCATCGTACATCTTGGGGCGCAATAGGTGATTTTGCCCGCTATCGACACCTACAAAAACGGTTGAAGTAGTTTGTTTAATTACATTGGACCGAACTAAGAAGTATCCGCTCTCACTGACCAAAAACTTGCCAGGCTCGAACCACAATTCGAGCTCTCGACCATATTCTTCACAGAATTGAGAGAACTTCTCAGAAATCTGTTTACCAAGGTCTTCAATATCCGTTGTAACGTCGCCCTGACGATAGCCTACCTTAAATCCAGACCCAAAATCCATAAACTCCAGATCCTTGAATTCGCGGGCTACGTTAAACAATAGTTCAGCACCAATCAGAAACACCTGTGCATCCAAAATATCGGATCCTGTATGCATATGTAATCCATTCACTTTAATACCGTAGGTGTTTACAACACGCAGTAGATGAGGTACCTGGTGAATTGAAATACCGAACTTAGAATCGATATGTCCTACTGAGATGTGGGAATGTCCTCCCGCAAGTATATGTGGATTTAAGCGAATGCACACGGGAATATCCGAACCATAGGCATCTCCAAATTGCTCAAGAATTGATATGTTATCAATATTGATCTGCACGCCTATCTCAACTGCTTTTTTGATTTCCTCGAACGAAACGCAGTTGGGTGTATATAGAATTTCGTGAGGTTCGAATCCTGCTTCAAGTCCCAACTTTACCTCTTGTATGGATACGGTATCCAAACCACTCCCCTGGCTGCGAAGTAGTTTAAGAATATTAATATTGGTTAAGGCTTTACAAGCGTATTTAATCTTAAGGTCAACGCCTTTAAAAGCGTCTGTCAATCGTTTGTACTGTTTCACAATCTTGTCTGCGTCGTACACGTAAACCGGTGAACCAAACTCTTCTGCAACCTTAAGTAAATCAACCCCTTGGATCTGATAACTTGTTTCTTGTAATTCCATTAACTTGTTATACTATAATAAAAAAGCCTTTCTGCATCGGCAAAAAGGCTTGTACATTCTTTTATGCCGAACTTTTACGGTAAGCTTTTCTTAAAATCGTTGTAACGAGACTCGAATTTCTCTCCTGTCTTTCCTCCTTTATCTTCCCAATATGTAGTGATGGCTTCAACCCTATTCTCTGGGTTTGGGTGTGTGCTAAGGAACTCAGGTCCACTTCCACCTCCGGCATCAACAATCTTCTCAAAGAAACGTGCTGCACCACGAGCATCGTACTGTGTTGGGTATAGATAATCAACCGATCGCATATCGGCTTCTGATTCGTTTGCACGGCTGTAGCTCAAGCCAAGCATGCCTTTTGCAATTTGAGTAAGTGTTCCCTGATCGTTTCCAAACAAAATTGCAAACAGAACGTCGGTACCATACTGTTTGGTCAACGCTTCAGTAGAGTGTCTCTCATCGGCATGAGCGATTTCGTGCCCCATTACGCCGGCAAGTTCATCCTCAGAATCCAAAAACTTAATGATTCCGGTGTACACATATATGTATCCACCTGGTGTACAAAACGCATTCAAGATGGAATCGTCGTGAATGATCTTGGTTTGCCAAACGAAATCGTCTCTATATCTTACTTTCCCACTGTTCAACAGAGTATCGGTGATTCTCCGAAGGTGACCATAGGCTTCTGGATAGGATGCGCTATCCAAAATTGGATAGGTTGCGGGATCTGATTCGATTTCTGCTGCTACCTGAGCACCAAAGTCGATATCATCCTGCAGTGTAAAAAGGTTAATCGTTCTGGTATTCCCCTCGTCGTCTTTACAACCTCCAAAGGAAAGTACCACGAGTACCGCTATTCCGAATAGTTTGAAATTCTTCTTCATTTAAAAAAGTGTACAAATGTAGTGAAGTTGCCATAACTATGGAAGTAGTTTTACGCCAAGCGTATGTCATCATTTTTCCGATGAGGTGATTAAAAGGGATAACCTATGGCTACATTCCATACGGGTCGTCTAAGCAACCATCGGTCTTGAAGGGCTTTTCGTATTACGGCGCGCTCTTCCAATGCGAAGTTAGGATCCCAGATAGGTATCCCAAGGTCGGCACGAAGAAGAAGAAAACTCAGGTCAAAACGAAAACCAAGGCCAGAGTTCACGGCAAACTCTTCGGTAAAGCGATCAAAGCTGAATTCGCCATTTGGAAACAATGTATCCGCCTTGAGGTTCCAAACATTACCCACATCAATAAACAGGGCACCATCGAATTTCACACCGCCGTTCAACACGTTGAAGCGATATTCTATGTTCCCGAGTAAACCCATCTCACCGGTTCGGGTCAATTGCAGATTATCTGCCGCAGAAAATGAGCCTGGACCTACGGTTCTGAGTCGCCAGCCCCTTAGGTAGTTCGATCCCCCACTTGTAAATCTTCGTTCATACGGTAAAACCGATTGACTTCCGATGGGCACACCAATACCGGCAAAGGCTCGTAGAACCAGGGTATTAAAGTCGTTGAACTCAATGTAGTATCGTACGTCGGCATCTGATCTAATAAACGTGGAATGGTTGACACCAAACCTCTCGCCGTAGTTGGTTAGTTGTGGTAACCATACACCTGCTACCTCCAGTAGGTTTGAATTCACGTACCAATACCGTCTGTCGCCTTTTCGTTTGGAGGAATAAAAGCCACCAATTCGTTGACTGGTAATGAGGTTATTGGTAAAAATCCGGTCGAGGCTTTGCAGGTATTCAGGACTTGCCTGTTCGAACAAAGTAGACTTGTACGTGGCCTCGTTTAAACTTATGAGTAAAGGAGAATATGAAAGACTAAAGTTGTTGTCGGCAAGGGCATAGGTATAGGACAACGGGAACAGGTTTCGGCGATAAAAAGGGTTTACTTCAAACAAATAACTCGCCGAAAAATTAGTTCGTACTGAGTTGATTTTCAACTGGTTTCCCTTCTTCCTAAAAAAAAGCAACTGTGGAATTCGAAGTTCGGTACCTACTTCCTGAATAAAGGTGCTGAAGGCTGTGCTGCTATCCGATGTAAACTGAGCCTCAAGTGCCGTACGAACATTGAAGTCCAGTTCTTCTCCATTGTGAAAAACGTTTTTGTTTTTCAGCGTAAACTCATTCGCAACCCCCAGGTTTCTACTTGATTGGGCGTTGTTGAAGCGTTGTTCTGTGGTAATAATCTGTGGCTGCCAAACGAAGTCAAATTTGGGAGATGGTTTGAGATATACCACAATATCTACCAGCGACCTTTTTTCCTGATCACGTATATCAACGCCAACGTTTCCAAACAGGTTTAAGTTGATCAGTCGCTCATACGTGGTTTCCAGGTTTTCCTGACTAAAGTAGTCACCTTCTTTGAGTAAAACGTTGTTCGCAATTACCGCAGGCGAGATGTCCATTCCATTCATGACGAACGAAATGTTGTACTCTTCATTACGAACCGTATCATTAAGTGTCTTTTCGGTATTGTACACCACTATCACCCGACGAATGCGTTGCTTTACATGCTCCAGGCTATCAATGTTCCTGACAAATATGTCGACGTTTGCCTGATGGTTCCCAACCGAAGTATCGAGTTCAAAATCGATTAAAGACGGGTTGAAGTAATAGTACCCGTTGTTCTTCAAGAGGTTACTGAGCCGACTCCGCTCCTCTCCCATTTTGTCAAAATCTACTACGGTATTTTCCTGAATCTTGGCTTCCAGGTGGTGATTGGCTATCAACTGGCTGATCTCGTCAGAATCGATGTGATAGGTCAGTTTCTTTATAGAATATGGTTGTCCTTCCGTAACCTGATACCATACCCGTTGTTTTCTCAATTTAAGGGTGCGAGCTAGTCGTGTTTGGTCAATTCGGTAGCTTACCTCGTTGTCGAAGTAGCCCTTTTTAACCAGGTATCGCTGCATACTTTCGGCTGAACTGGCAATGGCACTGGTATCGATCAACACAGGTGGTTCCCCAATTTTTTTCAAGCCAATTCGCTTCCCAACGTAGTTCACCCACATATGGGCCTTGATCACCAGGATTTTCCTATTGGGCTGAAATCGAACTTGTTCCAACAACTCGGATTCACTGGCTGATTCGTTGTTGCCCTCTACCCTATTTTTATGGAGAAGGTGTTCTCCTTCGGGTACCAATTTGGAGTACTTACACGAAGTAAAAAATAACGAACAAACCAAAACTAGAATTACTTTTGCCTGCGACATATCCAGGATACGTTGATCACGAAAAGTCACATAAAGTTTGTTCAGTCTCTGCACGTAAAGAAATATCGTCAAAAATACGGCCAATTTGTTGTTGAAGGCGAAAAGTCGGTGCGGGAACTCATCCACAGCGACTTTGATATTGAAGTGATCTATGCATCGGACAAATGGTTGTTGGATAATCAAGACGTTTTGGAGGGGCAGCAGATTGAACAGGCTGAAAAAAAAGACCTTGAGCGCATGTCGTACTTTAAGTCAGCTTCTCCGGTGGTGGCCTTGGCCCATCAAAAAAAGAACGTTCTTCCGGACTACAGTTTAAACTGGCAACTTGCGCTTGACGGTATTAACGATCCTGGGAACTTAGGTACTATCATCCGCATTGCGGACTGGTATGGCATCAAACAAATCCTTTGTTCTTCTACAACCGTTGACCTGTACAACCCCAAAACGATTAGCAGTACAATGGGGTCGTTTGGACGGGTAGATCTGATTTATGGGAACCTCGAGGAATTGTTAGATGCTTCAGGCAAGCCCCTTTACTACGCACTTATGCAAGGGCAATCGGTTGTAAGCATGGATCGACCCACAGAGGGCGTTATAGTAATTGGTAGTGAAGCCCATGGAATTTCCGAGGGGATGATGTCGCTTGATCATCAGGCCATCACCATTCCACGTGTTGGAACGGCAGAAAGCCTTAATGCAGGTATTGCCACGGCCATTGTATGCGACCGTTTCATTCAAACGGCATAAACTTTATCTAAGAAGTGTTATTTGCCTCCGCCCACGTTCAAATCCTCCTTTTTCGTGGTTGTAGTACTTGATTAAGACTGTATACAATCCAATTGGGCATTCTTCACCCTGATAGCTTCCATCCCAACCTTCTTCCAATTGATCGCTCACAAACATTAACTCGCCCCATCGATTGAAAATTTCCATATGGTACTGGTCAACATTCGTCACAAAATTTGGTTTGAAAACGTCGTTCAGGTTATCTCCATTCGGGCTAAAGGCACCTGGCAAATAGAATCGGGCTCTGCACTCATCGGTAATTTCAAAACGGTCGTGCCCCTGGCAGCCATCTGCATTGGTTACCACAACAGAGTATTCCTGTTGCTTATCCGCTAATATAGTGTGCGTTTGTTCACCTGTAGGTTTCCACAGGTATTGCATTCCTGGATTTCCGGCATCCAGTTCAAAGACAAATTCGCCGCAAAGTGAGGTGTCTTCTCCCAGGTTAACTTCGGGCGATATTGAGATTCGTATTTCCGTGCTATCTCGAGTGGTGCCGCATCCGTTTGATACATCCACCCAATACAGGCCGGCCTCATCCACTTGAATGGAACGTGTTTCCTGGTTGTTTGACCAATGATACGTCTCGTCGTTGTTCGTGAGACCTGCAGTAAGCTCCGTTGTGCTGACTGTATCGCAGTAAACGTGTCCAGGTGTAAGGATCTGAACGGGTAGTTTTAGGAACAAAACTTCCTGTGACATCGTGTAGGTGGTACATGCGTTTTCAATCTCAACTTTATAAACGCCATCTTGGCTTACTTCGATGATGGGTGTTGATTCACCAGTGCTCCAATTGTACGAATTATGATCACCTTTTATAGTGGCGTCCAATCTATGCGATGTATTATCGCACACCAAGGTGTCGGTTGGAAGGTTGGGTGTTACTTTGTGATGTAATCGAATTGCCACCGTATCGTACTCTTCCCCACATTTATTGCGGGCTCGTAACCAGTATTCTCCTACCTGAGTTAAGGTTACACTAAGGATAAAGTCTCCGGTAGACCACAAAAGGCTCTCCTCGTTGTTCGATATATCTGCGCTTAGTGTATGTCGAACGCTATCACATGCATCTATGTCAGGGCCTAAGTCTACTTTCGGAATTGTGAGTTCTTTTACATTGAATGTGTCTCTGTAAACACCACAGTGGTTCGTGATAATCAGGTTATAACTGCCTGAAGAATTAATAAGGAGTGTATCTGCCTCTGAAACAGGTGCTCCGTGTAGCGACCAGGTATATTGATCCATACTGTCCTTTCTTTTCAATTGGTAGTGTTGATTTATGGGTTTGCAAAAGGACGAATCCCCGAAAGGCGTTCCATCCGGCGTAAGTACCAAACGAATCGTTGCCTTTAGTGAGTCGACCCCGCATTGGTTGGTAGCTTTAAGGTGGTATGTTCCAGGTTGTTTGATTGCCAACAAACTACTGGTATCTCCTGTACTCCATAGAAGATCAGGCTTTGTTCCTGATATGATGGGTGCAAGTGTGCTTCTGATTGAATCACAAAAGAGGGTATCTTGGTTTGCCGGGAGTTCTAATTCCGGGCGCTCATGTAAAACAACTTCCACACTATCTGAGTCGGTTCCGCATACATTTTTGGCCTTGAGGTGATACCAGCCGGTTCTATTAATGATCTTAGAGGTATCCAACGAGCCATCTCCCCAGGTGTAAACGGCCTTGCCACCCGTGTTTTTAACCAATAAAAAGCTATCAACCGGAAGTGAATCGCAGAACAACTGATTATCACCCAAGTCAATATCCGGAGTTCCGTTTGTAATTGAGATGTGAACACTGTCAATCCCAATACAACCATATTTGTTTGAGACTTCAAGCACAAAGAGTCCGGAAGTATCAGTAAACAGGAACGGATCCGTGGAACCATTATTCCACGTGTAGGTGTCAAACGAGTTGTCCAGATCACCGACACGAATCTTGGCGTCTGCAGTGTAACAGTGGCTTGAATCAGGTCCAAGGTTCGGATAGGCTCCCGGATGAAAGGCAACATGGATGGTATCACTTGAGAAACAGACGTCGTGGTTATATCCTTTAACCACATAGCTTCCAGAATCTACTGTTGTCAAAACGTTAGTGGTATCTCCTGTACTCCAAACGTATCTCTTGAATGACTCTTTAGATTGAATGCGTATGGTATCAACTGGACACTTAGATTTGTCCTTCCCAAGATGTAGTTCACCTGGGATCTCATCATTGGAGTAATCCACAACCCGAATTGTATCCGTATAAAAACATTTGAACTCTGGAAAGGCCTGAACCCAATACACTCCAGGGCTATCTATAAGTACTTCTTTTGTCGAATCCCCTGTGCTCCATTGATATCCTTCAAACGTCCAATTATTAAGATTGATTTTTACTGTATCTCCTCGGCATTTTAATAAGTCTTCTCCTAGAAATTCACCTGTCGCCAAAAAGTCCCGAATGAGGATACTTCTTGCAATGGTGTCTGACCTATCCTTAAAGTAAAAAATAGTCTTCGTATCATATTCTCCTGGCTTCTTGTATAGATGGCCGTACCGGATCGTATCAGACCTTAGAGCAGTATGGACAGTTGAATCACCTAAATACCAGGTAACCGAATCTAAGTCTTTAGTTTCAGTGACAAGAAAGTGTGTCGTATCACCATAACATGTTCCTTTCACATTAAAATTGGGGTCCAAATACGACTGTAAAAACGTTGGTAGACCTAAAACCATTCGCCCTCCGACATCAATGGTGTCAGGATAAAATTGACACCCGCTGCCTTTTTTGTTCGGCTGTCCAATAAAACCAATTTTACTTGTGCCTCCCCTAGAGCCAGCGGCGGTGTACATCCTTCCATCCGGGCCAAGTTGGATCGCCTGATAGTAGTTGGTACCTCCATTATAGAAGTACTTCGATTTGGCTATTGTCGCGGAATCAAAAGAGGAAATGTCGTACTGATACCCGCGACTAGTATAGAGCAGTTTGGAGTTCGGTGAAAATTCCATTCCGTAGTCAAGTGGACTATTGTCAATGGTTATTGCCTTTTTGAATTTACCTGTTTGATCGTCAAATTGAACCAATCGAAGGCCTTTCCTCGTTGGGGTGTAAGCCATGTATTTGTTGTCAGAAGAGAACTTCATATAGAAAGACCAACTATTTCCAGTGTGGATATTCCCGGGTTTACTAACCACCGGAGTGGTCTGTACACCAGTAAAACTGACCAGGAATGACTTAAGCGAAGAATCCCTATCGGCATAACACACCCAGAAGTCCCGACCATTTGCATGGGAGGTTGCTCCAATAGACTCAAAGAGATACCCACTCCAATTAATTAAAACCTGGTTTTTTAGGATCACTTCTCCATTTCCTCCATTTTTCGAAATGTCTACTTCATTGTAGTGGCATCCTTGGCGCCTACCTGAGCTACCATCAACAGTAAAGATATAGTAATTGGTGTTTGAACCGGGCTTCGGGACAATAACGGCTGACTGTGCTGAAGAATAATGCCCTTTGAGGCCGCTTCCATTCTTCATTACACTGTGTGTCTTGTCCCAAATGGTGATTCCGTCTGTGTAGAACAGTAATTTACCGTTTCCATCAGCCACACTGGCGCAGCCTTCCGCCGTATTCATGGCACTATTGGTTAGTGCTTTGGGTGGGCTGTAGTTAAAGTCAAGACCCGCTTTATTTCCAAAATACCAAATATTGGCTTGTTTTTGGGCGTAAACGGTTGAGGTAAACAGGGTAAGATGCAGAACTACAAATGGGATGTATATTCTTAGTTTAAACCAGTTGGGTTTAGTTAATGGTCTCATTGCTGATTTGTTTGAGCATAGAAGTTAATCTCTCGCAACATCCGATGCCTAAATTTGTGATAGCCGGTATAAAAAAGTGATGAAATTCATCAAGACCCCGTTCTCACAAGGGCTTATCTCAACAACATTACCTGATTCTGGCCGCGTTCAAATCCTCCTTTTTCGTGGTTGTAGTATTTGATTAAGACGGTATACAGTCCAATTGGGCATTCTTCACCCTGATAGCTCCCATCCCAACCTTCTTCCAACCGGTCACTCACAAACAGTAACTCCCCCCATCGATTGAAGATTTCCATCTGATATTGGTCCACATTCGTCACAAAACTTGGTTTGAAGATATCGTTCAGATTATCTCCATTTGGGCTAAAAGCATTTGGCAAATAGAATCGGGTTCTACACTCATCGGTAATTTCAAAACGGTCGTGCCCCTGACAGCCATCTGCATTGGTTACCACTACGGAGTAGACATCCTGTTTTCGTGCCAAAATCGTTTGGGTTATTTCTCCTTCCGGACTCCATTCGTATTGCATTCCTGGATTTCCCGCATCCAGTTCATATGCAAACTCGCCACAAAGTGAGGTATCTTCTCCCAAGTTGACCTCGGGCGATATTGAGATTCTTATTTCCGTGCTATCGCGAATAGCGCCGCACCCGTTTGATACATCCACCCAATACGAGCCAGCCTCATCCACCTGGATGGAACGTGTTTCCTGATTGTTTGACCACCGATACGTCTCGTCGTTGTTCGTCAGACCTGCAGTAAGCTCGGTTATGCTGACGGTATCGCAGTAAACATGTTCGGGACTCAGTACTTTTACTGGTGTAGACCTAAAACTTACTTTAACCGCATACGACTCCGACATGCATGGATTGCTCACTTGAACGTTGTACCATCCGTCCGCCTTAATTACGGTTACCGGAGTTTCATCACCATTATTCCATTTATAGGTATTGTGATCGCCAGGAATGCTAGCATCTAATTCCATTGTTTCCACATCGCAAATAAGGGTATCGTCAGGTAAAATAGGTGTAGACGTAGAATGTAGTCGGACCTCTATGGTGTCAGAATCCATTCCGCACACATTGGACACTCGCACCCAGTAGGTTCCTGGTTGGTTTATGTCAATAACTGGTGTGGTTTGTAATCCAGACCATTCATATTCTTCTTCATTATTTGGATTTCCTGTGCTCAGGGTTGCCTCCACCTTGTCGCAAGCTTCCATATCGGGTCCGAGGTTTACCTTAGGGATTTCCAACGGTTTGATTATAAACGTATCACGGTATATTCCACAATAATTCTCAACCTTAAGTGTGTACCTTCCATCCCCAGCAATCACTATGGAATCTGAGTCGGAAACCTCCAGACCATCTCTTAACCATTGATACGTATTGAATGTATCAATTGCCTCCAACCGTAAGGTATGGTTAATAGGTATACAAATGGAAGTATCCACAACAGTTTTGTTGGTTGGCGTATATGCAAGATGCATAGTAACGTTGGCCGTATCCTGCCCACATTGATTAACACTTATCACTTGGTAGTGTCCCGGTTTTTTGATTGAAACTTCGGACAATGTATCGCCCGTATTCCAGGAAAAACGCAGCGAATCTCCCGTCACATCTGGTTTGACAAGGGTGGCCACAGAATCGCAGAAGTTCGTATCCAAGCCAGAAGGCATGGCAATGGTTGGGCTCTCAAGTATTCGGATGTTAATGCTATCGGTACCCGTTCCACAAGCGTTGGTTGCCACTACCTTATATGGCCCAACATGTTCAATTAAACGACTGGAATCTGTGGAGTTGTTTAACCATTTGTAAACGGCCTCGTCACCCGTGTTTTTGACATGAATAAAGCTATCGTTTGGCAGTGAATCGCAGAATAGCCGATCTCCGCCCAGGCTTACAATGGGTGGCCCCGATGCAAACCAAAGATCAATGGTATCCGAACCTTCACAACCATATTTATTTGAAACGGTTAGGATGAATGTTCCGGTGGTGTCACTAAATATGAAGGGATCGGTTGAACCGGTGTTCCATGAGTAGGCAGCAAATGGGTTGTCTAAGTCTCCTATTCTGATTTTTCCATCTGAAACGGAGCAATGGTTTGAGTCTGGTCCAAGATCAGGAATGGCATCAGGGTATGAGTTTACCTGAATCGTATCACGCGAGAAACAAATGTCGTGATTGTACCCACGAACAATAAACATCCCCGAATCGATCGTAGTCAATTCTTGCGTTGTATCTCCGGTACTCCACGCATATCGGTTAAATGACCCATGAACCTTTAATTTAATACTGTCTTTCGGACATTTGATCCTGTCTCCACCCAGCTTCAACTTGTCTGGAATCTCGTCGTTGACGTAGTCGGTCACACGAATTGTATCTGTATAATAGCATTTGAATTGAGGGAATGCTCGTACCCAATAAACTCCCGGACTGTCAATCTGCACTTCTTTTGTGGAATCGCCTGTACTCCACTGGTAGCTTTCAAACGACCAGTGATCAAGATCAATTTTCACGGTATCTCCCCGGCACTTATGGATGTCTTTCCCCAAAAATGTTCCAGTTGCCAAAAAGTCGCGGATGACAATGTGTTTGACCGTCGTATCTTTTCTATCTTTAAAATGAAACACTGTTTTGGTCTCATATTCACCTGGTTTCTTATACAGATGACCATATCGAATTGTGTCAGCCGCCTTCTTTACAGTGATTGAAGTTGAATCTCCAAAGTACCAGGTAACCGAATCTATGTCATTTGCCTCCGTTATCACAAAACGGGTAGTGTCGCCGTAGCAGTTTCCTTTTACATTAAAATTGGGGTCTAAGTAAGTCTGGAGAAATGTTGGTAGACCTAAGAGAACCGTCCCTCCAACGTCTAAGGTATCGGCATAAAATTCACACGCACTCCCTTTCTTATCTGGCTGGCCTATAAATCCTATTTTGCTGGACCATCCCTTAGAGCCGGCGACCGTATATATTCTACCATCTGGCCCTAGTTGAACAGCGGCCCATGCACTGCTGGTAGTCCCATAATACAAGTACCTTGATTTATTTATTGTCGCTGAATCAAAGGAGGTTATATCGTACTGGTATCCTCTGCTGGTATAGAGAAGTTCCGAATTCGGCGAAAACTCAACTCCATAGGAGTAGTTTTTGTCAATGGTTATTGCCTTCTTAAATTGGCCGGTTTGGTCATCAAACTGAACCAATTTTAAACCATCACCAGACGCACCATACACCATATATTTATTGTCTGAAGAAAACTTCATGTACGTTGTAATGCGGTTGCCCGTGTGAATGTTACCGGGCTTACTAACCACCGGAGTTGTTTGTACGCCTTTAGGGGTGACCAAAAACGACTTTAAGGCTGAGTCTTCATCGACATAGCACACCCAAAAGTCTCTGCCATTGCCATGGGTTGTAGCTCCTATGGATTCGTATGGATACCTGGTTGACCATTGGATCAGAACCTGATTCTTTAGGATCACTTCTCCATTTCCTCCATTTTTAGACATATCTACTTCGTTGTAGTACCCTCCCTGACCGAAGCCCGTGGTACCGTCTACAGTGAACACGTAATAGTTGGTGGTTGAGCCAGGCTTTGGAACAATAACCGCCGACTGTGTTGAGGAACTGTGCCCTTTAAGGCCGGTTCCATTTTTCATTCTGTTGTGTGTTTTATCCCAAATTTTGATGCCATCGGTATAAAACAAGAGTTTTCCGGATGCATCTGCAATACTTGCGCAACCTTCGAGCGTATTCATTGCACTATTGGTCAGTGCCTTAGGAGGAGTGTAGTTAAAGTCGAGACCGGCCAGATTGCCAAAATACCAGATGTTGGCTTCTTTCTGTCCGTATGTAGTTATTGGGGTTAGAAATGTTTGAAGTAGCACCACTATCACTACAAAGCCAAGTCTGGCTGGTCGAGTGAAGTTTTGAGAGTGGTTAATCATAGTTGACGTAATGCGCTACGGGCATTAGACACCCGATGAGGTCAGAACGCTGCATTTGGTTTTTCATGGAACAAAAAAAGGCGACCTTACGGCCGCCCAATTACGTAATTAGACATCTTTTGTTTTATTCAGTAAAGATGTAGTCTGTAGTTGCCTTAGCGTGGCAGCCTACACACATACCGTTCATAAGGCCTGTGCTACCTCTCATGGTAGTACCGCCATCTACAACGATTTTTCCATCTGCCTGAATTACGAAGTACTCCCAATCATTGTTGGCAGCGTCGAAGCCATTTCCTCGTTTTGCCATAGCTGTAATCATTTCAGCGCTATCGGCCTTCATGTGTTTTACAACCAAGGTTCCAACGGGATAGGCACCGTTAACGGCTTTCTGACCGTCTTTCACGTAAATTTTACGTACAGCGGTGCTGTCGTTTCCGGCATGAGCTCCTCCAAGTGCAGGGTCTACTCCATTCTTAGTGTCAACCAAATCCCACGATGCCCAATTGGCAAATGTGGCATCATCGGCAATGAACTCGTTGTTAGTAGTTGGCTCTGGCTCAGTACCGTCGTCGTCTTTACACGATTGAAGGTAAATCATACCTGTGAGCGCCATTACTAAAGTCAAAAGTAAAGGTGTCCGTTTCATACTAATAAAAATTATAATTTTTGATTATGGAGTTTTAGTCGCATCGAAAACCAATTCCTGACAACGAAACAAAAATTCTGACTGATTTGTGGAAAGGGTGTAGTTTGAATGCCCAAATCTAAGGTTAAAATTCGCCTTTTCATATTACTAAATCATTAAGCTTCTCCCCTACCAAATTCGACTCGTATGCTTAGGTAAAAAAGTGGCGAAAAACGACGCCAAAATGGGTGTTTTTGAGCCATTTTGTACACAAAAGGCCACTTGAGAACAGGTTTAAAGATGTGATTACTAAACGTTTATGTCACACTCATCTTTCTCCTTTTGGGATGCAGATGGAAAATCGTCTGTGGTCAGCAACGGAAAGGATTGACAC
>JAEPQQ010000083.1 GCA_017640445.1 Bacteroidia bacterium | reverse complement strand
TTTTATTCCAATTGGCACCTTTTTCCTGTTGAAAAGGAAGATGGGTATTTCTAACGCTGGAGCTATTGCAGCTTCCTATGGTTCGGTTAGTGCTGTCACCTTCGTAACGGCGGTCTCCTTTCTCGAGCTTGAAGCTCTTTCTTACAATGGTCACATGGTGGCGGTAATGGCCTTTATGGAAGTTCCGGCCATCATTGTTGGGGTATTGTTGATTAACTACTTCAAGAGCGGATCGTCTAAACTGAACATGAATGTTTCAGGCCTGATATCTCACTCAGTCACCAATGGAAGTGTCTTTCTGATCATAGGAAGTCTGCTAATTGGCTTCCTGGCCAGCCCGGAACAGGCTCAGGGCATCAAGCCTTTCACCACGGATATCTTTAAGGGTTTTCTAGCTATATTTTTACTAGACATGGGACTTAGCAGTGGCAAACAACTGTCGTCCATAATGAAGAAGGGAATATCCCCTTTCTTGTTCTCCAGTTTCATGCCTTTTCTGCATGGTTTGCTGGCCTTACTGATAGCCTCGCAGATAACCGATTCCCAGGGCAATCAGCTTCTTTTTGCCATTTTGGGCGCAGGCGCCTCTTACATTGCTGTTCCAGCAGCAATGAAACAAGCCGTCCCAGATTCAAATCCGAGTATATATCTACCCATGGCCTTAGGCATTACATTTCCTATTAATGTGATGCTTGGAATACCTTTCTACTATTGGTTAATCGTAAGTTTCACCTGACCCCCACGACACTCCACGTCAGATTGATACTGAAAAAAGACCTCTTATGTACAACAAGCTCAACCACCCGGTTGGGCTTTTTTATGGTGCTGTTTCGGCATGTCTGCAAACTACACCAACTGGCAACCAGTGCCCATCTCCACTTAAATGTGTCCGCAATCTGCATTTTCCCGGTCAATCTACGCATCGTGGATACAGTTTTCATCCCGTCGGTGGTGTTTTTGATTGTACACGTGCAACACGATCAAGGCCAAAGCGGGTGCATAGAGTACAAACTCGGGCAGTGGAAGCAGGCTTATCCGTTCGTTCAGAATTACGAGCAGCATGGCTACCCAACTAATCCACAAGGCTTTTCCTACCCAAGGTTTTCCGGTAATTTGGTTGGATCTGTAGACTGCTGCAAAGGAGATCACCAGAAAAAAATAATCGATCCACTTCCACCATTCAGGGCTTGTTCTACAACAGACTGCCGTGCATGATTGTGCAATAAATATTAAAGGAGTTGCCAGGCAGTGTATCAAACACAAACCACTGGCCAGGGCGCCTACCAGGTCGCACCTCTTTTGTTTCTGAATTGGAAATAACTGGATCACTCTATCTTATTGCAACTGGGTTGCAAATGTATGAAAAGGTATTTTTAATGCAACATAGTTGCATTAATTTTGCACCATGGGAATTGTCAGACAAACTGCGTCGGTTCGATCCTTGTGGAATATTTTCGAACAAGGCCAGGATGCCATCTCCGTGGTTGAGCTTGTTAAACAGCTGAAACACTCCATGAACAAAACCACGGTATACAGAATTCTGGACCGTCTGGAGCAGGAGGGCAAGCTACATTCTTTTAATGGTTCCGATGGTTTGAGATGGTATGCCAAGTGCCACGACTGCTCAGCAGAGAAGCACCTTGACACCCACCCTCACTTCCAATGCAACGAATGCGGCAAGGTGGAATGTTTAAGTTTGAACATCCCCATACCAAATCATCTTAACCATCAAATTGACCAGGCTCAAATTCTGTTGTTGGGCCAATGTGACGCCTGCTTAGCCTAACACAAGTACATGGGTCAAAACCGTACACCTAAGAAAAGCGCGGATTAATACTTCATCCTAAAACTTCCGGTAAACGTTTCAACTTCTTCGGAAATGTACTCTACCAATGTCGCTGTGTACGTCCCCTCCCACCTTGATTTTGCCTTGTTGTTTACGATTGTAATCGTTCCTGGTTGAGGAGTCCCGTAGTTACCATTTCTATACAACCTGGGATATCCCGGATCATCATTGTTCTGAGATATTCTTATTGTTGCGATACTAAGGGGGAACGTGCCTTCCCTTAAGGTATCGGACTGAAACACAAAATTACAATAGTCACTGGGCGAGCCTCCCCATCGGTAACCCTGTAACTTAACCGCATTAGGCCCGTTTTGATGTAACTTCACGTCGTCCGTCAGAAACCGATCGAGGTTCAATGCCGAACATTTCACTTCTACAAATTCTTCGTCCTCTCCGCAAACCATAATACTTCCAAGGTCCATGTGGTTTGCCGTTACCTCAAACGTCTTTCGCGTGTCTTTTAAGGTACTCCTATCAAACGCTACCAAACTGATTGAAGACGGTCTTACCGAGCAATATGGCAACATAACATTTAGCTCTCCTCCTTCAACCAACATGTTTCTTCCGTTTAGTCGAACCACGGCTTCCGTCAACCCCTCCCCGTTACAATCAACCAGCATGCCGGCAACCAGCAAACCCATTTCGCCATGATCAGCCAGATTTACCCTGATGTTTTCGATTTCCGTGTCACGGTCAAACGGCCCAATCTGTGCTGCTACAGTTTTATCTCCTCTACACCTTCCCAGAATACTTACATTGAGCAACGCTCCTCTGGTTACCCGTCCTGAGAAAAATCCATTTGCATCAGTATTTCCATGTCCTCCCCAACTTGTATTAACTGCTGAAATTAGAATATGGGTGGACGCGAGTGGCTTACCATCTTGGTCCACCACTCTGCCCGTCACAACAACAGACTCTTCCTGGTCGTCGTAATTCCAGGCGCTAAAATGTGGGACCTTTGCCACATAAGCTCCTCCTTCTCTTTGTGCTTCTCCTTCTTTCTCCCATAGACCATTATCCTGATTAAAATGCCACATTGGAATTTCATCTGGTGCTTCAGATAGGAGCTCTTTGGGAATTTGGGTTGTCATAGTAACCGTATTCCCTTCCTTTATCTGAAGCCTGTCTCCCGACGGCGACCTCAATTCCACATTAACCATTCCATAGCTGCGAAGCAGAATAAGTTCGTTGTTTTCATCCAACGCCGACAGGTCGCCTGGCATTTGGATGGCAGAACTCAGTTCTATTGGATCTATGTGATGAATGGCAACCCGAACATCACCATGATAGGGTCTGCCGGTTGCTTCATCCACTATCGCATCTGCCGGAAAGTCCAGTTCGACTTCTCCTGCCGTTATCTTTGTTTGAGTGGAACTCGCAAACGAATGACTAAGGTTTTGCCTGACTAACTGTGTTGTGTGCGTCAACACCATGTTATTGTGCGCTCTGAAGCTTCTGCATCCATCAAAGTAGCCCGATTTATGGACCGAAAGAAAATTGTGTTTGTCGTTAACCTTAACGTTCTCGAATACGTAAAATCCAAACTTGTCTGTAACAGACAGTGTCCCCTGATATTCTATGGTGGCACCCGGAACCGGATTATCCAGCTCATCTAACACAAGTCCCTTCAAGGTACACGTGTATTTGTGCTCATCATGGACTTGAATGGTCTCTGTATCATCTCTACAACTCGATACTAACGTAAGGGCCAACAGTATTAAAAGTTTAAAGTTGATTTTTTCCATGTTCACAAATTCCGACGATTCTATCAATGGCCAATGTCAGATTCTGCAACTATGTAGAATGAATAAGCCGTTGCGCCCTTCGCTAATACAACTTTGTGGTTTGTAACCTTAAACTCTACCCCAAAGTAGTAAATCTCATGTATATTGTGGACCTTCTCAAACATGATAGAAACTAAACGACTTTTGATCCGAAGTTTTGCCTTGACCGACGTAGACTCTTATGCCGAATTAGTTTCTGATCCAGAGGTAATGAGGTTCATTGGCAATGGGGAACCTCAGAGTCAAATGGAAGCAAAAAACTACGTTGAGGAGTGCATGACCAGCTTTAATGAGCTCGGGTGGTCGAGGTACGCGGTGACATTAAAAGACACCGATGAATTTATTGGTTTCTGTGGATTTAAGAAGTACAGGGGAGAGATTGATCTAGGCTGGAGGTATCACAAGAAATACTGGGGCAAGGGATTTGGTTCGGAAGCGGCTGAAGCTGTTCTTGAGTATGGCTTTACTCACCTCCACTTTCCAAAAATTGTGTGTATTGTTTATACCGAAAACATTGCCTCGATCCGGATTATAGAAAAACTTAACATGCAATTAGAGACCCAAACGACGTTAAACGGGTTTGATGCACTGCAATACTTCCTGACGAATCCTACAAACACACTGCGATCGGCCTAGGTTAGCAGGTTCTAAACAGTATTATCTCCTTATTCAAGTCAACCTGTCCAATAATTCGGTTCTTCTGCTTTCAGACACACTGACCCGCGAGCCATCAGACATGATCAAATCACCACCTCTTCCCCTTTTGTATTCAACAATGTGCGCGGGGTTTACCATATACGAATGATGAACACGAATAAAGCCATGTTCCAAGAGTATCGGCTCAAACTTTTTCATTGTTTTGGAAACCACAACTTTAGATTCATCGGTAAGGAAAAAATAGGTATAACTCTTATCGGCTTCGCACCGAACCACATTGCCCGATCTTACCCACTTAAAGCCGTGCAGGGTAGGTAGTCGAATCTTTTCCATGTTGTCCCTACCCAGTTGTTTGAACAATTCCTGTACCCTATCCATGTTTACCTTTACCTCGGCCTTCTTCGAAACCTTAGACATTGCCAGTCCAAAATCTTTCCGGTTTAGCGGCTTCAAGAGGTAGTCTAAGGCGCTATGTTTAATTGCTTGAATCGCATAGGAATCATAAGCGGTAATAAAAATCACCTTAAAGTCTACGGCGTCCAAGCCTTCCAAAATATCGAAACCCGTTCCGTTTGGCAACTGTACATCGAGCAGCACGGCGTCCACGTCGGTATGAGACAATAGCTCAATGGCTTCCGAAACCCGACCTGCTTCACCAACCACCGTTACATCTACGGGCATATCATTTAAGAACGACTTAATTATCTTCCTACTGTCTATTTCATCCTCAATTATAGCAACCCTCATCGTGCATTTACTTTGTTGTGTTTTGGAATGGTAACGGAAACGATGGTTCCCTGAGTATCTGGCATGGTTTCTTCCTTGTTGCGATACTCTATTGTAACATCGAGATTATACAGAGCGTTATACGTCCCAATTCTTGTACTTGTAATATCTGTTCCTGAAGGCACAAATTTGGTGCCAATCGCCTTGTTGTCAATTCCTTTGCCATTGTCTTCGATCTCACAGATTATTTCTGTTTCATTTTCGACAAATCGAACCTCTATTCTAGACTTCCCTTCGACACTGTCGCGCATACCATGTTTTATGGCGTTCTCCACTAGTGGTTGAAGCAGCATGGAAGGAATCGAATGTCTTGAAACTGATTCTAGGCTGGTGGATATACTGTACACCAACTGATCTTTGAACCGGAGTTGCTGCATAGTCAAGTAGCGCTCAAGGTATTCAATCTCGTTTGTAATACTTATAAAATCGAGTTTAGAAAAATCGAGTGTATCACGGATCAATTGAGAAAACATGCCCAATTGTTTTTCTGCCTCGTCCTTTTTATTCTCCATTATGGTATACTGAATTGAACTCAAGGCATTATGAATAAAGTGAGGGTTTATCTGGGCCTTGATGGCTTCGAGTTCCAGAGCGGACATCCTTCGGTTTAACTCGTCCTTTTTCAGCGCTTTTTCCCTTGCCTGAACGTTGTACCAATAGAATGAAGAAAGCACTATGATCAAAACGAGTATGCTGGAAGACCATTGAAACCAACTCGTTTCATAGAAATAAGGCTTAATTACCACATGCAAATTGCCGGGGGCGCTCATGTTTCCAAGAACATCAACGGCTCGTACCTTAAACACGTACTTACCTGGAGTTAAGCCACGATAGTTCACCATTGTGTTTGCAGTGTAGTTCCATGTATCAGACACAGGATTCAGTTGGTACATATATTTCAACTGGTGCCCAAAGGCCAGGGCAGCAAAGGATATCTGAAAGTCTTTACTCCCCGGCTTCAATTCCAGCTGGCCGGAGGGGTTGTGCTCTTGTCCTCCACTCGACAACCCGATAATATTAATGGTGAGCTTCTTGTTTGTTTTAATGGCGCTTTTTCTCACCAGGCTCAACCCTTTATTGGTTGCCACCCATACCGTATCCCCATTAACCAAAACGTCATTAACGTTATTCGACGACAAACCACTGTATCGCGTTATTCCTGTTATGGAATATTGATCCCAGGAGTCGTTAAACTGAATCCAACTTAGACCAGAAAATGTAGCCAACCAAAGGCTATTTGCGTCCAATACCACCTTCGAACAACTGTTACCCGTGAGTCCTTCATTAGACGTTATGTAGGTTACACTCGAATCTCTGTACAAGATGCACAATCCGGAGTCGGTTGCCAGAACAAGTTTATTCTGGGCGATTGCAATATCCTGGATCTTACGATTGGACAGTAATTTGAACTCAACCACCGAGTCATCTGTAAGAGATTTGGAATAGAGTCCACGAGTGGTACCTATTAACAGGTTCTGTTTGTTCTCATCCAATTTTGTGGTAATGGCTCTCGAATCCCAAATCCTCCCTACCATATTGGTCTCCAGATCATATACCTCAACACTCCCACAGGTAGACATGAATACGGAGTCTCCCAGACGAGAAATTGTTTTACCACACGCAGTAACCGGTGTGTATAAAAAATGGCCGCTGTCAGAGTTCATTGTAAAGAGTCCTTCATCCGTAGCACACCAGATCGCTCCATTGCCCAATCTTTCAATATCCAGAACTCTTCGATTTATCAATTTTGAATTGGTGTGTAACGTCCATTTCTGTTTGATTCCTGTACCAAATTCACAAATACCAAGCTTATCGAACCCGAGATAAATCGATCCTGAATCACCTTCTTCTATGGTTGTCACCTGATCCGAAATCTCTAATTCCTTTAATCCGTAGTTCACAACACCATGGTCCTCCAACTTAACCAAACCATCGCGGCCGGTGCCTGCCCAAATGTTTTCGTCTCGATCCTTAAACACTGTGTTAATACTGTATTCGGGCAAAAGAACTTGTGAGGTCTCCTCTCCTTTTAGCCTCACCATTCCTCCGGCAACGAGGGTCGCCCATATCTCCTCCCGGCCTAACTCTACTACATTCTTCACACTTTTATCGGTTTTAATCGAATAGTCCTTCTCTAGCGATAAAGACTCCGACAAAACAAAACGACTAAGCTCCTTACTAAAGAAGTCATAGAACCAATACCCACCAACGTCTCCATCGGATTGGAGTGATACAAATTGAAATCCGGTGGGCACCACGTCCTTTGTTACGACTTTGCAATTATTAATAACGTAATACACCGTTTTGATTCCCTCGCTGCATATGGCAACCGTGCAGTTCTGATGGGATTTCAAGGCCTGTATCTTTGCGTTTTTTGCGAATCGAACTGTTTTGACACGGGCAACCTGACATTTGTTATACGTTACCACTTGCACGAAGTTTGTTCCTTTCTCGGCAGACGCGAATTCATATCCTCCAAGGTACGATCCAAGGCTGTGGCTGTTACTAAGGTTCATGGAGTCATGCACCCGATTCCTCACGACTTCTCCATTACAAATCACATCATGTGTATTGCGAAAGTTATGAACCAATACGAAGTCCTCTTCGTCAACACTAACCATAAAAATGTCGAGGTCGGTCAATCCATCCTGGACGCCATACGGCCTAAAGTTTTCACCATCGAATCGATATAGTCCGTTGTTTGTACCTATCCATAAAAAACCACGATGGTCTTGCTTTACATCGTAAACTGTTGGGGCATTCAACCCTTCATTTGACTGAAACCACGTGACTGCATATCGACTGCCTTGACCAAAACCGAACAGGCTAAAGAAGCAGCAAAGCAGTAGAAAAAGGACGAATCGAGTCATTTGGCGAGTGATGTATCTAGTAAAAAGACCTTTTTACTAAGCTGAAAGCAGGGTTGAAATACCCGGATTATACAAAAGCACTCGCTAATTTACGTGTTAACAACCAAGTATACGATATGGATATGGATTAATTAGAGACTTGTGACGTTCTATCGTAGGATATTGATCAGATGACCTGATTGCGTGTACCGTGAATGACAACAAGTAAGATTTATGTAACAAGCAGGTCGTTTGTCAGCCATATGCCCAAATATCTATTAACTTTATTCCATCTTCAAATGAGCAAAACAAAGGAATACAGCCATCCTTGTGACGACTTTACTCCATAGACTAACGCCATTTATATGGGTCGGCCAAGCGGGTAGCTTGCAACGTTTTGCATTCTGTGCATCTAAGAGATAAATGCAATTCACTTTGACACATTACGCATCAGAAAAGTTACCTAAACGTGATTTCACTCAGGAAGATTTTCTTAAAGATGAAGCCCTTCTTGTGCGTGAATGTGTAGCAAACAACCGGTTGGCCTGTAAGACTCTCTATGAAAAATATCATCCTAAGCTCCTGGCGGTATCCATGCGATACATTCACAATCTGGATGATGCAGAAGACCTTATGCAGGAAAGCTTTATAACCATTTTTGAGAAATTAGGCGCGTTTAAATCAAACTCCCGACTGTCCACCTGGCTCACGCGCATCGTAATAAACAATTCTCTACAATTCCTCCGGAAGAAACACCCAACCCTGCTGAGTTATGAAGATGACTGGCGGGAACCGGTTGAAGAAGACATTGCCGAAGAGGAGATTGAGCAGTTTTCGGCCAACGAAGTACTTGCCGCTATAGGGCATTTGCCAACAGAATTGAGGGTGGTATTATGCCTATTCTCCATTGATGGATACTCCCATAAGGAGGTCTCAAAGTCCCTGGGCATTACCGAAAACAACAGTCGATCGCGTTTATCCAGAGCCAGAAAACAGCTTCGGATCATATTAAAAAGAAAGGAGGCAAAACATGTTTCATGACAAACACAAAAGCCCGTTAGCAGATAAATTTGAACATTTCGAACTCAAAACCAGCAGGTCGTCGTTCGAGGCGTTTGAACGGAATACAAAGAAGAAGACATCCTACTCCCTGGCGGTAGATTTACTATTGGTCTTAATTATAGGCACCGGTTTCTTTCGTGGAAACACACTGACGAAACCAGATTCGCCGCAGACCTTACCATTTACATATGCCAGCGAACCAACTCCCGGCAACTCTGTGCAATTGGGAACCTCTGACACCGGAGTATTTGGTCCGTCCTACAACGATTCATCCATACAAAACAAACCCACCCAACAAGAGGCTTTTGCAACTACTAAAGACTATCCAGCACCGGAAGAAAAACTAAAAAGTTCTACAACCAAACAAATCGAAGACTCCAGGACCTCCAATCGAGAGCATGCGTTCGAGCTTTTGGAGCTAACATTTCATAGGTACTTCAGACAAAATGCGCCGGGAATTCTAAACTTTTCATATTCAATACCCCCTGAGGCCGACCTTTTAGAATTCCCTGGCGCTCTATTGAGTTTAGTTCCTGGCACCCAGCAGGTATCAGACAAGGCGTCTAACGACCTGATTGGACCACCATCATCAAAATGGCAACTAGGCCTTCAGTCTGGAATATTGTTGAGTTGGCAGAAAACACGTGCAGCTAATGCTCAATCATCCGAATATGTTCATACGGACTACCTGAAGCAACTACATCAGGCACAGTCTCCAAGTCTTGGCTTTCAAACAAACCTGTTTGTTTCGTACAAGGCACTTAAAATAGGCGGCATTCGTTCCGGCTTAACCATTACCCAGTTTGGAAACTCCGGAACCTACAACTTCAGACTCGACAGTATACCCGTATATGACCTCGACAATACCATTGCGGGTTATGTGCCAGCCTCTGACACCATGGAAACTATACAAGGATCTTCTGGTCAGAGTTTCGCCTATCTGGGTATTCCGTTTGGGTTTCAAACCTCTCTTTGGAGTGGTCGAAACTTCCAGGTTCTTTTAACACCTTCAGCTCAATTGGAATTCTTGATTGACCAAAAAGGAAGTGTGCTGAATGAGCTGGACCTAACCGATATCAAAGCCATTAACCGAAACGACCTGAACCTGGTCAATTTCAGTTATTCCTTTGAGCTAACCTGTTTAAAAAGACTGAACGACCGAATGACGCTGGGTGGATCACTCAATTTCGTACAAAAGGTCTCACCCTTCAATAAACTGGACTACTACCGCACCTACGGAAGAGGTATAGGACTGAATTTCAACCTCTTATATTCAATTTAAAGCACAACTTTTATGAAAGCAATTATAAAAACCACCCTTTTAACACTCGCAATCCTCCTGGGACTGAGCAATTCACTGCACGGCCAGGTAGTTACCCCGATCGACTCAATTGAGTATGCGGGAGTTGATGGCTCCGACTTGAACTCAATCGACCACCGGGTAGCAGACGTAATGCTTAAAGACCCGAAAGGAAATTTAACCACCATCCGGGTAAATCACCTCAAAAAACGCATCGAAGTACGAAACTATGACGGTAGTACCTGGGTGGACCTGCCCTCCATCCACCTGAAAGAGGTCCCACGAAGAGGAGACACCATAAATTTAAATGGAATCTACTATAAGAATGAACTGTATGTGTCCGGGCTCTTCGGATGGGATAGCTCAGGAACCATCAATTACAACAGCGTTGCCCGATTAAAAGATAACAAATGGGTTGACATTGGTACGTCAAAACTAAACGTGCAGTCACATCGGGATTCCATAAAAAAGGCGTGGCGACATTGGATTCATATGTCCGTTTTTGACACAACTCTACTCATCTCCGGGCTTTTTGACAGCCTGGGTACATCACCGACCGACAGGTGCGTTGCCTGGGATGGTAACAAGTTAAACCCAATAAATCTTCCTTCGGTAGTTGTGGATGAGATTCATTATGTTGGCGGGATCAAAGACAGCCTGTTCCTGTTTACACATAACAACACCACGAACGAAGACACGATTCTGGTGTTTCACAACAAAAGCCTGATAAAACGTATTCCAAATGATGGGTGGTACCGAGGACTGTTAAAAAACAACGGAAAGCGTATATATGGCTATTTGACAAGATATAGTCCATACAAGAAACATGTGACCATCATGACCAACAATTCGTTTCGTTCAACGCTTGTAAAAGACAATGGTCTTTGGCTGTCAGAAGTCAATGTTCTGGATAGGGCGATCTGGTTTCTTTCAAACGATGGCATCAACAGGCATATGAACGGACAAACCAGCACCCTAAGCACTTCTCTACCCGTGTTTACCCTGGATAAGATGAAGGTTATTGGAAGTAAAATATACATAACGACCAGGGAGGACCTCGGTGGACATAAGTGGAAATCCAGACTACATGAGATCGACATTGACCAAACCGCCACAATTGTTGGTAGGTGTTACCTCGATCTTGATGACGATTGCGAGTTTGGGCCCGGTGATATTCCGATTCACAATCGCATTTTATCGGACACAACAAACTTCAATAATGCTATTACTGACCGTGAAGGCCTCTTTAGCATGATCGTTTTGGCCCGAGAAGATTACACCATCGAAACCTTTAAACAAATTCATGCTAGCGCCTCTTGCGGAGGAGATAAGGTGCGCATAACCAACGCAAAAAAAGACAGCACTTATAAAATCCAGTTCCCCTACAAACCTAAAAGAACATTTGACCTCCAGGCCACCTTAAATGGCGGGTCAGCCATTCGAGGGCGGTGGCATTCACTGAGCATTCGGGTCCAAAACAACTCGGCTTATTACGTAAGTGATACAACCTACGCACAGGTCATCTTTGATCGGCGGATTACTAAAATAGATAATCCCAATCACGCCAGATCAGGCGATACAGTGACGTTCAAAATAGCCCCTTTAAAACAGTTGCAGGACACTCAGATCTTAATTCGATTGCTTCTGAATCCAGTCAAAATTGTAAAAGGTGATACAATTAGATACTACCTTGATCTAATGCTCAAGGACTCATTTCCAGCAAACAACAAAGACACCCTGATTCGCAAAGTCCGCTCCCCGTTTGATCCTAATTTCAAAGAAAGCATGCCCGAAGGCGAGATATACAAGCCGGTAAAACAGATTGAGTACACCATACACTTCCAGAACGTAGGTTCTGCTTCTGCGAAAAAGGTGACGGTAATAGATACAATTGATCCACGACTCCCATTACGATATATCCGCGTTAAGGGAACAAGTCATAGGCAATTCTATGATTTACACGTTCGGAACAACATTCTAACGTGGACATTTAACAACATTTATCTCCCTGACAGTGCCACTGACCCAGAAGGTTCGAAGGGATACATTAACTACGAGGCAGCCGTTGTGAAAGGCTTTTCCAATGTGGGAGATCAGATAGACAACAAGGCCTTCATCTACTTTGATTATGAAGATCCGATTGAGACCAACATTGCAAGCGTTTCGTTAGGAGATGAATTAGGCATACAACCTGATGTGGTCTCGAAGAATGGCTTACTGGTGTACCCGAACCCTTTTAGCAGTCTGATTTCTGTAAAAAACTATCAGGTTCAAAGCGACATTGTGACCCTATTCGACAATCAAGGGAAACAAATCAGAAGCGCACAAATAGCAGGGGGTAAAACAATAGATATCTCAACGGAACACCTGGCATCTGGTGTTTATTTCCTGAGATCCGTAAATGGTTTTACCTCAAAGATTATCAAGTACTAGATACAGAAGCTGATTTCCAACAGCCTCAAAATGAAGGGTTACGCGAACGCGTAGCCCTTTGGTGTTTCTGCCAATATCACCGCCCTATGTAATTTTACGTAGCTTCGCACAAATTGCGTCCATTTCTGGTTTTATGAAATATCTGATCTGTATCTCTACCTTGCTTAGTAGCTTTCTTGTCAACGCCCAAAACCGGATATTGGTTGACGGTGATTTCGGTGAATGGACAGAACATTTGACCATATACACCGATGCCAATGGCGATGAAGGCTCTTCAGGCATCGATTTTGGCAAAACGCAAATTTCAAACGATGACGCATATTTATTCTTTTCTATTGAGACAGGCATAGAGATTAATCTACAGGATTTCAACGAGGTGTCGGTACACCTGGACTTAGACAACGATGTATCGACCGGGAATTCCCGAAACGGACTGGGTATTGACCTTTCATACAACTTCGGAAATCGCTCGGGAACGTATTATTCTTCCGGGTCATCCACCAATGTCCGTCAGTCCGACATTGGCCTGATCACTGCTCCCACCGTAACATCGGATCGATTTGAAATTGCCATCAAGCGCAGTTTTAGCGTCAATGGAAACCAGGTATACATGAACGACTCCATCAATGTACTTTTTGCCGACGAAAACGGTGACTTATCGCCATCAGGGAGTGGTGGTATCGGTTTTTCGTTCTCAACCAAAAAAGTGGGCCCACTCCCCGCTTTTAGCATCGGCAAACCCGGCGTATCTGATCTCCGAATTGTTTCATACAATGTGGAGCGCGACGGTTTTTTTGAGCCAAACAGAACCTCTGAATACAGCCGAATATTCAAGGCCATTCAGCCAGACATTATTGGGTTTCAGGAGATCTATAATCACACCTCTTCTGAGGTTGCTGGTCAATTGGAGTCCATATTACCCGCTGGACAAGGAAACAAATGGCACCATGCCATGGCTGAGCCTGATTGTCACGCCATAAGCAAATATCCAATTCTTAAAAGCGCTCAAATACCGGGATCAAACGGTTCGGGGAACGGTGCTTTTCTCATAGACGTTCCGAACGCCCCGGCTCCCATGCTACTACTGGTTGCTCACCCACCATGTTGCGGAAACAATACCGCACGACAGATGGAGGTGGACCAAATGATGCAGTTTGTTCGCAGAGCCAAACTTGGCGAAGGGCCAATCCCTATTGAAGAAAACGCACCCATCGTGATTCTTGGGGACATGAATTTCGTTGGAGACAACAACCAGGTTACCACGCTACTAACAGGTGATATTTATGATAACGTTTCCTTTGGATCCGACTTTCAACCGGATTGGGATGGAAGTGATCTGATTGACAGTAAACCTCCCACTACCGGAGTACCGTTTTCGTTTACGTGGTATTCGGAAAACAGCTCGTTCAGCCCAGGCCGATTGGATTACATGGTGTATACAGGTTCAAACCTTGTACTTGACAATAGCTATACCCTGTTTACCCCTGGCCTGCCTCAAGACAGTCTGACGAAACACCTACTTCTCGCAAACGATGTGGTAACTGCATCTGATCATTTGCCCCTAGTCGTGGACTTTTCCCTAAAAGATACTGCAACGGTAAGCGTGACTGCCCCCAATACCAATAGCCTGCGAATTTTCCCCAACCCGGCGAACGATTTTGTTGATGTTTTACTTGACACCAAAAATCACGGTTTGGTGACTATCCAACTGCTGGACATGACCGGAAAAACCATACAAACGTTTGAAAAGAACGTGCAGTACTCTGGCAAAAGTAGCTTTAGGATCTTCACCACTTCTCACCTTCGGGGTCATTACATTCTACAGGTCACAACAGCCCATACATTGCACCAC
This sequence comes from Bacteroidia bacterium, assembly GCA_017640445.1. Classification (GTDB taxonomy): domain Bacteria; phylum Bacteroidota; class Bacteroidia; order NS11-12g; family UBA9320; genus UBA987. The sequence goes on along the minus strand of JAEPQQ010000083.1, from coordinate 2,638 downwards.
AAAAGGCTGGTGATAGCGAATTGACTTCCTCGGCCCTTCCACAGCGGAGTCTCTAAAAAAGGTGCTATCCAATTTGAACAAATCCGGGTCCTCACTTTCTGGAATTTAAGCCGGAAGTTCTATGCTTCATACATTCCTAGTCGAGTTTAATAAGTTTCTTAGTGACCACTTGATGCTCGGTTTCGATAACCAGGAAATACACATCAGATGGATAATCGGTCAGATCAAACGAAAGAGATTGACCCGCGCCTATACCAACTTCCTCTTTCTCCTCCATTAGCCGACCTTGTGTATCAAACAACTTTATAGACACGTCCTGACTCTTTGCCAACTTAAGTGATATGTCTACAGTAGACGTAACTGGATTGGGGTACACTTCGGCACCAATAGGTGCTTTGCCCGGTTCTCGTACATTCAGTGCCTTGTCGACATTAAAAACAAGTAATCCACTACTCATATCGCTCACAAGGATGTTGCCTGATGGTAAGTATGGATACACCCCCCAGGCGCCTCTAAGCTCACGGAAGGCAGCAGGGAGATAGGTATCATACCAACCGGTTTTAACTGGATTATCGGGGTTGGAAATATCGAAGATCTGGAGGCCGTCGTGATAACTTGACAGGTAAAGGAAGTCTCCTTTGATGAAGGCGTTATGCGCAATGGCTGTATCACTATGACCCGCAGGTATCGAGGCTCGAATGTAAAAACTGTCCAGATTGGACACATCGCAAACCTTTACCTCGGTGCCGAAGGTTTCGTCGGTAAAGACGTAGGTTTTCCCAGAGGGGTCCAACCAGCCGCTGTGATTATAACCTAACCCCTCATATGCCATCATCGAGCTTAAAACTTCTGGTGCGTTGGGGTTGGAAAAGTCTACTATATGTACGCCATCCTGGCCACAATTAAGATAGGCCGTATCGTTTCGAACATACAAATCGTGCACATGATGAATCCAATTTCTATGAAAATCGGGCAATGGCTGAGGTGCCCAGGGCTTCTCGATGGAGTATAAGTTCATTGACAGGCCTGACGTGCTGTAGGCACAAGCATATAAGCGTGCTGAGGACGTATCGATAAATATATTATGCGCCCGGGCTATTAACTTATGACTGTCGTACACTTTATGGACGGAATCGGGTAAAAATCTAAGGTCAAAAATTTGCAGCGTACTGGTTCCTTCGTCGCACACGGCGTACAGGTAGTCGTTATACACCTTGTAATCCCGGTGAACGACTCTTAATCCATAATATCCGCCAAGTTCCATGTCAACCTCAACGATGTTTTCCGGGTCGGTAACATCCAAAACATGAGTTCCTTCGGTTGAACCCAGTATCGCATACTCCCTGCCATCTCTTGCATATCCCCAAACATCGTTGTATACATCGCCAAAAAGGTTTGTTGTTAAACTCGAATCCTCCCATTGACCCAACAGGTTAATATTATGCTCCACTTGCGAGAACAACGGTGCGAAGACCATCATACACCCGTATAGAAATAGTATTTTTTTCATAGTGCCGTACATTCTGTTTGTGATCCGCAGAGGTTAACTACGCTGCGGGAATAACGAAATACGTCATAATATCTATGAAATAAAGTGAGAATTGACGAACGGGGTTATTAAAGTTACGAGCATCTAGATAACTCCATGACGCACAACCATGCGTGATTGTTCACCAATACAATTCCTAACCTTCAAAGGGTAGTGTGACTATTGCTGTTGTACCATCTTTCCCAGAGGTAATCTCAAATCGCGCTCCAATGGAAAGTGCCCGGGATTCGATGTTCGACAATCCGATGCCCGACTCCTTCTGATTTTCTGCGTCAAAACCGATACCATCGTCTGTAACCATTAGGATCAGTTTCCCTTCCTGTTCGTACACCTGTACAAGACAATTGGTTGCCTGAGCATGTCTAACCAGGTTACTGAGGAGTTGTTGTACTATTCTATACAGGTGGACCTGAATTGCCTGCTCCATGTGCAATTCGGTTACGTTAAAGTTCTCGAACCGTGCATTCAGCTTCCCGCTGGTATTGGTAGACTCCACAAGGGCTTCCACTCCTTTCAACAAACCAAATCTATCCAACGCCGTAGGCATCATCTGGTGGCTTAATCCACGTACAGAATCAAGGGCGTTTTCTACCATACCTTTGATCTGCGAAATTTGTGGATTCACCTTATCCGTCTCGCCTGGCAAACTCTCAAGTCCCAACTTAATACTGGTAATTTGTTGTCCAACGTCATCGTGAAGTTCCCGTGCTATTCGCTTACGCTCCCGTTCTTCACTCTCAAAGTTTGCCGCAATAAGCTGATCCTTATGCCGACTGTTTATCCGGTTTATCTCAGCCTTCTTTTGATGTATTCTGCTACGGAGAAACCAAACTACCATAATAGTGAGAAGAACAAGACCCAGCGAAACTGCCAAAAGTCGATTAAACTTGTTCTCCTGTCGAACCTGTTCCAGTTCAAGTTCCTGATTCTTCAGCTCTACCATATTCAGATCGAACAATGCTTTGTATCTCCCAACCGATTTATCCAATCTAAGCGGGAACGTTTCACGAACCATGTTGTAAGTAAGCTCAGCAGTTCGGGCCGCGTTTTTATAATCTTTCAGCGAATCGTACGCCCATAGTTTTACTC
>JAEPQQ010000082.1 GCA_017640445.1 Bacteroidia bacterium | reverse complement strand
AGGTCAAACGGATTGTATTCGCGAACCGAGTTCCAGGTGTTTCCTGCTTCGAAATAGGTGTATCCATATACGGTTGCAGATGGATTCAAGGATAAGGGGTAACGCATCTCAACTGAGTATTTAGCATAGAGCGGATCTGCGTCGTTTGTTACACCAACATCGCCTGAAATTTCGCCTTCGTCATACCCTTTTTGTGGGATGATCTCTGTACCGTAAACGGCCCATGATCCAAAACCAGATCCACCAACACGAAACTGTTCAAACGGTGAGTAACCAACGTCTTTGTTGTACAGACCAATAATACCTGTTTCAAAGTGGGGCACCATAACCAGTTTTTTGGCTGTTTCCATAAACCAGCTGGCATTAAACTTCCACTTGTGATATTCCACCCACTTGTACTTCTGTTCAGGCGAAAGCGTCGAAAAATCTTTGTCGCCGAACCACGAGTGAGGAAGTGTTGCCTGCAATGAGAGCGAAAATTGCGAACCGCTGCGCGGGTATATAGGAGCCGAGGTTGAGTTCCGCGACAGGATGGTGTTATATGAGAAACTGTTCGAAATACCATCGGTATACCCGATTTCTGCCGAACCAAAGGCCTGCCAATTCTCAAGTTTATATTTTTGGTAGTTGATCGAATGACTCCAGGTAAAGAAGTCATCAGGCCACTTTAACAATTTACCGTAAACCAAAGAGGCACCTGTGGTGTGAAGACGTTGACGGTTTGGATCGTTTCGTACCGTAAAGTTCGCCTGGCTGGTTTGACGTGAGTAGAACACACTGGCCGTTAACGAGTTTGGCTTTTTACCACCTAACCACGGCTCGGTGAACGAGAAGTTGTACGATTGGAACGGAAGTCCGTTCGACTGCGCACGAACCGTAAGTCGCTGACCGTCGCCGGTTGGTATAGGGTTGAATATTCCTTTGAACATCTTTCGCGTAGAGAAATTGTTCAGGCTAAGTCCTACAGTTCCTACAAAACCAAATCCTCCACCAAAACCTCCACTGGCCTCAATCTGGTCAGATGGTTTCTCAACCACTTTGTATTCAATATCTACCGTACCATTGGCTGGATTTGGAACCGGGTTGACATCAAGTTGTTCCGGGTCGAAGTAATTCAGGGCGGCAAGTTCACGCAGTGAACGCTGTATATCGGTTCGACTGAATTTTTGACCAGGTTTTGTTCTTAGTGCTCTCAGTATTACAAAATCGCTTGTTTTGTCGTTTCCGGTAACACGAACCTCATTGATGGTTGCTTGTTTACCCTCGTAGATTCGGATTTCGAGGTCTATACTGTCGTTGTGTACGTTGGTTTCTACCGGGCTGATGTTAAAGAACAAGTATCCATCGTCCATGTATCGACTTGAAACATCCAGACTGGCCGCATTCATAAATAATTGCGACTCCAGCTTGGCCTGATTAAAAACATCTCCTTTTTTGATGTTTAGGATGGTGTCCAGTTTTCCCGAGCTGTATTTGGTGTTTCCCGACCAAACAATGTCTCCAAAGTAGTACTTATGTCCTTCCTGTACGTCCAGAATGAGTTTAACGCGATTAGCGCTAACCCGAACGATGCTGTCCGACATCAGTTTTGCGTCTCTGTAACCCAGTGCCTGGTAAAGTGCAACAATGTTCTTCTTCTCGGTATCAAACTCACTCTTTACGAGTTTCGATGAAGCAAAGGGGTTGAGCTTTCCCTTGAGTTGTTTCGGCTTAATTACCTGCTTTATCTTTTTTGCCTTTATACTATCGTTGCCTCGAACAACGATTTGCTGAACCTTTACTCGCTTTCCTTTCTTCACATGAATACGAAGTATTTCCGAGTTATAGATGCTGGTATCTTCGTTGGAGTTGATATCTACCTCCGCATTATAGAACCCTTTCTCGTAGTAGTATTGTGCAATCTCCCTGCGGGTTCTTCGTATTAAGTCCTCAGTAATGATTTGACCACGACGTAGCGATATTTCATCCCGGATGTTCTTAGTTTCTGTCTTATTAAGGCCTCGAATTGAGTATTTCGAAAGCTTAGCCCTTTCCTTAACCTGAATCAGAAGGAAAACGGTGTCTTTGTTTGAACCTGTTATTTTGATCTCAACATCCGAGTACACCTGCTGCCTCCAAATGTTTTGGATAGCTCTTGGAATTTGTGTTCCTGGAATTTTGATCTTTTGCATATACGACAACCCCGAGATATGGGCCAGAATGTTCGGGTCCATCGACATGGTCCCTTTTACTTTCAAGCCCCCAATAACGTATTCCTTTGGGTTCTCGTAATTCAATTCAAGGTCGCCAGTTTTATCACTTTGCGCATAGGCAAGGTTCACTGTCAGTAACAGTGTAATGGTCCATACCTTTGATATCTTCTTGATCATGGTTCTAACTCTTATTCTTTGCAACTTGTTCTCCCGTTTTTCCAAATCTTCGTTCTCGTTGTTGGTAGTTTGCAATGGCCGCATGCAGGTGTTCTTTCCTGAAATCGGGCCATAGCACATCGGTAAAATAAAATTCACTGTAAGCCAGTTCCCAGAGCAAATAATTACTTATTCGCTGTTCCCCGCTGGTTCGAATCATCAGGTCGGGGTCAGGAAAGTGCTTAGTGGCCAGTGTGTTGCTTATCAGTTCTTCATTTATGTCTTCCAGGTTGATGTCTCCTGACTTGTATTGGGTAGCAATTTTTTTCACGGAATCAACAATATCCCACTTTGAACTATAGCTCAATGCCAGAATCAAAGTCATATGTGTATTGTCTTTCGTCAATTCCATTGCTTGTTTAAGCTCTTCTTTGCAGTCGTTAGGCAAATTTTCAGTTTGTCCAATGGTAGATAACCTGATGTTGTTCTTCATCAAGGTGTCGGTTTCGCTTTTGATGGTTTTGACCATCAAGGTCATGAGCGCATCAATTTCCAGTTTTGGACGGTTCCAGTTTTCGGTAGAGAAGGCGTATAAGGTTAAATATTTAACGCCGAGTTCTGCAGCCCCTTCGGTTACCTCACGTACGGATTTTACACCGTGTTTGTGACCAAAGACTCTAAACTTTCCTTGTTGTTTGGCCCATCTTCCATTGCCATCCATAATAACAGCAATGTGTTGCGGAACGTTATTCCGATCAATGGTGTTAACTAACGACATCTCCTATTTGAACAAAAATTCCCGTTTGTACTTCGGCCAACAAGCTATCGGTGTTAAGCGATACGTCAGCGTAAATGCGGTTACGATGTAAAAATCCTTCATCTCAGGGTCTCCACGTTCATCTCCGGCAGAAGACAAAGGTTCTCCAACACCATCAACTTCCCAACTCCGATCGGAAAGGTTTGCGCTCAGATCGCCATAGGCGTCGCGTTGATCCTGAAGGTCTGGGTAAAGTGTACTAACATCATCCAGGTAGTCGGTAAACGTCTTTCTCCACGCAACTTCGAAGCCAATTACCAGGTTTTTGTTGATGTTGTATTTAACACCTCCACCAAATGGAATAGCCAGTTGAATGAGCCCGTATTTGGTTTTGTTGCTTTGCCCTTCGGTTCGAAGGTCGCGAAGCGCGTACCTTTCACCGTTAAACACAGTTTTGGGATTATGTCGGAAAACGGCCAATCCCAAGGTGGCGTACGAAGAAAAGTTCTTACTGAGTATGCGAGAACCAAATGGAACGAAGTTAAACTCAAGTGCGTTGTTTACTTCCCATATTTCTGATTCAAAACTCAGGTTTCGAAGTCGGTACTCCGCAAAATTGGCATCTGACCCACTGATCTTGCCATGTATAACGGACGGCCGATATGACCAATAAGGGGAGAAGTTATACTTCATATGAATGCCAAAGGCGGGGTGCGTCTCTTTGGGTACAATATTGTAAGCAAGATCACCATGGTAGTTGCTGGCACCTACCATACCGCCAAACTCCCAGTTTTGCGCATGCACTGAGATGGAGGTGAAACTGACCACGATACACAGAAGAATATGTCTTAGTGTCTTTGTCATCTACAGAATTAGAACGGTTAAAGTACCGATTTGTTACACACCGCAAAGGTATGTATGTTTCTGTGTTGTAACATCCTCAGAATCAGAAAATGACGGTGAATTATCGATTAACGGAATGCAGGGCAAACTTCACCCGAATTAATGATCTTATACGTCAGGGTAATTCCAAAGATGTTATACAGGTCTCTTTTGGCTTCATCTCCCCGAGCCGTTCCCGCAAGATTCTCTGTCGGGCTTCTGTCGGCCATTGCTTTACTCATAGCACCATATTGGGCTTCGAGGAAAACAGGCTCAGCGTATACACCGCTTACATCATCGAGATAGTCGGTGAATGTAAAACGGGTAGAGTATTCAATGCCAAACGTCCACGAAGGGCTCAGTTTGAATTTGAAACCAGCTCCAACCGGTATGGCAAATTGCGTCAAAGAATAACGCTTGATATCGTTGTATTCTGTTGTTTCCTGCCCTTCAGTTCCAAGTGGCTGTAGTTCGATCCAAGCCTCGTCGCGATCGGCGAGTGTTTCGTAACTATTGTCGTTAGGAAGGTTTTGCCACGAATTCGGATCGTAGAAAAACTGCGCCTGAGGGTTGTATTTGAATACGGAAACACCTCCAAAGATGTAAGGGATTACACCGCGTTCCTGCTGGAAGTCAAACGTGTTTAGGTTTAAATCAAAAGCCGCATGGAAATCCCATAGGTCGCTTTCGAAATGAAGGTTTCGGTTGCTTCGTAATTCGTCGTTGGCGTACCAGGAATCGTAACCAGAAATCTGGCCGTAGTTTACACCAACCCGAAAAGAGAAACGTTGAACAGGGTTGTATCGAACCAGAATACCGCCATTTGCGTGTATTCCTTCCGTTTCAAAGTATTTGTCGGTTAGATCACCGGAATAGTTACTTCCGCCAACCATAAAGCCAAATTCCAACGAGCTTTTGCGTGTCCATTGCTGTGCATTAGCTGTAGATGCAGTCAATAAAAACAGACAAATTGCTACTAAACTTACTCCTTTTTTCATTCCTAATTTATTCATTTCCACGGGAGAACTAACAAACCTACGCCAATTGGGCAAGATTAGCAAATTCAGAAAGGTGTTTATCTAACGGTAGATTGCCTTAAAATCGTATACCAGACGGAGGTTTTAGCGTCTGTAAATCAGTTAAATGAGGGAATACTGATCCGGTATAGCGGTATTTACTGAGTCAGGAGATTATGATAGTTTTCTGGCTTAAAGCCCACTGCAATTACCTTACCTTCTTTTTCCAGGACCGGTCTTTTGATCATAGAGGGGTTGGCTATTAACAGGGCAATTGCACGCTCATCACTTGAGATCGACTCCTTTTCTGAATCACTGAGTTTCCGATAAGTGGTGCCTGCTTTGTTAACGAGCTTATCCTTGTCTACTTGCGTTAGCCAGTGCAAGAGTTTCTCCGAGGTAATCCCTAGTTTTTTGTAATCATGAAACGTAAAATCAATTTGGCGTTCGGTAAGCCATTTTCGAGCCTTTTTTATGGTATCGCAGTTCGGAATTCCGTAAAGAGTATAGGTCATTATTTAACTAATTGCGCTTGTCTAGCCCCCACATGAGCTTGTTTCTGAGTGTGTTGGAGTAACTGTGGCCAGGGAGTCGAACCATGTTAAAAACGAAACTGGCTTTTTTTACTACCAGTTTGGTTCCACGCTGCACAGAAACGGATCGATTGTCGAGGGTTACGAGAAAGTCTTCGGTACGTGAGTCAACCGAAAACGAGATTTCATTATTGTCGCCAATTATAAGTGGCCGCACGGTAAGGTTATGAGGGGCAATTGGCGTAACCGCAAAACTGGCTGATCCCGGAAAAACAATAGGTCCGCCACAGCTCAGTGAATATCCGCTCGAACCAGTTGGTGTTGCTATGATCAATCCATCTGCCCAGTACGAATTGAATTGTTCTCCGTTCAAACTTGTGTGGACAGTGATCATGCTTGAGGTGTCCTTTTTATGAATGATAAAATCGTTCAGGCTATAAGGGAAACCATTGAATAGTTCGAGGTCTGAGTCCAATTGAAGGACCGATCTCGGATCGATGGAGTAATTACCCTTTTTGATTGCTTCGAAGTTCTGTTCAAAATTGTCTTGCTGACTGCTCGCGAGAAAACCAAACCGCCCGAGGTTCACACCTAAAACGGGAGTACCGGTGTCTCGCACAATTGAAAGGGTGTCGAGTACGGTCCCGTCTCCACCAAGGCTAAAAAGGATGTCAATTTCATCGCCAGTCAAGTGTTCAGGCAGCAATTCCACGGTAAAATCGGTCTGCCACTCCCTCAAGGTTTGATGCAGAACCGGGTGCACCAAACATGTTATACCCTGATCCGATAAAAACCGAAAGAACTTATTTACAAAGTCACCGTGCTGTTCCCGATTCAGAATTCGGGCGTAAACTCCTATTTTCATTACTTCCGTATCTAGAAGGCCTTTTTGAAATGTAACTTTATGCTAGATTCACCAACCTTGTTCCACGAATATTCAAATCTAACGACTTTGTCGTAATAAAACATTGAGTTTAAACCAATTCCATATCCATTGATGCGTTGAACAGAACCCCGGTACTCGCTAAATCCATGATCGGCAAACAGGCTTAGAAACGTTGTTGTCTTCATGTCTTTATACGATTGAATGGGCATGTACCGTAGGTGGAAGTTCTTATCGCGAAAGAGAATATAACGGACTTCATACTTCACCAGACCATAGCGATTGCCCAGAATAACATTGTTCTCATATCCCCTCACATAATCGTCGTAACCAAGGGCCCGGCTATGATCGAAAGGTAAACTGTGGTCAGAAGAGGTTCGGTAAACACCGTGAATGCCAATTCCCACAGGTCTCTTCCCCTTGCCAATAAGTTTAAATAACGCGGCAGACGATCGCGTAAACCAATACCCTTTTGAGCTTTTCATAAAATGGTTATAACCACCCGTAAAGGTGAACCTACTTCCTTTCAAGGGCATAAACTGATTGTCGGTTTTGTCGTGAATGAGACCGTAAAAAGTTGAGATAGTCGACTGCCTTTGCCTTCCCTGAAACAGATAGTTCGGGTTTAAACCATCGGATAAAATGGTGTCGGCAAGTGCGGTATGGTTTAACTCAGTAGAAATGCGATGAGTCAGGTAGAGTTTGGGTCGGTAAATAAGCCCCAACCGTGCGGTTTGTCTTCGAATCAATACCTGATCCAAATCCCTGAAGAATTGTTCTTTATTATCGATCACATTGTATTGCAATTCCCTATTAGTCTTGTGTCTGATGTCAATATCAAACCCAAACTGTTTGCCTTTGTCTACATATGGGGCCACATAATTGAAACCGAAGGTGTTTGTGTAACCCCTGCCAAAGGTGAATTTAGCCGTATGATTTAAACCCCATAGGTTGTTCTTGAATAAATACAAGCCATAGTTGGTGCGGTAGGGGTCGAGATCGAGACTGTACCATTGGTTAAAGTTTCGATCGGCAAACTCAATAAAAGGAATCGGCCAGAAATACCATTTTTCTTCTACTGTAACCTGAACCTTTATCCGGTTTGAAGAGGTTGGTGTACTCTTAACCCAGGTTATGGTCATGTAATTGAATAAGTCGAGGTTTTGAAGATTGGAATGACTTCGCTCCAAATGGTAGGTTTCAAACTCTGCTTTGCTATAAAATTTGAGCGCACGAAAGCTCAACTCTCTCAGAATAATGGATGTTTTGGTCTTGTGGTTCCCAACAACGTCGATTTCCTCAATAAAATAGCCAGGTACTATTCGCTTTGATTCTGCGGAATGAGCGCAAAAGGAGAAAAGAGAAAGTGCACAGAATAACAGGTGTTTCAAAGCCGGGAATTAACGGCTCAAATATCGAGATAATTGAGCAATGACTTATATCGTTGCTCAACCAGGTCGCTCGTTTTTCGATTCACTCGATGCAGCACTTTATAACCGCTGCTTTCAAGTATGGTAGTGATGTTGTCAATGTATCGAATATTGAGCTTTAAGAGAATCTCAATGTCGTGATTTCCCTCTGGTTGCCACGTCCAGATTCCCAGAATCTTGCCGTCTTCCGCCTCTATAATTCGTCCTATTTGAGAGATGGAGTAATCGGTGATGTTACATTTGAGGAGAAGCACCGACCCATCGTTTTGCGCCGTAGTGCTCTGTCCGAGGCTGTTTACCACATCTTTTACCCAGATCAGGCCAAGATATTCTTTTCCAGATTCGGCGGCTACCACGTCAAATCGATTGTCGGCAAAGAGTTTTAAAGCACTAAAAACAGAGTGCTCATGATTGATCATAACGGGTTGACCGCTAAACTCAATTTTTGATAAGGGGATTTCAGGGTCCAATCCATCCAATGAATCGAAACGGGCGTAACCCAGTAACGATTTTTCGTCGACCACCGGAAGGTTGGCAACACCAAAATCTTCCATCATGAGAAGGGCGTATTGAACCGTGTCCGTAGGTTTCAACTCAGGTAAATCGTTCGTTATGAAGTTCCTGACAATCATTATGCTCTTAACGAAAATAGAGATAAATTGTTTCTAGTCTGTGTTAAGTTTTACCATATTCAGCCAGTTCTGTATCATTTTAATGCCAAATTGAGTTAAAATGGCTTCCGGGTGAAACTGTACTCCCCAAATAGGTAGTTTCTTATGACTGAGTGCCATTACCTGATGATCGTCTGAAAGAGCTGTGATTTCTAATTCCTCGTGCTCAAATTCAGGGAGCACCAAACTGTGATACCGGCAAACCTCAAACGTAGGCGGCATACCCGTGAACAAGGGGTGGTCGTTTACATGAATCATCGAGACCTTGCCATGCATGGGAGCCTCAAGCTTTTCAAGTGATATACCATGGTGAAGTCCGATGGCCTGATGACCAAGACAAACGCCAAGAATAGGAAGACGTGTCCGATAGTGAGCTATGACTTCCATGAGAATGCCTGATTTTTCAGGTGTTTGCGGCCCTGGTGAAAGTACAATGCCCTGGAAATCCATTTCCGCGAGTTCTTCTAAGGTCTTTTCGTCGTTCCGTACAACGACCACGTCGGCCCCGCCTTGTTCGAGGTAGTCCTTTAAGTTGTAAGTGAAGGAATCGTAGCTGTCGAAAAGCAGAATGCGAAGCATATGCAAATGTAGCTATCCTGGAGGGGTTTAACTGGCGAGAATTGCCTTTGCGTAATTTTCCCAGCTTAGATCTTTAGCAATTTCGGCAACGTTGCTTCTTGGCAGCGGCTCGTTAATGTATTTCTCCATAACAGAAGCCATTGACTGCACATCGCGGTCCTCGGCCAGATACCCATTGAAACCATCTTTAATGGTTTCAGGAAAATGCCCAACACGTGTAGCCAGAATTGGGAGGTTGAAGTTGTAGCTTAACGACTCAATTCCCGACGGGGTTGCGGTTAAGTAGTAAAGCACTACGCAATCGCTAACCTGAAAGTATTTATTTACGTCTTCGTTTGGTATGAATTCATTGAATACAACGCATTTGTCTTCAATACCAAGTTCTTTTATGCGTTCAAGAGGTCGGTAATTCTGTTCATCATCTTGCTTCGACAAGAAGATTTTTTTGGCTGTGCTGAACAGAAAATTCTTGAGTTTCGTTTGCCATTTGGTGTTGTCCAGCGTGTTCCAAAAAGATTCACCACATATCAGGAAACTAACATCATCTCTGTTTTTTGCCATTTCGGCAAATGCTTCAATGGCCTGGTGCAATCCTTTGTATTTTCGAATGAAGCCAAAAAAGAGGAAAACGTGTTTTCTCAAACCGTGTTGTTTCTTAAACTGCTCCACGTCGAACCCTTCATCGGGTTGAAAAAGATCGTAGATGGGGTGATAGAGTTTAACTACGTTCTGTTTTGTGTTTGACGATTCTCGCACTCCATCGTAAACCAACTCAAACTGTTTTTTGGGATAAAAGGCCTTTAGTTCCTCGAAGGTTTTTAAGCTATGAACCAGGTAGGTGTCTGCATTCCCAATACCAATACTCAGAAAGAAGCGGTCTATGCTGCTTTTTTCCTTTTGAAGAACAAAATGCAGGTCTACTATAACCTCAATTTCGGTATGTTTTTTAAGCCAGTTAATCATTCGGCCTACTGGAAGGCCTTGTATGGCAATGGACCATTGAATGATGATTTTTTCAGCTCCAAGTTCTTTGATCAGTCGGGCTGTTTTAAACCAACTTGATGGGTTGTTGTAATTTGTAAGGTAGGTGACTTTGACGTTTGTATCTTCGAGTAAGTCGGCCTTACTGGATTTATCAACAAATTCCCTTGGAACGATGGCAGGATACTGCTGTGTCCATGATACGATGTGTACATCGGTATCGGGTTGTTTGTCGAGTGCCTTTGCGAGAGAGGTGTTGTAGTTGCTTATTCCACCTTTAAACATGGGGCCAGGACCAAAGCAAACAATGGTTCTAGGCATTCGTGATACCTGCTTTAGCTCGCTCAAGAGCTTTTTCATAAACACGTCGCATACCTTCTTCCGTGCTGATTTTCGCTTCCCAACCAAGGGTTTCTTTTACGAAATCCATGTTGCAATATCGACTGTGTACACCAACTGGTTTGTCCAATAGTGGTTTGATCTCTGGTTCGTAACCGGCAAACTTGGTAAACAAGCCAATAATCTCTCGGAACGTGGTGAGTTTACCCATTCCTATGTTTATAGCCGTACCGTCGTGTATTTTGTCCATCGCCAGCAGAATGCAATCCATTACGTCGTCGATATGAACAAAGTCTCTGCCCTGGTATCCGCTACCCCAAACCTCAAAGGGCTCTTCTTTGTAGGCGGCCCGGAGGGCGATGGCTGGAATAGGATAACTTAGATCCTGGTCCTCACCATAACCCGAGAATGGTCGGATACACGTAACTTTTACGTCGTAGTACTTAGCGGCAATATGAGCGAGGTACTCACCTGTAAGCTTGCACCAACCATAGGTCATGTCGGGTTGTCCCATGTTGTTAAAGTCAATGTCCGACTCACTAAGAGCGATTGCACTTTTTTCGGTTTGTTTGCTTACCGGATATGCTGCACTACTGCTTGGATACAGTACGCGGTCGGGTTTGCTGTTGCACACCCATTGGAAGAACTCAGCGTCAATACTCAAATCCTGAGCAACCATCATAGGGTCTCCGTCAATTTTTAATCGACCACCTACTATGGCAGCAAAGTGAAACACGTCGTTAAACCGATCGAAGTCAAAACCGAATTGTTTGAAGTAAGAAGTGTCTTTCTGGAAGTTCCGAATAACGTCTCGAACGTCGGAATTAATGAACAAAACACGTCGATCATCACCGTATATTTTGGCACCGTTTATTTCATCAACCAATGGTTCGGAAAACCAGGTCTCGGGCTCAGTACCTATAGATAGGTCATCAACCAAAACGATGTTGTCCGATGTAGTCGTGAAGAGTCTTTTAACCATGTTTCGGCCTACGAAACCACAGCCTCCGGTGATGAAATGTGTCTTTGTCATTGTTGTAGTTCAGGCTTTAGTGCCACTTTTTCTATAGATGCACAAAAGTATGCATTAGCTGCCTAAAGTATCACCAGTGGTATACAAAAAAAGACCGCATTTTAACAATAGCGGTCTTTCTAGTTTTGAGTTTAAAATATCGTTACCAGCGATCGGTGTTAAAACCTCCGCCTCCGCCGTCGCGTCGACCTCTGTTGTCTCGTCCGCCTCGGTTTCGATCGTTTCGGAAGTTATTTCCTCCTCGTTCTCTTCTTGGTTCAGATTCTTTTACCACGATGGTGTTACCATCAACCTGGCTTTGATCCAACTCCGCTACAGCATTTCGACCTTCGGTCTCGTCTTGCATTTCTACAAAACCATAACACTTTGATCGACCTGTGTCTCTGTCCATAATTACCTTGGCAGAAATTACTTCGCCATAAGCCTCAAAAATTTCTCTTAGTCCGTCTCCGTCTGTTGATGGGCTAAGCTTTGCTACAAAAATGTTCATTAATAAAATATGTTAAGGAATGGGGAAAGAGCGTAGGGCTAGCTAAGAGTCGAAAAACCAAACTAATGCACAAGGCTTTGCGCCATTCGCTGCAAAGGTACGCCAATTAGGGTTACGAGCAGTATTAAGATTGGTTTAAGATTTAAAGACTTAGTTCCCGACGTTGATGTTCATTGATTTCGGCAGGTGCGTCAATCATAATATCCCTTCCCATGTTGTTTTTGGGGAACGCAATAACGTCGCGAATTGAATCCGTACCTGATAAAATAGCGCAGAGTCGATCAAAGCCGAAGGCAATACCACCATGAGGAGGAGCACCATATTCAAAAGCGTTCATAAGGAAACCAAATTGTTCACGTGCTTCGTCGGGTGTAAAGCCCAGTAGGTCAAACATCTTTTGCTGCAGTCCTTTGTCGTGAATCCGAATGGAGCCACCACCAATCTCCATACCATTGATGGCCATGTCATATGCGTTGGCCCGGATGGCACCTGGATCTGAGTTTATGAGGTCAAGATCCTCAAGTATTGGGCTCGTAAAAGGGTGGTGCATGGCGTGATAGCGGTTGGTTTCTTCATCCCATTCGAGAAGAGGAAAGTCAACGACCCAGCAAGCTTTGAACTCATTTGGATTACGAAGCTCCATGAGATCACCCAGATGAAGTCTTAACTCGTTCATTTGTTTTTGGGTGGAGTTCAGGTCACCACTTAACACAAAGATGATATCTCCTGCATTGGCCTCACAAACTTCGGCCCATTGTTTAAGAGCGTCCTGATCGAAAAACTTGTCAACCGACGATTTGTACGAACCGTCCTCATTAACGCGGCAATAGATTAGCCCCTTGGCTCCAATCTGTGGTCGTTTAACATAATTCGTGATGGCATCAATTTGCTTTCGCGTAAGTTGATTTCCTCCAGAAACCGTTATGCCGATTACTGACTCAGAATTGTCAAAAATGCCAAAACCTTTGCCTTTTGCCACATCTTCCATGTAGTTAAAACGCATACCGAATCGCAAATCGGGTTTGTCAGAGCCATAGTTGCGGATGGCATCAGCGTAGGTCATTACCGGAATTTCTCCAAGATCGTGGTTAATTACTGAAGTAAATACACCACGAATCATCTCCTCAAACGTCGAGAGCACATCTTGTCGCTCTACGAAGGTCATCTCGCAATCGATTTGGGTAAACTCTGGTTGTCGGTCAGAACGAAAATCTTCGTCTCTAAAACATTTTACAATCTGGTAGTAACGGTCCAACCCCGAAACCATTAATAGTTGTTTGAATGTTTGTGGCGACTGTGGCAGTGCGTAAAACTGATTTTCATTCAGGCGGGAAGGTACCACAAAGTCTCGCGCACCTTCTGGTGTAGACTTG
Organism: Bacteroidia bacterium; assembly: GCA_017640445.1. Taxonomy (GTDB): domain Bacteria; phylum Bacteroidota; class Bacteroidia; order NS11-12g; family UBA9320; genus UBA987. The sequence goes on along the minus strand of JAEPQQ010000082.1, from coordinate 3,946 downwards.
ATCAGGTAAGGTGTTTCCACCTCAATAAAACCGGCATTATTCAGATAGTCTCGAACGGCTTTATTGGTTTCATGTCGCGTAACCAACTTGTCTTTTACCGGTGTTCTGCGGATGTCAAGATATCGGTATTTGAGCCGGATCTCCTCACCGCCATCGGTATCATCTTCAATGGTAAACGGAGGCGTTAACGACGGGTTTAGGATGTCGAGTTTTTCAACAACCAATTCAATATCGCCGGTAGGGAGGTTCGGGTTTTTGTTGCTTCGTTCAGTAACTTTACCTGTAACGGAGATGACAAACTCTCTGGAAACGGATCTTGCCTTTTCAAGCAGATCTCCATCAAAATCTTCATTAAATGACAGCTGAGTAATGCCATACCGATCTCGAAGATCGACAAAAGACATACTGCCTAAATCTCTTCTACGTTGAACCCATCCGCAGAGGGTAACGGTTTCAGAAACGTCTGTTATTCTTAGTTCTCCACAAGTGTGCGACCGAAGCATAGATTTTCAAAATTTAGGCCGCAAATATACGCGCTTACGTGCCATAGCGTAAGGCGTTTTGGTAAAAAAGTGGGATTACATATGCCCCATTGGAACCTTGGTTTTACCTCTTGTACTGCAGGTTTTTGGCCCGCCACAAGAAAATAGGAATAGAGATACAAGTAACACGGCTAGAATGGAGGCGATTTTAGATGATCTCATATTGTTCTTATTTAATGGGTGAATGTCTAACTAATACGTAAAAAGGGAGTTTTTATTTTAAGTTCTTTTGAAGGGCTTTGAAGAATAGGTCCGGCATTTCACCTTTAGTGGCAAGGGTATAATCGGAGTAGGAGCATGGTATTACCAGATTTTTTGCAGCCGTTGGGCCTGGAATTTCCATCCACCATCGCTCGGTTCGTTTGCTCTTATAAAAAACCACGTCGGGTTCATTGCTAATCATAGTGCAACGATACTTGAGGAATTCATTGTGCAATTCAGGGTGGTCTCCTTTGCGATTGTAATACCCATCTAAAAAGTACCAGATCATTTGAGCGCCCAACTTGGATGTTGTGTTACGGTAATCAAATTCAGGGTTGATCTCATAAAGGCCAAAACTGCGCAGTTTCTCTGAGATGCCTGCATACCAGCATAGTTGGCATATCTCTTCGCTGGTCATCCCGCTGGGATTGTTGTTGTAGTTGCCCGGAGCATCGGCCTGTTTGACTGCACCAATATCGAATATGGCCATGTCGGTGTTTCTGAATAAAGGCTCTGTTTCCGGTATCGAATTGCGCAGTACTCCAAGCCGCATTGGATTAAAATACATCTTCTGCAAGGTTCCGATCACCTTTGGGGGAACGTAATGACTCTGGTATCCAAGCGCGTTGATGTTAAACAGGTAGTTCGGTTCGTATAAACAAATTCGATTGAGAAAGTCATTCTCATCGAGTGATATGTGAGACGAGACCATACTCATCTCAAGGTTCTTTACAATGGTCTGGAACGATCGGAACTGACTAAAAGCCAGGTCACGTGTACCACCCAATATAATAGGTACGATGTTTTCTGCTAATAGCATACGACACACTTCGCTCAGCGCAAATTCCGTGTCTTCAAAGGTTTTTCCAGCCTTGATGTTACCCAGGTCGACTAAGTTTAGTTTGCTCGAACAGCTTATTAACTTATATAGTCGTTTTCGAATCTGGTCGGGAGCAGTGGCAGTCTCCTTGTTTTTGCTTCCTCGGCCTTCAGTAACACCAATAAGAGCAAGGTCGGCTTCTTGCCAGTCAGGAAGCTGAGTGATGTACTTGACTACAGTGCCGCCTATGGTTTCGGGTACAGTTTGTTCGTCGAAGTGCGAGGGAATAGGGCTTAAAAAATCTTCCAATTGAAGTGTTAATTGTCTTGTTGTAAGCAAAAATAAAGTTTCTTTGAGCTTTGAAAATGGAGACGGTGTTTGTAACTGGAGGTACAGGCCTGGTAGGTAGTCATATTATTTGCCAGTTGTTGGATCGGGGAGACCGGGTGAAGGCCCTTGTTCGCCAAGGCTCAGATCGATCGTGGTTCGACCGTCTTGCTCGTTATACATTTAAAGAAGCTTACGAAACCCGTGTTGGAAACTTAACCTGGTGCGAGGGTGATGTCACCGATATTGTGAGCCTTGCTGACCACTTGGAAGATTGTTCGAAGGTGTATCATGCAGCAGCTTTGGTGTCGTTCTCTAAAAAGGATAAGGCCCAACTCTTGCAAATTAATGTTGAAGGCACCGCCAATGTAATTAACGCTTGTCTGTCGATGAATGAAAGACCTGAATTGTGTTACATAAGTTCAACGGCGTCTATAGGCGGAAGCCCGAATGTTATGGTCGACGAGTCTTATCCCTATTCTGCCGAAAACGCTACCAGTTATTACAGCTATACAAAATACCTGGCCGAGCTCGAGGCGTTTCGTGGGAGGGAAGAAGGCTTGAATATCGCCATCATAAACCCCTGTATTGTTCTTGGTTTTGGTAATTGGAACAAGGGGCCGTCGAAGTTCTTTAAGAATGGGAAAAACGGCTTTCCGTTTTATACCACCGGGAGCAATGCGTTTGTTGATGCGCGTGATGTGGCATTGGCGTGCATTGAACTTATCGAGAAGAAGGTTTTTGCCGACCGTTTTTTGTGTACTGGGTCGAATCAGACCTACCATCAGGTGTTTAGTGCCATCGCGAGTCGGTTCGGTAGCAAACTGCCACGTGTAAAGGTAAACAGGTGGATGGCCGAAGTAGCATGGAGGCTGGCAGGCGTTTTGTCTTTTTTTACCGGAGATGGTTTGATTACGAAGGAAAGTTCACGTGCGGGTATGAAAAACATGAAATACAGTTCCGCCCGACTGGTCGATACGCTTGAGTTTCGTTTTACCGACTTTGAGAAAACCATAGAAAACACCTGTGATGCCTATTTGTCCTTAGTCGATTAAAACAAAAACGTCCTGGCTGAATGTTCAACCAGGACGTTGTATAGTGTTAAAGTTATTTTTATTCCGCTGCTTCTTCCTCAGTTGCTTCTTCAGCTCCTTCTTCACTTGCCGCAGCATTAGCAGCAGATTGAGCAGCTCTGGTTACAACCACAGAAACGACACTGTTTTCCGGAGTGTCTAAAAGTTCAACATTAGGAACACTTAGTTCGCGAACACGAACTGATTTTCCAAGTTCTACGCTGTCGATGTTTACCTCAATATCTTCTGGAAGATCCTGAATCAAACCTCGTACAGCCAGTTTTCTGATCTTTACACGAAGCTTACCACCGGCTCGAACCCCTGGAGAGTTTCCGGTAACTCGAATTGGAAGGCTCAACTGTACAGGTTTAGCCAAATCTAATGCGTAGAAGTCAGCATGTAGAATAGCTTCAGATACAGGGTGGAACTGTAGGTCCTGAAGTTTGGCGATTACTTGATTACCAGCAATGTCCAACCGAACGAGGTATGTGTTTGGGGTATAAACCAGGTTTTTGAAATCCGACTCGTACACTGAAAAGTGAACTGTTTCTCCTGCACCATAAAGAACGCAAGGTACTTTTCCTTCTGCTCTAACTGCTTTAGTAGCTGATTTGCCCAGCCCTTCTCGCATGTCTCCTTTTAAAGCAATTGTTTTCATTTTTATTATTCTAAAATTATTTTAATCCGAGTTTTGATTGATACGCATTGTCAATGTTGAACAATGAGCTTATAGAACCGTATTCACAAACATTTCGAATGGCGTTTGCAAAAAGTCGGTCAACCGAAAGTGTTTTAATCTTTTTCGATTCTTGTTTTAATGGAATGGTGTCAGTAACGACTAATTCTTGTAGAGCTGAACCCTCAATGGTCTCGTACGCCTTACCCGACAAAACAGGGTGCGTACATACAGCGCGTACAGACTGTGCTCCTTCGTCCATCAATAGTTGAGCAGCTTTAGCCAATGTGTTAGCTGTGTCGCAGAT
>JAEPQQ010000081.1:254-17717 GCA_017640445.1 Bacteroidia bacterium | reverse complement strand
CCAAATGATAACCATGCAATTCGAATCAACTTGCTCTAAACCAGTAAGTTCTATGTGTAAAACAGGACAGTGATAAAAAATCCTGTGGACTGAGTAAGATTTTCGGTTTCTACCTTTGTGTGATGAGAGATTTGTCAGATGTTTCTACTTGGAAGACAGAACTAGGCTTGCTTCCAATTCGTCTAGCACCCGATAACCAAAATTCCGACTACATAATGTTAAATGGTGGAACAGGAGATTTTTGCTATCAATCAAGGAATGTCAATGATAATGAAGGTGACATATATTCGCGATCCTGGTCATGTAATACCAAGAATTACATATTAGTAGGTGACCAAAATGTAGAAGTATTTAATTGGTCGACTAAGGAGCTCGAAGTTATACCTGGAAAAATGATTTCTTCGAACATGGCGAAGTTCTATGAGTACTTAGTAAGTAGAAGTTTTCGAAGTTCTAAGGACGTTGTCCCTTTTGTAATTGATTTGTTTAAACAGTTGCGAAACCTGACACTTGAACGAACCAACCCGGTTGAAGCATTAAATTTATTATTCGTATTGCTTACAAGTTTAGAGGATGATTTTGCAAGGCTGGATGCAAAAAAATGGGGGATTAGTTTTTCACATGTGCCTCCTGGATTTGAGGAATATGTGACTCGTCTGAGGAATGGCGTAGGTAAAATCAACCCAAAACTAGATTTGATTTTGCGTCATACTTCTGGTGCCTTGTTTCAGGAGGCTCAGAAGGAAGCATTATTTTTTGATGTTCAAAGAGATTTATTTGGTGGGACCTCTGGACGGCTAGAAACCAGAAGTGCTTTGTATTCAAGCATTCACTATACACCCCCGTACTTGTCTAGAACAATCGTTGAACAAGCCCTTAAGCAATTGGATTTAAATCAAGGCGAGATCAAAATATTTGATCCGGCCTGCGGCGCATCTGAATTTTTGATAGAAGCACTCAAACAATTGCGTGAGGCTAATTATTCTGGCCAGGTTAAGGTGTATGGTTGGGATTCATCCGAGACGGCAATATCTACTTCACAATTTCTCTTGAGGTATGAGCAAAGAACTTTATGGGGCGAAGACAAACTTCAGTACGAGTTAAGAAAGGTTGATGATTCTTTAACTGAAGACTGGTTGGAGGGTATTGATCTGGTACTTATGAACCCCCCATTCGTTTCGTGGGAACTTTTATCCGATAAGAAGTCTAAGGAAGCAGTTAGAGAATCGCTAGGTGCCAGTTTCAATGGGAAACCAAACCAGGCTAGTGCTTTTTTTGTCAAGGCAATAGCCTCCATGAGAGAGGGTAGTGGCGTTATCGGTTGTGTTATCCCATCTTCACTACTAAATTTTGAGTCATACAAACTGGTAAGGAGTCGAGTCCTTGATATGGTTAGTATAAACTTGATTGGTAAGTTAGGAAATTTTGTATTTGAGGACGCTTTGACAGACGTTAGTTTAATTATTGCTAAGAGACAAAATGAAGCGGCGCATTTACCCCATATTTTATGGACCAGAAATGAAAAGGGTGTTATTCAGCCCGCATTAAGGGATTTAAGGAAAATGCTGTTTACTAATGAACCAATTGTCAAAAAGTTAGAACACAACATTTATAAACCCGCGACTTTTCCGGTGATACAGGATAGTTGGAAGCCATTGGCCTCCAGAGACTATGACCTGTTTAAATTGGTGGAACGATTTGTTGTGGATCAAAGATTGGTTAGAGTAGGACAAGTATTTAATGTGCGCCAGGGAATTAGGCAAGGAGCCAAAAACGTTTTTAAGTTAAGTGCTTCAGATTATGAAAGAATTCCAACAGCCGAAAAGCGATATTTTAGACCTGTTGTTGATAATAGTTCAATAAAACAAGGACAGTTATTCAAAAACATGTATATCTGGTATCCTTACAATTCTGACGGGGTCATATTTAAAGAAGAGCAGGAATTGCGTAAACAGGCAAAATCATTTTATGAAGCTCACCTAGAACCTAACCGAGATTTGCTGTCAAAGCGGGCAGGGTTAACTGGGGGGTGGTGGACATTGACGAGGCCCAGGAATTGGCAGTATGAGAAAAAGCCTAAACTAGTGTCTACCGAGTTTGGCAAATCCGATTCTTTCGGATTTGATCAATTTGGAAGTTTTGTCGTTGAAAGGGGTAATGCATGGATACCAAAGAAGGAGTTTAATCTGCAGGATTTCCACTTTTACCTTGCTTTATTCTCTAGTAATCTATTCAATAGGTTGTTGTCAATTTATTCAAAACAGCTAGCAGGAGGTAAATGGTATGATTTAGGAAAAAAGTACACCAAGAATATTCCAATCCCTGATGTGAACTCATCTGTAGTTCGTGAGTCTGGAGCCTACTTAAAACTAGTCGAAATTGGAAGGGAGCTTTGTAGCGGGAATAACTACACTATTGTTATGGCCGACGATATACTGGAAAGTTATTTTTATCCAACGATATAAAGAGGATGCTAACTTTCAATCCGAGTAAATTAGTCGCGGAAATTAATAGGTCATGTGCTATTTTTTTTGACCAATCGACGTTCTCCCTTCATAATGTGAGTTTTAATCGTTATGTCATCTCTGGGGATTATATGTCAAAAGCCCTAAATGATGTAGGTTCAAGCTATGAGGAAGTTAATGTACTCAAGTGGTTTGATAAATTTTGGGTATATGTATCCATGACTTTTCAGCAGACTTACACGCAGATATCAGTGTCAGTGTTTTATGGAGATACACAAGATTTGGACAAAAATCAATTGTTTAGGTGTGAGTGGGACGACTACAACGACTCACAGGTGTTGCATCCTCAACCACATTGGCACTTTAAGGCAAACAGTAGGACAATTAACAAATTTGAAGATATGGTGCAACAAGAGGGGTTTGTCTCAGAAGTTAAAAATAGTGGTGATGTTCCATTTGATATAGGAGATATGCACTTTGCAATGAGTGCAAACTGGATGGTAGGAGGGAAACATGTTACCCAAATTGGTGATAGTGAAGTTGTTCTAAATTGGTTTCAAGGACTCTTGGCTCATTTAAAAGAGCAACTTGTGTATATTTCCAGGTAAGCCGTAACGTATCGTTGATGTCGAACATCGATATTGAGCCGTTCAATATTTTATAAAGTATTGTTAATGAGGGGGCTGTTGCTAGAATCGAGAATTACGACGGCGCTTTTTTCAGTTGGTTTTGGCCTTGACCTAAAGCCATGTTAATGATCAAAGTCGAACATTTTTATCGCTAGAAGGATGTGTTCAACTGTCAAATAGTCAAAGACTTAGGGTTTGGTCAATAAAAAAGTGTCGCCAAAATTGACGACACTCCTCATTGGGTAGCCCCTAGGGGAATCGAACCCCTCTTTCCAGGATGAAAACCTGGCGTCCTAACCGATAGACGAAGGGGCCAAGGCTGTTCTCAAATAAACAAAGTCCTTCCTTCGTTTTTCGAGGGTGCAAAGGAATAATTATTTTTAGAATACAGCAACAATTTTTTTAAAAATTTTACCTTTGCAGCCATTTCTAAAACATACATTAAAAATATCTCAAAATGAAAGTTGCAATTAACGGTTTTGGACGTATCGGTCGATTGGCCTTCAAATGCCTTTTGGAAAAAGAAAATGTAGAAGTCGTTGCCATTAACGACCTTACCGATAACGCCACCTTAGCACATTTGTTGAAGTACGATTCAGTACAAGGTAAGTTCAACGGAACAGTTGAGTCTGACAACGAAAATCTAATCGTTAACGGTCAGAAAATCAAAGCAACTGCTATACGTAACCCGGAAGAATTGCCTTGGGCAGAACTAGGTGTTGATGTAGTATTGGAAAGCACAGGGATTTTCCGAGATGAAGCAGGTGCCGGTAAACACCTTACAGCAGGTGCAAAAAAGGTAATCATATCCGCTCCGGCAAAAGGTGATATCAAAACCGTAGTACTAGGTGTTAACGACGATACACTAGAAGGAAACGAAACCATCGTTTCAAACGCAAGTTGTACCACCAACTGCCTTGCCCCAATGGCAAAGGTTTTAGATGAATTGTACGGAATCGAAAGCGGTTTTATGACTACCATCCACGCATACACTTCCGATCAAAGATTGCAAGATGCACCTCACTCTGATCTAAGAAGAGCACGTGCAGCGTCACTTTCAATCATCCCAACCAGTACAGGTGCTGCAAAAGCAGTAGGACTTGTATTGCCACACCTTCAAGGTAAATTGAACGGTAATTCAATGCGTGTTCCAACTCCAACAGGTAGCGCAACCGACTTTGTGGTAACTTTGAAAAAGGAAGCAAACGTAGAGGAAGTAAACGCTGCATTTAAGAAAGCAGCGGAAACCAACTTGAAAGGCATCCTTGAGTATACAGAAGACCCAATCGTTTCAATCGACATCGTTGGCAATCCGTACTCATGTATCTTCGATGCACAAAGCACAATGGTATACGGAAACACAGTTAAAGTATTAGGTTGGTACGACAACGAAGCTGGATACAGTAACCGTGTGGCAGACCTGATCAGCCGAATTGGTTAATCAATCTGAGCGAATAATAAACTTATGGGCCGCAGATTTCTGCGGCCTTTTTTTATACGCCAATTTGCTAACAATGAAACGATCAAATAGTCAAAAATTCTATCTTTAGCCCATGCTTTCAAAACTCAAGGCATTGGGCCCCGGTTTGTTATACGCAGGTGCTGCCGTTGGTGTGTCACACATCGTCCAAAGTACCCGAGCTGGCGCCGAATATGGCTATATCCTGATTATTGGTATCATCCTTGCCCACATCTTTAAATACCCCTTTTTCGAATTGGGTCCAAAGTTTACTCAGTTTACCGGACAAAACTTGCTCCATGGATATGCCCGACTAAGCAAATGGGCGCTTGTTGTTGTGGCAATCCTGACAGTTGCCACCATGTTTACGATTCAGGCTGCAGTCACCATTGTTACCGCTGGTCTTGCCTTGAAGATTACGAATTTAGCTGGCGTAATAACGCCGGTGACCATGAGTGTGGCATTGCTGATAATATGCACCTTAATCAGTGCCGTTGGCAGATTTAATGTGCTCGACAAACTAATGAAAGTCATTATGGTTACCTTGTCAATTACCACCGTAGTTGCCGTGGTGTCTTCCTTTACAGTTCATCATAATATAGTTCCAGGTGCTACCAAGGTTTTTAGCGTTTTCGAACCAACCGATTTGATCTTTCTGATTGCCTTCCTGGGTTGGATGCCGGCACCCCTCGATATATCGATTTGGCATTCCATCTGGAGTGAAGAAAAACTCAAACAAGATGGGGAGTTGAACAAGGAAGGGAATCTATTTGACTTCAATGTGGGCTTCATAGGAACCGCAATTCTGGGTATCGGATTTCTTACATTGGGGGCTCGCATCATTTATGGTTCAGGTGTTGAATTGGCTGCAGGCGGAGTGGCCTACTCAAAGCAGTTCATCGATATCTATCAGCAAAGCATCGGAACCTGGGCGTATTGGATCATTGCCATCGCAGCTTTTACCACCATGTTTAGTACTACACTAACCTGCCTCGATGCAATGCCCAGAGTGTTAACCAAGATTGGAGAGCTAACCTTTCCGGTTAAGAATACAGATACGCAAGGGGCAACACTTACAGCACGACCAGGACGTGCCCGAATCTATTGGATGCTGGTTATTGTTGCCGGAGCCCTCGTTTTACTCCAGTTCTTTATCAAAGACATGAAACAAATGGTAAACCTGGCAACCAGTTTTTCCTTTCTTACAGCACCCGTTTTGGCTTTATTAGGTATTCTAATTGTCAAAAAACAGCTTCCGGAGGGGTTTTGGCCCAAATGGAAATACGGAATCGCCTATTTGGGTGTTCTCTTTTTAATAGTCCTAAGCATTTTCTACTTGGGTCTAAAATTTAACGGAAGTTGAAACCAGCAGCAGGTAAAATATTGATCTCAGATCCATTTTTGCGAGACCCGAATTTCGCACGAACAATTGTGTTTCTTACCGAACACACGGAAAACGGGTCTTTTGGTTTTGTTCTCAATAATGCGGTTGACATTACCCTCAAAGAGGTATTTGAAGATGACGCCTTGCCAACCACTTCCCTGTTTCAAGGCGGTCCGGTGGAATTGAATACCCTCCACTTTCTACACGCGATGGGCAACATCATTGAGAATTCAAAAGAAGTGATCCCCGGCGTTTGGTGGGGAGGCGACTTCAATAAGGCACTGGAAATACTCAAGAAGAGTCCCGACCTGATATCTCACTTTGTCTTTTTTGTAGGATATTCCGGCTGGGGAGCAGGTCAGCTCGATGGAGAATTGCAGGAAGAAGCCTGGGTAGTTTCCGACATTGGAAGTGCCATGGTGTTTAATACACAATTCGACGCCCAGGAACTCTGGAAAAAAGCCATGAAGAATCTAGGGGGTAAGTACAACTACCTCGCCGAATCTCCCATCGATCCGCAACTGAACTAATCAGTCCGGGTGACAACAGTTCATCTCTGAAGTCTGGGCATCCATATTGGGACTTACATATGGAATGTTAAGCCCTGATCCGCGAAGAACCAGTAGAAGGCCTACTAGGGCCATGGAATAGTGCATATACCTATTAATGCGTTTCAGGGAGAAAAGCCTGAGTTTTTGCCCAACGTAAGAGCCAACCAAAAACATAGGTAAAGTGCCCAGGCCGAAGAACAACATGAACAACAAACTGTCGGAAGTTTGTGGCTGCCCAACGGAAATAGCAGCAGCGGAGTAGCTTAAACCACAAGGGAGCAAACCGTTTAAGAAACCAATTATAGGAAGACTTCGTTTCTTGCCATAATGGCGTTGCATAGATGAAGACAGCCCATTGGATATTCGGTTCATCAGTCCTCGTACCAGGGGAATGCGATTTTTGAATACGAAAAGCAACAACAGTATACCCGAAACAAGGGCAATGTATTGTTGTAAGTTAAATAGGTGAACAGGCAGTTTAATAAGACTCAAACCTAAGCCAAGACCGAGGTAGGCAATCAATCGCCCGCCATGATACGAAATCAGTGGGAGATTTAACCCCTTAATGCCCCAATTCTGTTGCACAGAAAATACCAATGGGCCACACATGGCTGCACAGTGCAACGATCCACCCAGGCCCAATATGAGTGCCGCCCAGATCATGGTATTATCAATTGTACTTTTCTAATAAAATCCTCTCCTCGGACGTTACCGGTAACCTCAGCATGCCAGATACCGGTGGTTAACGGGTCCAAACGTATAGAGTACAGGTTTTGCCTGCTGTTGCCATCGTGCGCCAAACTTCGATCGAGCGAAGAGTTGCCCATGCATTTAAGCGTAACCAGCTTTAAACTTCCTGGTTGCTTCAGGTCAACCTGTAAGCTGCCATCGGTATAGGTTATGTCTACATCCTGGCCCACTTTTTCCTGTTGCATGATGGCGGTATGTGCTTCTCCCTTTGCATAGTAGTCGTCCTCATACAGGCTGGTACTGTTCCGTACCATAAGCACGCCTAGTCCAACTATGAACAGGATAAATACCGTCATGCTTATAAAGAGTCCTTTTCCCCAGTTCATTGTTTCTTTTTTGCTGGGCCAAAGAACGTGGTTTTCACATCCTTGACCTTTTGATTGTCGATATATACTTCAAGATCAACCGGCCGTTTAGCTTTTACTACATCATCTTTGTTCTGTTTCAGTAAGAACACGCGTTTAAGTTCGCTGTTTGAAGCCAGGTTTTGGCTTGTGTCAACAACAACAAGTTGTGTGGTAGAATCGCTTATTCGGATTTCAAATCGCTTGTCGTCAAACGTTTTGTTTACCATTTCTAACTGATACATGTTGCTGATAACATCACCAGGTTCCTCAAAGTACGTCTTGCCCGGTATACGCAATACATGGGCTTCTACATCTGTTCTGCTCGAGAGCAAATAGGTGAAAACACCCATTAAAATAACCATCACCACCGAGTATGCAATGATTCGCGGAGTAAACCGAAAGCCGGTTTTATTTTTGATGTTGTTAATGGAGTCGATGCGTATAAGGCCTCTGGGCTTGTCAATTTTGTCCATCACCGAGTCACAGGCATCAATACAAGCTGTGCAATTAACACATTCCAACTGGGTTCCGTTGCGAATGTCAATTCCCGTAGGACATACATCCACGCACAATCGGCAGTCTACACAATCGCCCTTGCCTTCCTGATTTTGATTCTTGCGAATCTTGCCTCGTGGCTCGCCTCGAACGTCGTCGTACGCTACCACCATACTATTGGGGTCGAGCATAACACCCTGAAGCCTACCATAAGGACAGATCATAATACACACCAGCTCTCTTAATTTGGCAAAGACCAGATAGAACACAGTGGTAAAAACAAGTAATCCTATTAAGGTGGGCAAACCGTCCATAAACGGCCCGGTTATTTTCGACCATAGGGTTTCCCAACTAATGATATACGCCAGAAACGTGTTGGCAATCAGAAAGGAAATGCCGAAGAAAGCAGTAAACTTCCCTCCGCGTTTCAGTATTTTTTCCCTGTTCCAGGGCATGGCATCCAACTTGCGTTGTTTGTTGGCATTACCCTCAATCAGGTTTTCCACTTTTCTGAAGACCATTTCCATGAAAATGGTTTGCGGACATACCCATCCACAGAAAACCCGCCCATAAATCACCGTAAACAGAACAATGAATACAATGGCCGTAATCATCAGCAGAACCAGAAAGTGAAAATCCTGCGGCCAAAACGGCTGTCCGAAGATTACAAATTGGCGTTCCAATACATTGAGCAACAATAAAGGGTATCCACCTATTTTGATAAACGGTCCGATAAAGAAGAAGGCCAGATAAAACCAGCTGAGATAGGTGCGGTATTTATACAGCCTTCCCTTTATAATCTTAGGATACAACCAGATGCGTTTACCTTTTTCGGTAACGTTGGCCAGGTGTTCCCTGAAATTGTCCGTTGGTTGTTGCTTACTCATTTAGGGTAGTATCCGCCGTTTCAACGGAGTCCTGTGCTTCAATTTCTGTTTCGTCGCCACCTTCTTCTGAAGCTGCGCTACGGTCATATAGATCACCTTCTGCGGGTCTTCCAACAACACCGGCAGGAACAGTTGTACCTTCCAAACTGATTACATAACTCGCAACAGCCTGAAGTCCGGCAGGACCCATGCTTTGAGCCCAGGGTTGCATACCGCCTGTGGTTCCGTACTTGATGGTTTTGAAAACATCTTTAATGTCTCCTCCAAACTTCCAGTACTTATCGGTAAAGTTGGGGCCCACGATTCCCTCTCCATGTTTGCCATGGCAGGTAACACAGTTGGTGGTGTATATGGTCTTTCCTTTGTTGAGGTCGGCTTCTTCGGTGAGTAAAACCACATTGGTCTCGTCAATCTGGTCACCGGCAGTGGCCAGAAACTCCTTGTGTTCTTCCTCTGCCAGACGCATTTGTTCTACATATTCCTCTGCCTGGGTGTATCCGGAGTCAAGGAAGGTAAAACGAACGTAGTAGATCAACGCAAACACAATGGTTCCGTAAAACAAGAACATAAACCAGGGCGGAGGAGGGTTGTCCAACTCATAGATACCATCGTGCGGATGGTTGATTACGGTATCCTTGTCGGAAGAAAGCGACTTAATTTGGAAAACCTTTTCCCACCACGGTTTGCGGTTTTCGTATGCCTCCGTCATTTCGCCTTTCAGGTAGCGTTTCATGCGAACGGCTATCATCAACATACCGCCTGCGATGATTACAAGAATCAAGGCAAAGATGTACAGCACGGTAGCCAGTGAAATGCCAAAAGACTCGTAACTGGCGTTAGCTTGATTGATCTCCTCCAGAGACTGTCCAAATGCAACCTGAGAAGCTAACAAACAGGCAAGCATCATTCCGTATTTTGCGAATCTATTCTTCTTCATAATCCTCGTCGTTAAGTGGTATTTCTGAAATAGTTTTAAGGGTTTGTTTTGGTATCACCAGCATGTAGATCGTGGCCATAACGAACACGAGCATAAAGATGACCAGGGAGATGATGAGGTATACATCCGCTCCACTTACGTTTCCTAATAATTGTGACATAGTGTTCTTATTTCGTGTTTTCGTTAGAGGCTACTTCAATATCGCGACCAAGCTTGTGCAGATAGGCAATCAGAGCCAGGATTTCACTTTTCTCACCAACGGCGTTTCCGTTCAAATCCACCTTGCCTTTGTCGTCAAGCTCCTTTTTGATTTTCGCGGCCTGTTTCATCAAGTCATCACGTGCCTCATCCTCATATCCTTCCGGATAAGGAACACCCAGCTTTCGCATTGCTGAGATCTTTTTCTCAAGCTTTGAGTCATCGATTTCGTCCTCAATCAACCACGAATAACTCGGCATAATGGATCCTGAAGAAATGGAATCCGGAGCCATCATGTGGTCAAAGTGCCAATCCGCGGTTTTGTATACAGTACCGGATTTATTTCCTCCACGTGATAGGTCAGGCCCTGTTCGCTTGGAACCCCATAAGAATGGATGGTCGTATACGTTTTCACCCGACTTGGTGTAATCACCATATCGAACCGTTTCCGATCGGAATGGACGGACCATTTGACTGTGGCAGTTGTTACAACCTTCCCGTATGTAGATGTCGCGTCCCTCCAGTTCAAGAGGTGTGTAAGGTGTAACCGATTCGATCGTTTTGACGTTCGATTCCACCAGGAAGGTCGGCAGAAATTCAACTGCACCGCCAATGGTTACGGCAATGAAAGAAAGAACAATGAACTGCGTAGGTCGTTTTTCAATCCAGCGATGCCAGTAGCCAGCCGTAGCCATATTCGGATCCTCTTTAACCATTGGGTAAGCCTCAGCATCTTCATTGCGCACCAGGCTACCAGCCTTCATGGTTTTGTAGATGTTGTACACCATTAAGAAGACACCAACCAAATAGATCAAACCACCCAGTGCACGAAGCATATGCATAGGGATAACCTGTAAGGTAGTCGACAAGAAGTTCGGATACTTGAGGATGCCTTCAGCGGTAAACTCTTTCCACATAAGACCCTGGGTAACACCCGCGATGTACATAGGGATGGCATAAAACACGATGCCCAGTGTGCCCAACCAGAAGTGGGTTGACACCATTTTCTTGGAGTGAAGTTTTGTATTGTAGATCTTAGGAATCAGGTAGTACAGAATTCCGAAGGTTAAGAAGCCGTTCCAGCCCAAAGCTCCAACGTGCACGTGAGCAACAATCCAGTCGGTAAAGTGAGCAATACCGTTGATGTTTTTTAGCGAGAGCATTGGCCCCTCAAACGTGGCCATACCGTAAGCCGTGATTCCAACCACCATGAACTTCAATCGGGCGTCGTCGCGAACCTTATCCCAGGCACCACGTAGGGTTAAAAGACCATTAAGCATACCACCCCAGCTTGGTGCGATAAGCATTATGGAGAATACTACACCAAGGGTTTGTGCCCAGTCGGGTAGAGACGAATATAAAAGGTGGTGAGGTCCTGCCCAGATGTACAAAAAGATCAATGACCAGAAGTGAAGAATCGACAACTTGTATGAGTAGATAGGTCGATCCGCCATCTTAGGCATAAAGTAATACATGAGCCCCAAAAACGGTGTGGTTAGGAAGAAGGCCACGGCGTTGTGACCATACCACCACTGAACCAATGCATCCTGAACACCAGCATACCAACTGTAGCTCTTTAAGAAGCTGATTGGAAGCTCAAACGAGTTCACCACATGCAAAAGCGCTACGGTTAAGAAGGTAGCCAGGTAGAACCAAATGGCCACATACATGTGTTTCTCCCGGCGCTTAATAATGGTGCCGATCATGTTCCATCCAAATACCACCCAGATAACCGTGATGGCAATGTCAATGGGCCATTCCAACTCAGCATACTCCTTAGCTGTGCTAAATCCAAGAGGGAGGGTGATGGCTGCTGCAACAATGATAAGTTGCCAGCCCCAGAAGTGAATTTTGCTCAGAACGTCGCTGTACATACGTGTTTTAAGCAAACGTTGCAACGAGTAATACACGCCCATGAAAATGGCGTTACCCACAAAGGCAAAAATCACCGCATTCGTGTGTAATGGGCGAATACGCCCGAACGTTGTGTACCGATTGCCCAGGTTCATGGCAGGTTCAAAGAGCTGTGTGGCGGCTAAAACACCAACCAACATGCCCACGATCCCCCAGACCATAGTTGCGATTGCAAAGTTTCGGACAATCGTGTTGTCGTAACTAAATCTTTCTTTTTGCATTATATCCAGTTTTTTGTTTCTCATTAAAAATTCTAAACGACGGCGATTCAAGGTCTTCGAACTGACCGTTTTTCTGTGCCCTGATGAAGAGGGCCAGGAAGAGTATGGCCATCAGCATACTCGCTGCTATTAACAGGACTAATATTTTCATATCAATTGAAGTTTTTTTGCTTTAAGGGATACCAAAGCGGTCACTAAACCTACCACAGTTATTGAGCTCAGTGGCATTAAAATAGCAGCCACAATTGGTGTTAAGCTCCCAATGACCGCCACGGTGATCCCTATTAAATTGTAAAAAACAGAAAATGCTAAGCTGACTTTCAGAACGGTTTTAGAGTAACGGGCAAGCTCCATAAACTCAGGAAGTTTGTTGAAACTGTCGGCTACCAATATGCCGTCTGAACTCGGATAAAAACCATTGATACTATCTGCCACAGCAATACCAATGTCGCTCTTGTTCAAGGCGATTTGGTCATTTAAACCATCTCCTATCATTAAGGTGGTTTGGAGTTGGTTCTGCGACGACTGAATAAACTGTTTCTTATCCTCAGGGCTGTTGTTAAAACTTAAGGTGGTAAAACCTGGAAACAGGTTTTTTAAGGCTCCTTTCTCACTGGAGTTGTCGCCTGATAAAACCGATAATTTGTAACCGCTGGCAAGTTTTGATAACAAGCCCCGCAGCCCCTTTTTATATTGATTCGAAAACTCAAAACTGGCCTTGTGTTGACCATTAATTTCTACAAATACGGAGGTTTTTGAACGCCTGGAAGTTCCCAGAATAAAGGATTCTGAACCCAAACGAATGGAATAGTCGGAAACGCGTGCCGTAATGCCGGAACCTGCTAGTTCTTTGTATTCTGATACCTCGGTGATGGATGCTGAAAGGTGAGAAGCCAACGCCGTGCTTAAAGGGTGGTTCGACATGCTCAATAGTGATCGCACCGCCGACTGTTCTTCTGGTGTAAGCTCAGAGTGCACAGTCAATACCTCTACGTTGCCTTGCTGGGTAAGCGTACCCGTTTTGTCAAAAACAACGTGACGCACATCGGCCAAATGTTCTACGCTATTCGACGACTTGAGGAAAAATCCGTTTTTGCCAAAGATGCGGAGCACGCCGCCGAAGGTGAAAGGCGCAGAAAGGGCCAATGCACACGGACAGGCAACAATTAATACAGAGCTGAAAACAAACAGTGCTTTGGACGCATCTACAAGCAGCCAGGCAAGAAGTGACAGGAATGCAACGCCAACAATAACCGGTGTGAAGTGGCTGCTAACCTTTGTAATCCAGTGATGTTTGTTCTCTTGTTTTTTAGGCGTTTTCCAGGCCGACCAGATCTTTCCTGGATCCTGGGTTTCCTGAATTTCCAGCTCAATAGAACCAGTCAATTGGCGTCCACCTATGTATAACGGCTGGTTAGAATCAACCTTGTGCGGTTCCGACTCTCCCGATACGAAGCTATAGTCTACCAGGGCTTCCCCTCTGCGAAGCAGACCATTTACCGGTATAACTTCTCCGTTTTTAACAACAATTCGATCTCCTTTTTTTAGTTCGGTAATACGTGTCCAAACCGTTAGATCGTCTTCCTGTTTTCGTACAGTGATGGGTAGGAAGTCGTGAAGCGATCGGTCAAACGTAATGGTGCCGTAAATCTTACTTTGGTACCACTTCCCAACCAATAGGAAAAAGAACAAACCAGCCAAAGAATCGAGATAACCAAAACCGGTGCCTAGAATTATCTCATAAAGGCTCCAAACCCAAATAGCCAGAGCTCCAAGAACAATCGGAATGTCAATATGGGTTTTTCTCCTCTTTATGGCCTGGTAAGCCGTAACAAAATAGTCGCGTGCCGGATAGGCCAATACCACTAGTGATAATGCTACGTTAAGCGACCGAAACAGATTGGAGAAAAAGAGTTCGCTTCCAAGCGACAGGCCAAAATAGTGTGGAAAGCTAAACATCATGCTGTTCCCGAAGCAAAAGCCTGCAACGGCTACCTTTTTGAGGAGGTCTTGCTGTTGTCGGCTGCGTTTCTCGTTTGCTTTCTTTGAAACGTTGAACTGAGGTGGATACCCAAGTTGGTCCAACAACATGGCCAGCGACGATAATGGAAACTCTCGGTGAACGACGAGTGTAATCAATCGTTCTTCAAAATTAACCCGACTGGTAAAGACGTGTGGGTTGATTTCCGGCAGATCCTCAAGAAGCTGTACACACGAAGAACAATGAATGTTCGGGGTGTTTAATGAGATTCTATATTGTGTGTCGGTCTGAAAATCGACAAGTTGTTCGAAGACTTCTGGTAGATCATATTGTTTGTACTCGATCGATACCTCGTCGTCGGTCCAGTTGGTCTTTAGATTGCCCGATACTACTTTGTGCAGAGTTGCGCAACCATAACAACAGAATGCAAGGTCGTTTTGATACACAACCTCTTTCTCGATGCAATGAGCGTCGCAATACGCACATTGCGTGTTGGTGTTATTTGTAGTGGTAGGCTTCATAAATAACCAAGAACAAAGGTTTGGCCGTGGTCATTTATGCCTTCTGACTGGGGTCAGAGCACTACATGATAAAAGTCATAAATCAGTGATTAGATGTATGACCGGAGAAACTCAGGACGGTGGAGAAGCTCCAGGTTTTTTTTCCGATCTTACGGTGTTGTAATGTATGTAAACGGCATTAATGAAACTAAGAATAATGCCTATTCCCAGTAGGATGTAAATAATGGTAAATAACTTGCCTCCGTCTGTGGTTGGATAAAAGTCGCCGTAGCCAATAGTGGTTAGTGTAATCACGGAGAAGTAAACCGAGTCAATCCACGACCAACCTTCCACATAGTGATAAACTACTGTGCCCAGGCCAATAATGATAACCGTTGTGAGTAATAAATCTCGGTACTCGCGATCGCCTAGAAAAGTGAATATGGTTCTGAAAAGCAGCATGTTTCGGGCAAATTTACTCCATCCGAAAATAGAATTATTTAACCGGAACCACTACCTTTTCCGAGGTTAGTTTGGTTTAACGTATTAGTTGCGGCTCCGAAGTTTACCAGAACCGGTAATGGACTGTGTGATCTGAGGGTTCCCTTTGTAAAATACGTTCCCCGAGCCACTGATTCGCACGTCTAACTCATCTTCCACCGAGATGTAGCAGTCGGCAGAACCAGAGATGTTGACATCACAGGCCTTGGTTAGGATTGGGTAACCCTGATAGTTGCCCGACCCACTGAATCGCATTTCAACCAGGTTTACATTTTTGATGGTATCAAGGCCAATTATGTCTCCACTTCCGCTTACGTTAATGTCAAGGGTATTTAAGCCTTCAAATCGGTTTAGGTTGATGTCGCCCGAACCTGAAATGGACAGGTCGAGATTACGTTGATTTTCAAAATCTTTAATGGTGATATCGCCGGATCCACTTACGGAAATAAGGTCGAGGTTGGGAACCACTATGTCAACGTCTAGGTCGTACGATCGATAGCAGCCGCGTTCCAGGTCAATATCCCAGATGCCACCACTTACTTTGGTTTCAAGACGATCGAGGATGTTTGGTTCGCCGGTAACCCGTACTTCTTGTACGTTTCCCTGCCGAATGGTTACGTTTGCCGAGCGTGAAAGGCCCACACCGGTAAATTCAGAAAGGGAAAGAGTTCGGGTTTCCAGTTCTCCCTGACCTTTGATGCAGATTCCATTGTCGCTGCATGAGAACAGAAACAGGCTTGAGGCCAATACAATGAGCTTTGTTGCGCTTAATGTCTTCATTTTTGATTCGTTGTTTGCCTTATGACAAGCTCAATCGGATTTACCCCTATGACATGACAAAAAAATAAAAGCAAGTTGGCGGAGTGCGCAACATATAGTCTTGTGGAACAACGTCGCATATGGGTAAACAGGGGCAATAGGAAAACATCAGGTTTGACCCAATAGTGACTTCCTTGTGGTAAATCTGACTCGGATTAACCCTGTGTCAGCTAATTCCGATCAGACCATGTATGGGTGTATGCGTTAATAAGAAGAATAGGCTGGGCCTATTTCTGAAGCTTGTAGAGGTAGTCTTCTACTTCCTTAGGCACCATGAAGCGAATACCCCGACCAAGACGCATATAACTTCTTATTTGCGTAGAAGAGATGTTCAGCATAGGACCTTTGAGTAAGCGAACCTTCTGATTTTTTGCGAAATCACCTCCAGGGTTGTTTTCACGATTGTATACGATCAGATCATATTCCAGAAGAATACGTTCGTGCTCCTTCCATTTGTCGAAGTGTTGCAAGTTGTCTGATCCCAAAATCAGTGCAAACTCGTTCTTTGGGTACTTCTTGCCTAGGGTAACCAGTGTGTCGTATGTGTATGAAGGGCGTGGCATGTCAAACTCCACATCGCTTGCTTTGAATTTTGGCTGGTCCTTAATGGCCAGTTTTACCATGGCCAATCGATCCTTTTCATCATACAGATCAACAGAAGATTTCAACGGGTTTTGTGGTGAAACCACAAACCAGATTTCATCCAGTTTGATTTGATCAAGGATAAACTGACTTAAAATTAAATGTCCCTGGTGTATAGGGTTAAACGATCCAAAAAATAGTCCTACTCTCATGTGTTAAAGCGCCAAGAAATACTTGACAATGCTCTCCGTTTCTTTAAGTGTATGTGCTAAGATATTATTAATCAATACAATATCAAATTGTTTCTCGTATTTTAGCTCGTCACTGGCTTTGCCAATTCGTTGCTGTAATTCATGTTCACCTTCGGTTTCACGTTTTTCAAGACGAAGCTTTAACTCGTCAATACTTGGTGGCCTCAAAAATACGGCAAGTGCCTTTTTGCCATATATTTTCTTAATGTTTAAGCCTCCAACCACATCAACGTCGAAGATCACCGACTTGCCATTTGCCCAAATCCGGTCTACCTCCGACTTAAGCGTACCATAGTACAAACCCGGGTATACCTGTTCGTGCTCAAGAAACTCGTCATTGGCTAATCGGGTTTCAAATTCGTCAGACGTAAGGAAGTAATAATCCCTGCCGTCAACCTCTCCCGGTCTTTTTGCCCGTGTAGTGGCCGACACAGAAAACTGAAGATCAGAATTGGTTTCCAACAGATGTCGCACTACCGTGGTTTTGCCCGAGCCTGAAGGCGCTGAAAAGATAACTAGCTTGTTCATGGTTATAAGACGTTAAGCGCCTGTTCTTTTATCTTTTCCAGTTCTTCCTTCATTACAATCACCA
>JAEPQQ010000081.1:0-244 GCA_017640445.1 Bacteroidia bacterium | reverse complement strand
TCTTGCATTGGTGCATAAGCTGCTTTCGAGCCCAGGGTGTTTATTTCACGTCCCATTTCCTGACTGATAAAGCCAAGTTTTTTGCCATTCGCTTCCTTTTTGATTTCCTTGCTAAACAATTGACAATGTGCCAAAAGGCGATTCTTTTCTTCCGCTATGTCGAGCTTCTCGAGGTAATAGATCACCTCTTGCTCGAATCGATTGCTGTCTACCTTATTGTCTTTCTGAAAGTCATCCAAACCAG
>JAEPQQ010000080.1 GCA_017640445.1 Bacteroidia bacterium | reverse complement strand
ATACCAGGCCTCTACATCAGAGCTATATGGACTGGTTCAGGAAGTTCCTCAATCTGAAACCACTCCTTTCTACCCGCGTTCTCCATACGGTGTGGCGAAAATGTACGCGTATTGGATTACGGTGAACTATCGCGAAGCCTATGACATGTATGCGTGTAACGGCATTCTCTTTAACCATGAAA
The DNA here is from genome assembly GCA_017640445.1 of Bacteroidia bacterium. Lineage (GTDB taxonomy): Bacteria > Bacteroidota > Bacteroidia > NS11-12g > UBA9320 > UBA987. The sequence continues at coordinate 17,650 of JAEPQQ010000080.1, read as the reverse complement.
GCCCTTTGCGTGGAGAAACATTTGTAACACGAAAAATTACCCGGGCTGTTTCACGAATTGCCCTTGGGTTAACCAATAAGTTCTATTTGGGTAACCTCGATGCAAAACGAGATTGGGGACATGCCAAAGACTACGTTGAACTTATGTGGATGATGTTGCAACAGGACAAACCCGACGATTACGTAATAGCCACGGGTGTTACAACCACGGTTCGTGATTTTGTTATCATGGCCTTCTCAGAGGTTGGAATCAAACTTGAATTCTCTGGCAAAGACGATAGCGAGATTGCCAAAGTAGCTGAATCAACAAATCCTGAATATCCCGTTGAAGTAGGTCAAACGGTTTTGGCCGTTGATCCGAAGTACTATCGACCAACTGAGGTAGACTTGTTAATTGGAGATGCCAGCAAGGCAAAAAAACAGCTTGGCTGGGAGCCCAAACACTCTCTAAACGATCTTGTTAAGGATATGATGGCAGCAGATCTCGAGTTGTTTAGAAAACAACAGACCCTGCATCAAAGTGGTTTTGACTTCATTCCTAAAGAGGAAGAAAAATAAAAAACGAACGTGAATACGAACTCTAAAATATACGTGGCAGGACACAACGGAATGGTTGGATCTGCCATTGTGCGAAAACTTCAAGCCGAAGGTTTCAATAATCTTGTAACCCGCTCAAGTTCGGAGCTGGATTTAAGAGATCCGCAAGCGGTGGCTACTTTTTTTGAAGAGGTTAAACCCGAATTCGTTTTTCTGGCAGCTGCCAAGGTAGGTGGTATACAAGCTAATAATGTATACCGGGCCGAATTCCTCTACGACAACCTCATGATTCAAAATAATGTGATTCATCAATCCTATGTACATGGGGTTACGAAGTTGCTCTTTTTGGGATCTTCCTGTATTTACCCCAAAATGGCTGAACAACCTATGCGTGAAGAGGCTCTGCTGAGTGGGCATCTTGAGCAAACCAACGAACCCTATGCCATAGCCAAAATTACCGGGATCAAGATGGTTGAGAATTACGCTCGACAGTATGGCTGTAACTTCACTTCTCTGATGCCAACCAACCTGTATGGTCCAAATGATAACTACGATTTGGAAAACTCGCATGTGCTGCCAGCACTTCTGCGTAAGTTTCATGAGGCCAAGATAAACGGTACCGACGAAGTGGAAATTTGGGGCACCGGTAGTCCATTACGCGAATTTTTGCATGTTGATGACCTGGCTGAAGCCTGTTTCTTTGTTATGCAGAATTACAACCACCACCAGTTTCTAAACGTGGGTAGTGGGCAGGAAATTAGCATTCGCGACCTCGCCTTGTTGATCAAAGACGTGGTTGGGTATACGGGCAACCTTGTCTTTAATACGTCAAAACCCGATGGCACACCACGTAAACTGATGGCTAGCGACAGGTTAAACGCACTAGGATGGCAACCCAAAATTGGCCTTGAAAAAGGTATAAAACAGGTGTATGCCGATGTACGCATGTCTTTTGAAACTTCTTACTCTTAGTTAGATGTTTTTGATTGCCTCTTCCTCCGTCTTTAACGTGCATGTGTTAGACTGTTCTGGAAGTCGTTTATCCGGTAATCTCTCCTTTTGAAACACCACGTTTCAACCCTCCCTCCTACCTTACTTCAGTTTCTGACTGTGTTCAATATGTAACCTCAGGGAGGTACAGATAGTTAAATCACAACGTAAATAACCTACTTTCAGTTAACCCTAGCTCTTGAGTCTTAGGTCGAACGTTCTAAAAAGTGTTACCTGGACACTAGGTACCAATTTCACCGGATTGGTTATCAATCTGGTTCTTGGAGTATGGCTTGCGCGTATTCTCGGTCCCGACTCCTACGGTCTGGTAGGTATGGTTCTGGTTATAACGGGCTTTGCTAAATTACTTCAAGACTTCGGTTTTGGTGAGGCGATCATTCAAAAACAAGACCTCAGGCAAGAAGACTATTCATCGGTCTTTTGGTTTAATATGCTGGTTTCGTTGGTGTTATCACTCGCAACGTTTCTGTGTGCTCCTTTAATTGCTAGTTTCTACGATCGCCCTGAGCTGATTCCAATTACCCAGGCACTCAGTATCATCTTTTTGTTGAATGCTGTAGCCATCGTTCAACGAATCAGACTTGAAAAGGAGTATAAGTTTAAACAACTGGGTATTGCTGACGTAATAAGCTCACTTATTAGTGTTGTTATGGCTCTCGTTGCCGCACTAAATGGACTGGGTGTCTGGTCGTTGGTAATACTGCATTTGGTTAAGGCTGTAGCCTACGACGTTGTCGTATGGTTGTATTCCGGATGGCTTCCGAGTTTCACTATGAAAAAAAAGAGCCTTCTTGGATTATCGAGATTCGGTTTGGCCCTGTTTTTAAACGGCCTTTTTGAGAACCTGGCTTCAGGAATTGATAAGCTTTTGATCGGTAAAAGTCTGGGAGAAGGCCCGTTGGGAGTATACGGAAAGTCTGTTTCCACCGTTCGTATGCCCGTTATGCAACTTATGTCTGCTCTCGGTCGCGTGATTTATCCGGCGTTTTCGCAAATTCAAAAAAACAAGGATAAAATATACGCGGTATACGTACAAATGGTTGAGGTGGTAACCATTCTGATATTTCCAATTATGCTGGGTTTTGTTGTTTTTGGCGACGAAATCGTACTAGGCCTTTTTGGTGAAAAATGGATTGACATGATTCCGGTATTTAAGATCCTTTCCTTAACCACCGGGCTCATACCTTTTAACATTCTTGTTGACCAGGTTGTAAAATCACAAGGGAATGTGAAATATCTGAACTACATAACCTTTATCGAAAAACCGCTTACCATTATTGCGGTTATCATTGGTATATGGTTTGGCAGCATTGTTACCGTAGCGTATTCGCTGGCTATTGGTATGATTTTCACCTTTTTGGTTAAGTCTTACATTGCAATGCTAACGCTGGAACACAGTATGTGGAAGTTGTTAGTTGAACATATCAAAGCCACTCGAATCTTATGGCTGCCCGTAGCCGCTGCCATCTGCTTGTATTTATTTGGTTTGATGGACGACGTGATTATAAAACTCGTGGTGCTAGCCTCCACAGGTGCCTTGTCAATAGGTATATTCTGGAAGAGGTTGTTGGTACCAATTTACCATCAGGTGATGTCTTTTAGAAAGTAGGCGAAACGTGGAAACATCGAAGACTGACAAAACCAATTCAAACCAGAGAGATGTGCTCCCATGGGTCAGCATAATTGTTCCCTGTTACAACGGAGAAAAAACGATAAAACAGACCTTAGAGAGTGCAGTTGGGCAAGACTATCAGAATGTAGAGGTTTTAGTGATTATTGATGAATCTTCAACCGATAATACACTGGCGAAAGCAAAGGAAGTAGATTCTGATAAGATCAAAATAATAACGGTTGACGCCTGCTCTCCCTGCCGCAAACGAAACCTTGGTTTTGAACGTTCCCGTGGACAGTACATTCAATATCTCGATGCGGACGATTTGTTGTCGAAAGATAAAATAAGCAAGCAGGTCGAGGCTTTGTCCAAAACGGAGAGATCAGATGTGCTGGCCGTTTCCCGGTGGATGCACTTTGATCAAAGCCCTGAAAGTCCGGCCGCAAACACTCAATACGTGTATAAGGATTATAAACCGGCTTATGGCGTTCTTGTTGACATGTGGTTAAAAGGTGAAATGATCCAGACATCGTGTTGGCTCACTTCCCGTGAATTGGTGACCGCCGCAGGCCCATGGAACGAAGACCTGGAAAAGAATCCAAATGATGATGGAGAGTTTTTTTGCCGTGTAGTCCTCAAGGCCTCAGAATTGGTGTATACCCCAGAAGGAGCGGTTTTATACAGACGCCCTTTAAGTCAGAATGCAAGCCAGTCTAAATCTACTACCTCAGTTGAATCGATTCTGAGATCCTATCAATCCTATGAGGCCATCCTTGATTTTGACTCATCTGAGCGAACTAAAAAAGGGCTTTCCAATATGTACCTGCTCTTTATTTATAATTACTTCAACAACTTCCCGAAACTTGCCAAGGAAGCGGAAGATTCAATAAAACGTTTGGGAATAAATGGTCTGGAATATCACAGCGGTGGTCCATTTGATCGGATATCCCAATTCGTCGGATTTAAAAATGCATTAAGACTGAGAAAGCTGTTTCGAGGTTTTTGATAATCGTGTTTGTATATGAAACTCAATAGATATGTAGCCCGAATCTTTGGGAGGTTAAAGATTCTTGATAACCATTTGTTTACCATGAAACGAGAGGTTCACGGCCGTTCGTGGAACCTGCCCATTCTGGATCGGGCTGGTCTGGATTATGCGCATGACAACAGTGAGAAGTGGATTTACGAAATCTTACGACGAATTCAACAAATAAAACCGATTCACACGTTTCTCGATGTTGGAGTAAACAATGGCCAAACCCTGATCAAAATCAAGTCGTTATCAAGTGAGGTTAATTATATTGGGTTTGAACCCAACGTAAACTGTGTTTATTATTCCTCATTACTTACCGAACTAAACCAACTCACCAACGTACAGATATCTGCAATTGGGCTTGGCGACAAGAACGACTGGGCCACGTTTAAGGCATATGCACCGACTGATGCCAGAGGCACCCTGGTCAGCGACAAAATTTCATCGCAAGACGCTGGTTTAGAAAGAAAAGTGCCTGTTTTTAAACTCGACGATATTGGCATTGACCTAAACCCTGACAAACTCAATATTTTAAAGATTGATGTGGAAGGATTCGAGTTGAACGTAGTACAAGGTGCAAAAGATGTAATTAAGAAATTTGAACCGGTTGTTCTCTTTGAAGTTTTGCCTTATACCAATGAGGTCGAGAAATCAACCGCTCAGGAGTTGTACGATACAATTGTTGGGCTGGGGTATGACGTTTTTCAGATTAATACGAAAACCTCAGACATTGCACCAGTTAAAACGGTTGTCACCAAGGAAATTACTGGAGAATACGACTTCATAGGTATTCCAAACTCCCAGAAATCAGTCTATTCCTCACTCCAGAATAGTTGAAACAACTCTACGTCATAGTTTTTTGTTCTTTGATTGCTTCCAGCTGTGGCGCAAGAAAAAAAGCCAGGTTTGAAAACAACCTTGCATTACTTGACATCGTGTCGATAGCTGATTTTGGTGCAATTCCCAATGACAATAAAGATGACAGTAAGGCCATTCAGTCGGCTATTGATTTTGTCATACATAACAAGAAAAGTTCGCACCTCTACTGTCCGCCTGGTGTGTACAACCTGGAAGAGGGACTGGTAGTTGGCAATCAACAACCGAATGGTGAGTACTTTTTTACAACCATCACCATTTCTGGCCATATTTCTACTTATTCACCTGACCAACGCATTGGAAGCACTACTGTCTTCAAGATGCGAAACCCCACCTTTGGAATTGCTTTTCAATTGGCCCGAAACTGTGTTGTTGAGAACATTGTTTTTGAAGGATGTGCACAATACACCAACAACATTGAAACCATACTAACAGCGAGTTTAGAAGACTGGGGGGAAGCTGCACGTGCCCGCACCAATTCTAATTCGCCTTCGTGCGCTATAGCCATTGACCCGTTTCACCGGGAAATAACCAGCCAAAATCGTTACCCCGGCATGGAGCAGTATTATAAGAATCAAGGTTCTGGTGGCTCGAGCATGGTACTAATCCGTGGTTGTAGTTTCAGCAAACATTACATCGCTGTAGCAAACAATGCTTCTGGAAAGGTAGCCAATGGAGACAATATCAGGGTTGAGCAATGCAATGTAAGCACATGCCATACATTCTGGTCGGCCGGTCAAACACAAAGCCGGGCTAACTCCATTGATAACGTTTATGCCATGTTCCTCCATACCTTCATAAGTGGAATGGAAATTGGCAGCCGTCATGGTACTCCCCCTGCAGTTAGAAACCTTAACCTTGCCGGTTTTTGTAAACAACTACTTGAGGTTAACTCAGGCTTTGCCAGTGTCAACTTCTCGCAATCGTATATGGAAAGCCTTTGGACACTGGGACTTGCCATCGCCGATCAGGTTTCATTTAGTCAATGTAAAATCAAGTTTGAGGTACCCGGAAACAAACATTTTGCCCCGCCGTGCTATCTATATGCCAAAGGCGTGGCCTCCTTTAGAGACTGCGACCTTCAATTTTTTAACAACTGCAAAACCCGCATGCCTATTTTGCTTCATAGTCAGCAATTGCTCATCTCCGGTGGGTCTGTGGAGGGCGGTGTAGTTGTGGCCGATGGGCATACAAATGCAGGAGGTGAAGATCTGCACAATGTAAAAATGGAATCGGTTTTCATAAAATGCCTCAATAAAGTGGCGGGTGCTTCAGCATCTACAAAACCAAATTCCAACCTTAAAGGCGACATAATCATGGGAGGTGACTTCGTTCAGGGGCTGGATGGTTCTGTTTACCGCAGTTCAGCAACCACGTATAACCTTTATCAATTGGAAGATGTAAAGGTCGTAATAAACGAAAGCTCAAAAACTGGCAGTTTTACTACCTCAAACCCTGGTTATTACAAGATTGGAGATAACTTGTTTACCAATCGGGATGTCGACATTAAACAATCGGGATACGCCTTATCGATTAAGTTAAGAAGTCCGCTGGGGTATGTTGGAAAGATTGAAGGTAGTAAGATTACCGTGTACGGCGTACCACACTCCTTCCCGCAAGGCCAGACACGGTTGTATTGTGCAGCGTATCCACGAGTTTGTTCAACCGTTATCGGAAAAACCAAGGTGGGTTCGTCCATCATTTCCAACGTTGACTTTGCCTCCCTCAACTGGATTCCGGTTCCGGGTGACCGAATCAACAATAATGCCTTTCATCAAGGCAGTTATGTAGTTCACGTTGACCGAAAAATGGGGCTTGTACGAATGAGTTCAAATGCCAAAAACCCGGAAAAACGTAGAACCACCGGCCTGGTAAAGTATAAACCCGAATAGTTGATTCTTTCGGTTTTGGTTCGTTTCAATCAATATCGGTAGCGCAAACTCTAAAATTAAACACGGATCAAGTTTGAAGGTAATCGTTTCTTGTTCTACTAAGTTCCACGCATTTGCTCTGGCAGAGCAACTACAGCGGCACGGCATGCTCGCTGGCCTTTACACCAGTTATGCATTCCAACGGAATAGGTGGTTTCGTAAACTTGCCAAAAGAGTTGATAAGGAACAAATTGACCCGAGTAATATAAACACCGCAATCTGGCTCGCCATCCCAATCAAACTATTCCCAAAGTTCTCCCATCTTTGGAACAGCATTTTTGACCTCTGGGTTGCAAGAAAAATTAAGAGAAGCGACGCCGACATCTTTATTGGATGGAGTGGTATGAGTCTCAACGCCATAAAAGCAGCAAAAAAGAAAGGTATGATCACGATTCTCGAACGAGGATCGTCACACATTTCCTACCAAAAGGAAATACTCAATAAAGAATACGCTAAGTATAACCTCCCTTTGATTCAAAATGATCAGGTTGAGAGAAAAGAGATTATCGAATATCGCGAAGTCGACCATATCTCAATTCCATCCTCATTTGTCAGAAATTCATTCGAAAGGAAAGAAGTCGATCAGGCTAAGTTGATTCAAAATCCGTATGGTACAAGTTCTCACTTTAGACCTGTGCAAACTGAGCGAAACGATCAGAAATTTCGAATCCTATATCTGGGCAGTTTAATGGTCCGAAAAGGACTTCCATATATGTTTGAAGCCGTCAAAAATCTGTCAATTCCTAAGGAAGATTATGAAGTAATCTTCGTTGGGCGGGTACAGGAAGAAGTAAGGTTGATCGCAGAAGCCCAAAAAGAGGACAATTGGAAGTTTCTCGGACACATGGATCACTATTCATTATCCGAAGTAATTAGTACTTGTGATGTGGCGATACATCCATCGTTAGAAGAAGGACTGAGTATGGTAATTCCGCAAATTATGTCATGTGGTATTCCAGTAATTGCTACTACGAATACGGGGGGTATGGATATAATAGACGATGGTAAAAATGGGTTCATCGTGCCTATTCGAAACCCCAAAGCCATTGCCGAAAAGATCGAGCTTCTTCAGCAAGACAAAGACCTGTTAAACAGTTTCAGGCAAAGTCTGGGACAGAATCAAATGCAATACACCTGGGAAGCCTATGGCGATCGATATGCCAATAACTTGAAACAACTTCATGGCCGATAAGAAACATAAACAATTGCCCAAAGGTAAAACCACAGGGTTCCACCTTGTTTCCATTGGCACCTTTTCCGGGCTTCCGTTGGTCAAGTATATCTTTGATTTATTTCATAGTTTAGGGGAAACGCATGTTGTACAGTGTACCATGGGTAACTTTCACAACTATCTTCAACAAGCAAATACACACCAAACCGTTCTCCACTTCCCTACCAATAAGGAGTTTAACAGCCAGGGGACGTCACACAAGATCAAAAAGTACCTTAAGGTCTTTTCAAATGTTCTCTTTGACGGGAGCACCAGGGCCTGCTACTACACTATTGATCTATTCACGCTAGCACTTCTCATATTTCTTAAGAAAGTTAGAGTCAAACGCAATGCGGTCATCGTTTATCATCAATTCGAATTGATCGAGCCACAACAGCTAAACCGGTTGGATTCATTTTTTCTCAAGTATATCTCCAAAAACTTAAAACAGCTTAATTTGGCGGTGTTTCCTGAGGAAAATAGAATGAACTACTTCAAGTCGTTGGTTAATACCCCTGATGATACAGACTATCTGTTAATTCCAAACTCGAATGACAACGACTTCGGCAATACCCAGCAACCAGGATCTGGAAAGACGGTGGTTGGACACATTGGAGCCGTTGGACTTGGGCATTACATTCACAGTTTTATGGAGGCTGTTAAGGACTTGCCACAAGATCAATACGACGTATTGTTCATCGGTTCGCTGCAACAAGAGGTTATTGACCTTATATCGGGTTATAACCTAACCAATGTCAAACTCATTGGTCAAATACCACATAATGAACTAAGTTCATACTACGAAACCATTGATATTGGGGTTATTCTGTATAAAGACATTGGCCTGAATTATCGTTTCTGTGCGCCAAACAAGCTCTATGAATATTGGTCGCATGGCATTCCGGTGGTTGCCCATGAACTACCTGGTTTAACCAGTGTTTTTGCTGACCCAATGGAGGGCAAACTGGTCGATATGACAGAACCCAGCACCATTGTACAGGCCTTAATGAATCAAAGCGTTAGTGTGGATAATCGCAAAGCTCTTAACGAAATGTTTAAGAGAAAACACCATATTGCGCAATATTTAGAACTGCTTAAACAGCGTTTGCAAATAGAACATGAGTAAGATACTATTTGCCATTGGAACTCGACCTGAACTGATCAAGGTTGCTCCGGTGGTTAAGGAACTACAGCGAGTGGGTTATAAAGACTATACCATCTTAAACACCTCGCAACACACCGACCTTTTGGACCCATACTGGGATACCTTTGGGCTTCAACCTGACGTGACACTTGACTTCATGCGTAAGGGTCAGAGCCTGAGCAGTCTCACAAGCAGAGCAATTTCTCAACTTCAGGACTATCTTGATGGATTAAGTGAGAAGCCGAGAATACTATTATCTCAGGGAGATACAACAACCGTTATGGCGTCTTCGATGGTTAGTTTTTATAACGGAATAGATTTTTACCATCTGGAGGCTGGTTTGAGAACATTTGATTTTCAGAACCCTTTTCCTGAGGAATATAACCGGAGAGTTGCCGGCATAATTGCTGCCGTTCATTTCGCTCCAACGGAAATTTCTCAACAGAACTTGCTTAATGAAGGAGTTGATCCTTCCAATGTTCAAATTGTTGGGAATACGGTAATTGATAGTCTCAATCTGATCAAAGAGAGTGGTCAGCTAAATGCAGAAGATCTGGACCCGGAATTGCACTTGCAAGATGGTGAAACCAACTACGTGTTAATCACCTGCCACCGCAGGGAAAATCACGGTGAAAACCTACAGCATATCGTTTCTACGGTCAAGGAGTTAGCAGGTCGATACCCGCAATTCCGATTCGTGTGGGCAATGCACCCAAATCCCAACGTACGTAACGCTATCCTGGATGCTGGATTGTCCGATATCCAAAACATCACCTTAACACAGCCTCTTGAGTACCTTGATTTATTGAGAATAGTTGCAAACAGCGCCATTATTCTGACCGATTCCGGTGGGATTCAGGAAGAGGCTCCATCGTTTGGGAAGCCGGTGCTTGTAATGAGAAATACAACCGAAAGACCTGAAGGGGTTGACGAAGGAATCGCCTTCCTGGTTGGAGCAGATAAAGACAAGATCAACACCAAGTTTGATCAACTTATAGAAAACCCAATAGCGATCCGGTCCAACCCGTACGGAGATGGGTTGGCGAGTAAACGGGTAGTGGAAACACTGTTAACCAATGTTAGTGAGGTAGCCACCTCCTAACAAACCAAAGAACTTACATTCTGAACATTAAACAAAGACTATTAAATAAACGTTAATGAAAGTACTACTTCTAGCTGGTGGATTTGGAACCAGGTTAAGCGAGGAAACCGGTATTCGACCAAAACCCATGGTCGAAATCGGCGGTATGCCAATCCTATGGCACATTATGAAAATGTATTCACAGCATGGCTTTAACGAATTTGTTATCCTTTTGGGTTACAAAGGATATTTCATTAAAGAGTATTTCGCTAATTACTACCTACATAGTAGCGATGTTACATTGGATCTGGCAAACAACCAGATGGAAGTGCACAACAACTACTCTGAACCCTGGAAGGTTACCCTGTTGGATACAGGTTTGCACACCATGACTGGTGGCCGTATTAAACGAGCGAAAGATCACATCGGTAACGAGCCATTTATGCTTACTTACGGCGACGGTGTTGCCGACGTAGATGTCACCAGCCTTGTGGAATACCACAAACAGAAACAAGGTTTAATCACTATGACATCCGTTCAGCCAGATGGTCGATTTGGTGCATTAATTACCGATGATCAAAACCGAATCACATCGTTCAAGGAAAAACCAAAAGGCGATGATGCCTGGATCAATGGCGGGTTCTTCGTTTGTCAACCAGAGGTACTTGATTACATCTCAGATGACACAACAATTTTCGAACGCGACCCTCTTGAAAATCTTGCCAATGATGGTAAACTTTTCACTTACCGTCACAGTGGCTTTTGGAAGTGCATGGACACCTTACGAGATAAACAAAAATTAAATGAACTATGGGATTCAAACGAATGCCCATGGAAAACCTGGGAATAACATGTTTGGAAACGTATTTAACAATAAGAAAGTTCTGGTAACCGGAAATACCGGTTTCAAAGGAACATGGCTAACCCAATGGTTACGCCAGTTGGGCGCTGAAGTTGTTGGTATCTCTATTTCAGTTCCAACAAACCCTTCTATGTTCGAAACGCTCAACCTTCGAAACGATATTGAGCACTACGACCTTGACATCAACGAACTGGAACGCCTAAAAGAGATCTTTGTTGCTCATAAGCCTGATTTTGTATTCCACCTTGCAGCTCAACCCATTGTACGTCAATCGTACATTGATCCGGTTGAAACGTTTAGGACCAATACACTTGGAACTGCACACGTAATGGAAGCACTAAGGGCCCTGGAAAACGAATGCATCGCAACCATGATTACCAGTGATAAGTGTTACGAAAACGTAGAATGGAACTGGGGGTATCGCGAAACAGACAGACTGGGTGGAAAAGACCCATACAGCGCTTCTAAAGGAGCCGCTGAATTGGTTATTCACTCGTACATTCATTCGTTTTTTAATACCACTAATACCAACATAAAAATCGCTTCAGTACGTGCAGGTAACGTGATTGGTGGAGGCGATTGGGCTGCCAGCAGAATTGTTCCGGATACCGTTAAGTCGTGGGCCAATGAAGAACCTGTTGAAATACGTAGCCCAAGAGCAACACGACCCTGGCAGCATGTACTTGAACCGTTGAGCGGATATTTGAGATGTGCACAGGTGCTCGCTACAGACGGCTCAAACAATGGAGAAGCGTATAACTTTGGTCCGGATGCCAATCAAAATAAAAGTGTGTTGGAACTACTCACCAAGTTGTCTGATCATTGGCCTTTTAAATCCGACTCAGAGAAAGTAGTAGTGCAGGAACAGTCGAATTTCCACGAAGCCGGATTGCTCAAACTGAGCTGTGACAAAGCACTGGCAGACCTTAGCTGGCAGCCAACCCTCGAGTTTGATCAAACCATTGAGTTTACCGCCTCATGGTATTACAAATACTACAATGAGCAAGACTCCGATATTATCGAGTATACCAATCAACAAATTGCCGAATACTGTGAACAGGCACGATTAAAAAACGCTTCATGGATGGCATAGAAGGATTAAAACTCACCCCACTGCGTATCATTGAATCACCTCTTGGTGATGTTTATCATGCATTAAAAAACCATGAAGACAGTTTCTCGCAGTTTGGTGAAGCCTATTTCTCTACCGTAGTGAAAGACCAGGTTAAGGGATGGAAAAAACACACTAAAATGGTCTTGAACGTGGTAGTTCCTGTGGGTGAAATTCAATTCGTTGTATACGACGACCGCCCCAATAGCACCACCTCAGGACAATTTGTTGAGATAAAACTCTCTAAGGCAAACTATCAACGTCTTACCGTTCCAACAGGTGTTTGGATGGCCTTCAAAGGCATAGGACCTGATCAGAATATGCTTCTCAATATTGCCAGTATCCCACACGATCCGGAAGAGGCAATAAACCTGGATCTGGAGAACGACGTAATACCTTATGTCTGGAAATAGACCAAGAATTGTAATTACCGGCGGACTGGGTTATCTCGGACAACGAATTGCCCATTTTTTCAGTTTGTTGGGGGCCGATGTTGTAATAACAACAAGGGGAAATAAGAAACTTCCCAAGGAGTTGTCGCGATGCACGCTGCATTCACTTGATCTGTCCGACTATAACCAGGTTCTGCGATTACTCAAGCCCAATGATGTAGTTATACATCTGGCAGCACCGAACGAAATTGAAGCAGGAAACAATGTACAACTTGCCTTCGATGGAACGGTTATACCTACTTACCGGTTGCTTAAAGCGGGTGAAGAAAAAGGGATTAAACAACTCATCTATTTTTCTACGTTTCATGTTTATGGAAAAACGTCGGAAAAAACGATTACGGAAGAAACACTTCCGGCGCCTAACCACCCCTACTCCATCTCCCATAAAGCAGCTGAAGATTTTTGCCTGAGTGCACAGGGAAAAAACAACATAACCACTACCGTGATTCGCCTCTCAAACGCCTTTGGTGCTCCTGTATCAACGGAAATAACAAGATGGACACTGCTGGTGAACGATTTGTGCCGTCAGGCAGCAGCCGATAAAAAGATTGTTCTTAACAGCTATGGCAACCAGCTTCGCGACTTTGTAACTATTGATCGTGTATGCAATGCCCTCGACCATATGATTCAACACGCAGCGGAATGTGCCGGTGTATTCCACGTTGGAGGTGAAACGCTCATGAGCATCTACGAAATGGCACAAATGGTTCAGGAGTCTTATCTCCATCTTAAAGGAAATCAAATTGAAATCTCAAGAGGAGAATACGGCAGGGATCATGTCCCCTCTCCTTTTCAGTATTCCAATGCCAAACTACGTTCAACTGGGTTTACCTATCCGAATGATGTAAGAAAATCGGTTGAAGAAACACTTCGGTTTTGTATAGACGCCTTTTCAAATGATTGATGTATTAGTCATTTCCCACGCCTGTTTTAAGTCGGTAAACCGAAAGGTATACTCGCGACTCGCTCAAGACGGCCTTACCATTGAGTTGGTTGTACCGAAACACCTTAATTACCCTGCCGGAAAAAAACAAGCTGACCCGAAGCAGGAAGGCGAACCGGAAATCACTTTTGTTGAATTGGTTGGATCCAACCCGAGAACCTACCAATACAGCGGCATTCTTGAGATTCTCGATAAGAAAAAACCGCGTTACGTTCTTCTGGATAACGACCCGGTTAGCAGAATGACGCTGACTATTGGAAAGTGGATCAAGCGCAATAGAGCATCAAAACTACTTTGCCTTTCGTGTGAAAACCTAAGTTTATCCATTACAGCAGAGGTAAAACGAAGAGGGTTGAAATACCTGCCAATCAGCCTTGCTAAACGTTTTATGCTATTCCGGGCGAAAAAAGTGGTTGACACTGTGTTCACCATCAACAATGCCGGCACGGCGATATTTAAAGCGGAAGGGTTCAGGAACGTAATCAAAACACCTTTAGGGTTTGACGCCTCACTTTTTTCGATTGACGACGAATCGCGAAAGCGAATCCGAACAGAAAACAAGGTTCAAACAAACGATAAACTCATCGCCTATTTCGGACGACTTACATACGCCAAAGGAGTTCATGTACTGTTGGAAGCACTAAGCAAACTCAAGCAAAAAGGCTGGACACTGATGATGGACCAGTTTGAAGAATATAGTTCAGGATATGAAAAAGAGCTTCAACAACTGATCGAACAACACGATCTGGCAAAAAATGTGGTTTTTGTGAATCCCAGTCACCTTGAAATAAGCCGATATATGAATGCGGCCGACCTCGTTGTTGTACCCTCAGTTTCCACCGGCAACTGGAAGGAACAATATGGGCGAGTCATTCCGGAAGCAATGGCGTGTGGTAAGACCATAATCGCTTCGGCGTCTGGTGCAATACCGGAAATACTGGGTGAATATGGCATGCTCATTGAAGAAAACCAACCCGATGTGCTCGCGTCAACCATCAGTTCGTGGTTAAATGGCGAAAACATCGTGTCCAAATCTCCGGAAGAGATCGCTCGCTATTCGGTTGATTATTTTAGTATCGAGGCTCAGGTTAAGGTCTTCCAAAACATATTTAGTAAGTAGTGAAAGTACTAATAGTTGGTAGTAACAACCCCATTGCAATCGAACACTTGTATTGCGATTACCTCAACGAGTTAGGCCTGCCGGTTAGCATATATCCTATTACGGACATAGTTTCTGATAAACGTAAATCTTCACTTCTAAACCGAGTGAGTATGCGTTTTGGATTGAACCCCGTTTTTAATAGAGTAAACGAAGAACTTTTGGAGTTGGCCGCTTCCCAAAAGCCAGATATCATTTGGGTATTCAAAGGACTACATGTTTTTCCGAAAACCTTGGCAAAACTCCGATCTGACCACACCTTGGTCAATTACAATCCAGATCATCCCTTTATCATTGCCGGACGCGGAAGTGGGAACAACAATGTAAAATCCTCTATCAACTTATATCATTTCCACTTTTGCTATCATTCGGTTCTTCAGAATCAACTGGAACAGGACTACGGTCTAACATGTAAATACCTCCCATTTGGGTATCAATTGGAAGATCGGGATTACACAATCCTCGAAAACTTAGAGGAAAAGAATGCAATTTGCTTTATAGGAAACCCGGATAAGATCCGAGTATCAACGATTGAACATATCACTTCAAACGGTTATTCCGTTGACGTATATGGGCATAACTGGTCAAAAACGGCTCTGGCAAACAACCAGCGGGTTACCATACATGATGCCTTGTATCACAATGAGTTTTGGAAGGTTTTGAGGCAATATAGGTTACAGTTAAATATTTTCCGCGAACACAACATTGGTTCACACAACATGCGAACCTTTGAAATTCCCGCAGCTGGGGGAATACAACTTGCGCCATATAGCAAGGAACAGGAACAGTTCTTCGATGAAAAAAAAGAGGTGTTCTTTTATCGCGACCAAAAGGAATTGATCGAAAACATCGACTTTGTTCTCAACCTATCGAAAGAACAGGCCGAGACTATTCGGTTAAATGCTCGTAAAAGAAGTCTTGAATCGGGATACAGCTACCGTAAGCGTGCTGAAATTGCGTTCCAGGCATTTCGGGAGATAAGTGAAATTTAATACGGTTCCAATACTATTTATTTCCGGGCTTTTCCTTTTCTGGGGAAAAATGGGAGCAGATTGGGTCGTTCTTTCCCTATTTCTTTTCATTATTCTATACCTCATCGTCCGAATGACAAAAGAGGTTTCCATTATGTATCTCATGTCGGCATTGGCCATCCTTCAGTGGTTGGTAGGTCCGGTAGTCTACTTCTCGGACCTCAACCCGGGTATGACGTTTGAGATTACTAAAATGCAGGTTGGGTACGAGGAATATTTCGATTTCGCTCTCCCGGCAACCATAAGCTTCTGCATTGGTCTATGCCTGTTTAAGGTAAGCGATCATCGGCTCGATTCCCTTATCAATAGAATTAAGGAAAACCTCCCCGCTCTTGCCCCATGGGCAAAGAGGTTAATTGTTTTTGCCTTTATTGCCGATACCCTGGTTCCATTCACACCAGGTGCCATAAGACAGTACGTGCTTTTTCTCGGATACCTAAAGTACCTCGGGTTTTGTGTATTACTTCTTACGGCTATTTATTATAAATCGAGGAGTGCCTACCTCTATCTGGGGCTTTCCATATTGCTTATTCTTATATCAACGGTCAAAGCACTTATGTTTGGTGAACTTGTTTTTGCCATTGCATTAATTGCCCTGATTGTGTTACCGTTTATCAAAACCAGGTTGATTTACCGTCTTTCAGCAATCTTCCTGCTTACCACACTGGTTGTAGGTATTCAATTGATAAAACCCATGTCGCGAGCCTATATGTGGGACTCAAGAGGAGATACATCGTTTGTTGGTTTATATCGCGTGATTAAGTCGAGCAACATACTCAGTTTAAAAAACGTCAAGTCCGAAGGTTTCGTTGGCTATAGTATCGCCCGGTTTAACCAGGGTTCGGTTGTGTCATGGACCATGAGCAGAGTCCCAAAAAAGGTTCCATTTGAGAACGGAAAAACCGTTGTTAGTTCCTCCCTAGGCTCCTTTATCCCAAGACTCGTATGGCCAAACAAACCAGTTGCCGGTAAAGCCATGTATGAAAAATATACCGGTTTGAAACTGGTAGGTGCTTCTTATGGTATATCTCAACTTGGAGAGGCTTATGTAAATTTTGGCGTTAAAGGAGGGATTATCTTTATGTTCTTCCTGGGTTTGGTATTCAATCTGATTCAAAACCGAATTGTACTTAACTCCGAAATGAAGTTATCACTTTTGTTTATTCTTCCCATTTTGTTCCTACATGGCATTAAGGTGGAAACAGATATAACCCGATCATTGGGTTTCATTATTCGATTTCTAATTTTCATAGGTATCATAAACATGTTTCTCAAGGCTCTTACGGCCAAGACCTTGATCAAATGAAAATGGGAACCCCGTTAAGTCGTTTGGATTACAGAGTTGTATAAGTTCTAGAAAAAGATGTCCAGCACCAAACCGAGAGTCGCATTTTTCCAACGTAAACGCCGTAAAGGGCAGAACCATAGCCTGGAACAAATATTTGAGGCTTTACGTGACCGATTATCGCACCGGTTCGACTCCACTTTGGTCCTAAGCCCGTTTGTTAGCTCTGGAGTTGTAAAACGTCTCCTTAATACGCTGGCAGCACCTTTCAATCAGGCCGACATTAACCACGTAACCGGTGATATAAATTACGACAACCTGCTTCTGAGAAAGAAGAAAAGCGTTTTAACCATACACGACTGTGGAGTGCTTC
>JAEPQQ010000007.1 GCA_017640445.1 Bacteroidia bacterium | reverse complement strand
AATGCGATTTAAAGGCGTTGAAGTCGAACCGATCTATTGACGTTTTGGTTTGAAAGCTTAACGCGATCAAGGTACATAGTAGGAAGCCCCATCTGCTGTATTGAAGCATCCTGCCCATGGAGATGTTAGGCCACCCGCTGTATGTCAGCACCTATGGCATTCAGGCGCCCTTCAATGTTTTGGTATCCACGGTCGATTTGTTCAATGTTATGAATGGTACTTACTCCATCCGCACTCATCGCCGCAATCAACAGAGAAACCCCAGCCCGTATATCAGGGGAAGTCATTTGAATTCCCTTCAGGTTAATTCGTCGATTTAAGCCCATTACGGTTGCCCGGTGCGGGTCGCATAGTATTATTTGCGCGCCCATATCGATCAAACTATCGACAAAGAACAGTCGGCTTTCAAACATTTTTTGATGAATCAACACATTGCCGTTGGCCTGTGTACACATTACCAAAATTACACTAAGCAAGTCAGGTGTAAGCCCTGGCCACGGTGCATCTGCAATGGTCATCATGGAACCATCAATAAAACTCTCGATGGTGTAAGTAGCGTTATTATAAACCCGGATGTCGTCATTCACCACGTCAAAGTTCACTCCCAGCCTTCTAAAGGTTTCCGGAATGATGCCCAATTCTTTTAGGTTGACATTTTTGATGGTAATATCAGAATCGGTAAGAGCCGCAAGAGCAATAAAGCTACCCACTTCAATCATATCGGGCAACAAGGTGTGTTCACATCCACCCAGTTTGTCAACCCCTTCTATGGTAAGCAGGTTAGACCCAACACCAGAAATCTTCGCTCCCATGGCATTCAGCATTTTGCACAACTGCTGCACATAGGGCTCACAGGCCGCGTTGTAAATGGTGGTAGTTCCTTTGGCCATGGTGGCTCCCATCACGATGTTTGCCGTTCCGGTTACCGACGCTTCATGTAGAAGCATATCTGCCCCTTTTAGTTCTTTTGCCTCGATCTGGTAAAAATTCTCATCGCGGAGAAACTTGAAATCCGCTCCAAGGTTTTCGAATCCAATAAAATGGGTATCCAATCGCCGACGCCCAATCTTGTCCCCCCCGGGACTTGGGATGTAGCCTCTGCCAAATCTGGCCAACAACGGGCCAATTATCATTACCGAGCCACGGATGCTCTTAGCCTTGTTTCGGAAATCAACGGAGTTCAGATAGTCTAGATCTACAGCGTCTGCGTGGAAAGAATAATCTCCTTCTGCCAGTTCATTCACCTTAACGCCAAGGCCTTTTAACAGGTCAATGAGCTTGTTAACATCGCGTATGGCCGGCACATTCTTTATAACGACTTCTTCGTCGGTTAAAAGCACTGCAGATAGCACCTGAAGTGCCTCATTTTTGGCTCCCTGGGGAACAATATCCCCTTTAAGTTTTTTTCCTCCGGTAATCTTGAATGTTCCCATTCTTATCTCCTCTTTCTCTGTTTGTTCCCTCGATTAAATTTCTTTGCCTTATTCTTTGGCTTTCCGTTTTTATTTCGATTCCGATTCGCCTCAATGTGAATATGCAAGTCGTCTTCGGTCAAATTAAGCGCTCCTTTCGAAAGTGTGCGTAAATGTTGTATTACGGTTGCTTTATCCAGGTTTTCATCGTTCCAGTTACGAGATGAGTTAACCATAAATGAAGCAATGTAGTTGATAAAGGCAGTTTTGATCTCCTGGTCTTCAATTTCGATGGCCTGTTCAACCATGGTTTGCAGGTTACGACCATAAAACCGGAACTTGATCAACTCGTCTTTGTATGGGATTCGTTGCGGTTTTTGTTCCACCGACTCACGGCTAGGCTTTTCAAAAGGCCCATCTACATCGAGTTCAAAATTTGATATAATATATAAGTGATCCCACAGCTTTTGCTCGTAATTCTCAAGCTCCTTCACCCCAGGATTGAGGTTGATCATGATCTGGATCATTGTTCTTGCCAGTTCGTTTCGCTTGATTCGATCAGGAACCGAGCACATATGCTTAACCATTTCCTGTACTGAACGACCGTATTCTGAAATTACTAAGGGTTCGGACTGCGTATTGTACGCCATGTTGTGTTCCATGGTGCGAATATACCCAATGTTAATCGCCTAGCAGCACCTGTTAATCAACAATTGACCACGGTTTGAGGCATAATACGAGCAGGCTAGTATTTGATGCAAACGTTTTTGGCTTCTGTAAAGAACTTCAATGCTTCCCAACCGCCTTCGCGGCCTACACCCGAGTTTTTCATACCACCAAATGGCGTTCGCAAATCGCGCACCAACCAGCAGTTTACCCATACAATACCGGCCTCAATTTTGTCGGCCATTCTGTGGGCCTTCGATATATCCTGAGTCCAAATG
The DNA here is from genome assembly GCA_017640445.1 of Bacteroidia bacterium. GTDB lineage: Bacteria > Bacteroidota > Bacteroidia > NS11-12g > UBA9320 > UBA987. The sequence goes on along the minus strand of JAEPQQ010000007.1, from coordinate 68,102 downwards.
GTTGACGCCAATCCATATCCGGTAGAATTTGCAAGTCGTAAAGCTTCTTCCTCATTGTCAAATGGTTGCAGGGTAACCACCGGACCAAAGATCTCCTCTTGATTGGTTCTGCACTGTTCGTGAAGGCCTTCAATTACCGTAGGACGCAGGTACCACCCCTCACTTAGCTCTCCTTCGAGTTTCACCTCCACTCCGCCAGTTAAAATGGTACCACCTTCTTCCTTGGCGAGCTCTATATAACCTTTGACCTTTTCGAAATGAGGTTTAGACACTAAGGCCCCCATCCTACTCTGGTCAGACATTGGATCGCCCACTACCATTTGCGAAACTTCATGAACAAAGGCATCTCTAAACTTCTCGTAGATGCTCCGTTCGATGTAAATCCGTGATCCACACAGGCATATTTGCCCCTGGTTGGCAAAAGACGAGTTAAGCGTTGTTTTTAGTGCTTTATCGAAGTCACAGTCTGCAAAAATGACGTTGGGGTTCTTGCCTCCAAGTTCGAGACTTAGTTTCTTAAACATTGGGGCTGCTGTTCGTGCAATATGAGCCCCGGTTGATGTACCACCGGTAAACGACACCATTTTCACATCTTTATGCTCAACGATGGCATTACCCGCCTCACCGCCCAAACCATGGACGATGTTAAATACTCCCTTCGGAAATCCTGCTTCAATGCACAGTTCAGAAAGCTTGTATGCCGTCATAGGTGTAACCTCACTGGGTTTCGCAACAACGGTGTTACCCGCCGCAAGTGCAGGTGCCACTTTCCAACTGAACAGGTAAAGTGGTAGGTTCCAGGGTGAAACACAACCAGCAACACCAATGGGCGTTCGGGTTGTAAAATTTATGATGCTATCGGAAGTTCTGTGACTTTCACTTGCGAAATGCTTGATAGCAGATGCAAAAAAGGCGAAGTTGTCTCGGGCTCTGGGGATGTCGACAGATTTGGCTAACCACACGGGTTTTCCATTGTCTTTGCTTTCAGCGAGTGCCAATTCATCCAGGTTCTGTTCAATAAGATCCGACAGGCGTTGAAGGATTTTACTCCTCTTTTCCGTTCTCATGGAGCTCCACTTGGGATAGGCTTCTTTAGCAGCACTAACTGCTTGTTCAACATCGCGCTCATTCGACCTTGGGATTAGGCTATACACCTTTCCGGTGGCCGGTTGGTAATTATCGATGTACTCGCCGGAAACCGGATCTACCAATTCCCCATTGATGTAGTTTTTAAGCTTAAACATAGCGCCTCGTTAGTGCGCTCAAAAGTAAGAAAGAATAAGGGATTAACCCCTTGCGCAATTTCTAAAAGCGATAGTTCAACCCAAATCCAAGATCAGACGTGCTGAATCCATTTGGGGAAAAGGAGTAAACACCCGTTCCGGTATTGGCGGATCGAAATTGACCATAAACCATAAAATGATAATTAAACCGGTAGCCAACACGTAAAACACCATTCAATCTCAGCATGGAACTTCTAAGAGCATTCATTCGATCTTGATGTAGCAAAGCGTATTTCTCCTTGTCAAAATCAGTTCTCAAACTGGGTGAAAAGAGGTATTCGGCGCCAGCCTGAACACTTGCCTCGAGGTGTCCAAAGCTACGGCTGTACGACAAGCCGATGGGAATGGACAAGTAGCATATTTGGTCGGTACCGTCATAAATGCGCTCGCGCACTGTTTGCTGTGAGTCTCGAACGTCGTACTTTTTCTGAATCAACCAAGCCGGCACCCCGCCTTGTTGGTATCCACGGTTCACCAACTCGTAATAACTTGACAGCGTGTCGACACGTACCTGTTGTACCCATTGATCAACTGCAAATTGATTGGCGAATTGTGTTTGCCCAAAACCCAGTTTAATCCTAAAACCAGCGTATTCCAGTCCACCAGATAATTTATAATCCGTTGCTGCATAGACATTATTGACGGACATACCCGGCAACTCTCCTGATGTGGAAACCTTACTTCCATTTGAGTTCATTGAAGTATTGAACTCCGACTCCACAAAAAAGCGCTTTGTACGTGGGTACTTTACCTTAGGAATAAACTCATCGTCGTCAATTGAAAGTGACTGATTGCCGGTCAATTTCAAATACGGAAACATTGGCAACATTTTAACCAACGGATTTTGTGTAGGGTTTCGTTGCGTTTTCACCTCCTTTTCAGTGGTGGGCTGCGCAGTTGTGGTATTCGGTTTTTGCCCTGCATCGGCGAGTTGGTTACTGGTACTTATGTTTGATTCTCCAGTTTCCGGGGTCTGGCCCTTGGTTTGATTTGGTACGGTTGGAATGTGATCATCTGCCCGATCGTTGGCATCTGGTTTCAATGCGGTGTTAGACTCTACAGTATTCGGTTCGTTAGTCGCTTCAACTGATATGGCTTCAGTTTCCGTGGATGGGGTGTTGTTTTCAGGTATAAATGGCATTGCGGACTGCGATGAATTACCTTGTGGGTTATTTACAGAAACGTTGGTTGCATCTGCCAACTCAGCAGACCCACTTTCGTTCCACCACGAAAAGGACGTTAGGTAGGTTACGACTCCCATGACAATAAACATGGCAAGGAACCCCATCCTTTTCCTTTGAATTGGGAACACTGCATCCAACTGTTTTTCCGCCGCCTGCCATAGTGCGTCGTCAACCGGATAGTCTTTCTCCAGTCGTTGCTTCAGTATATTCTCTGTATCTTTCCAATCCTTCATAGCTCTATTCTTATGTTTTCCGAACGTTTTGTTTCTACCTTGAGAAACAATTGAAGTTGTTTTCGCGCATGGTTAAGATGCCACTTGGAAGTTCCTTCACTAATGTGGAGTAACTCCGCTATTTCTCTATGTTTAAACCCATCTATTACATGCAGGTTAAAAACACTTGCTGTAGTAGTTGGTAGTTTTCGTATCATGGCCAGTATGTCGTCGGTATTCAGCTTCGAAAGGGCAGAGTCTTTCTGCCAGTCGGAAGCCGAAGTTGCAGCCTCGGTTAGGTCGGAGGTATCGTGTCTCTTTTCCATTCGGTACTCGTCAACCAAATGGCGGATTGCAATGGTTTTCACCCAAGGCAAAAACGATTTTGAATCGTCGAAAGTCTTCAAGCCTTTAAGCACTTTCAGGAAGATCAGATTCAACGCCGATCCCGCATCGTCGTAGTTCAGTTTGTACCGAACACATATGTTCATTAAATAGCTAAAGAGCTCCCTGTACAGTTCGTTTTGCGAACGCCTGTCATTGCTTATACACCTGTTTATCAGCTCTTTATATTCTGCCATACATCTCAGCGATGTGTTTTCGCACACCACTGTATTTTTCTAATCCTTTATCTAATGCGACATCTTTACTAGTTTCTTTTGAACCTGCTTATTACCTCCATAAACATGCAGTATGTACAATCCATCTGCCTGGTCTTTCAGGTTTATCTCGGCTTTTCCCGCAGCCGATATAACCACTTCGGTCACCTTCAAGCCCTGCATATTGTACAATTCTGCTTTTGCATCACCCGATATGGCCTCGTTGAGAACAATCGTTACGTTATCCGTTGTCGGGTTCGGGAATATTTTTGCATCAAGTTTGTCAACCGTTCTGACTGATATATCGCCCTCATCAAGTACGATTAACTCAAAGCCATCCGCCTTAAGCAATCTACCAAGTGAATCAAGCCCAAGCGAATCGCAATATGTATCGCTACACCCCGTGGTTGAATCACTAACCGTTAAACACACGTAGTACTTACCAAAGGTGTTGTATTTGTGTATTGGGTTTCTGCTTGTAGAAGTACTACTGTCACCAAAGTCCCACAAATAGGAATGGGTTGATTTATTGCTGGAGCCATTTATCAGGAACAGTCTAAACTTTTGGGTTGTATCAACCGCCAAACGAAAAAACGACCGACACGATTTTCCTGAATCAATCCTCACTACTTTACAAATGGAGTCTACACACTGTGTGGTTGTGTCCGTTACATAAAGACAAATCGTATAATTCCCAGGTCCCGGGAAACTAAACGTCGGGTTGCTGACCACAGAAGAATCTCCTGTAGAAGTCGTCCATCGAAAATGTGTTGAATTTCGAGAGGTATTTGTTAGTGATACGGTTGAATCCTTTACGGTATAACTAAAGTCTGCCTCGCACCAGCGTCCCACACTGTCTATATAGACAGAGTCACAAAAAGTTCGGCTACAAGGAATACTCGTATCGCTAACGGTTAAACATACCTTATACCAGCCTGGTTGTTGGTAGTCGTGTGTCGGATCTCGTTCCATGGATGTATCTCCATCGCCAAAATCCCATTCGAAAATTTTAGGGTTGGTACTTCTCGATCCATTCATGAATCCTACTCTTCCGGTATTAACCCAATAGGTAAAACTGGAAGCACATGTATCGTAAACCGTAATTGTTTTACATTGTGTATCAGAGCAATGACTCGAGGAGTCATACGCAGTCAAACACGCTGTATAAGTAGCCGTTGATTGACCAACGGGCAAGCCGTAACCATGCCCAACATTGGTACCCGAATGCACTGTGCCATCGCCAAAATCCCATGTATAGGTAGTACCACTAGCCGATGTGGTTACCCTAAAGATTCCGGAATTACCAACTTGTTGTAAACTAAAGGAAGCATCGCAGGTGCTTGTGCCTGGTGTAACTATGGTATAACAATACGATTTAGAGCAAACAAGGCTCGAATCTGTAATTGTTAAACAAGCGGTATAAACGCGGTTTCGTTGATAGACATGAAAAGGGTCTCGTTGACTGGATGTATCTCCATCGCCAAATGTCCAATAGTAATACTTAGCATTGGTGCTGGTATTATGAAAGAACACGGTATCTCCGCTGCGCGTTATGTTGAACCTGGCAGAGCATGTTATGAATGGCACCGACTTGCAAACGGTGTCGGTACAGCCTCTGTTGGTGTCTATTACAATCCGACAAGCTGTAAACGGCCCTGACCGCGTATACTTATGAACTGCTTTTCCAGCAGAAGAAGAGTCGATTGAGCCATCGCCAAAACTCCAATATTCCTTTGTATAGTTCTGGCCTGATGTATCATCAAACACATAACCATTTGCAACATTTCCAAGGTAAGGGTAGAACTCAAAATTGGCATCACACCCATCTTTCGGAACCGTTATATACTTAACAATACTGTCGCTGCAAGTTCGTGTTGTGTCGAAAACGATGAGCGTAACCTGATACGACTTTCCTCTGGTATATCGATGATAAGGGTTTCTTGTGGCCGATGTTTGCCCGTCGCCGAACTTCCAGGTTCTATGAACAACATTCGAACTACTGGCATCGGTAAAAAACACCGTATCCGCAGCAATGGTGTAAGAGAAGTCTGCAGTACACATACCAAACGTACGAATCGAAGTTGTTAAACACAGTACTGCGATTAGTAAGCCGATACGGTAGCTGTTATTTCTGAGGTTCTTTACCATAGCAAATCGTTTGTTTCAAAGGTCGGTTTGGTTTGGCCAAAAGCCAAAAAAGCGGGGCCACATAGCGACCCCGCCAGAGGTATTTCACTTAGTTAGACTCTTTTAAGAGCTTGGCTTGTGTGTAATTAGAGCCGTCAAATATTTTTACGATGTACAGGCCGTTTTTGTGTCCGGACATGTCAACCGTAGCTTTTCCGCTTAATTCGAAGTTCTGCTTGGAGATCAATCTTCCATCCAATGCATATACACTGATGAAGGCTTCCGTACTAAATGCTCCGTTAAGCTCTATGTTAAGTTTGTCGCTTACCGGGTTTGGATACAGGGCAAAGTCTACAGTTGGTTCATCACCTACCGAAAGGTTATTCTCGCGAACCTCTAACTCAAAGCCTTCTGCCTTAAGCAGCTTACCTGTTGAATCCATACCGATCGAGTCGCAATATGTATCACTGCAATTCGACTTGGAGTCTGTTACCGTTAAACAAACGTAGTATCTTCCAAACGACTTGTACTTGTGGTTAGGGTTTCGTGAGCTTGAGGTCTTACCGTCGCCGAAATCCCACTTGTACTTGTGACTTGACTTGTTACTTGAACCGTTGATGAGGTACACCTTGTACTTTTTGTTTGTATCAACTGCCACACGGAAGAAGGCCATACAGCTTTTTGCGCTGTCGATTGTCACAGTCTTACAGATCGAGTCGCTGCACTGTCGCAAAGAGTCTACTACATATAAACAAATGCTGTACGTTCCTGGAGAACCAAATGTAAACGTAGGGTTAGCTGCGCTTGAAGAACCTCCTGTAGAAGTCCACCAATAGTAGCTTAGTCCAGTTCCACTAGAAGCATTTGTAACATACACGGTGGTGTCTTGTACTGAGAAGTTGAAATCTGCGGTACACGATGTATTAATTGTATCTACGGTGATAGAGTCACAGTACGTTGCGCTACATCCCATATTACTATCAGCTACAGTTAAACACACATAGTATGTACCACGAGCTGAGTAGGTATGATTCGGATATCTCGCGGTAGAGGTATTACCATCGCCAAACGTCCACGAATAGGTGGTTGTTGATGTATTTGAAGAGCGGTTGTAGAAGTACGCCTGCAAACCATATGAGCTTGAAGAGAACTGTGCTGAGCATGTATCAGCTCTTACCACGATGGCTTTACAAGAAGAATCGGTACAATTGTTTGAAGTATCTCGGATGTACAAACATGCGTTATACGTGTAAACGGTATATCCACTTGGCACAGAGTAGGTGTGAGATGCATATCTTCCTGAACCTGTTGTACCATCTCCAAATTTCCATGTATATGAAAGTGTTGGTGAAGAAGTAGTTGATCTGAATGAAACATAATTCTTCTGCTGTGAAGTTGTAAACGAAGCGTTACATCCCCCACTACCACTCATAACAATTGTTCTACAGTACGACTTTGCACATCTGTAAGAACTGTCATAAACAGTTAGACAAGCGGTATAGCTTCTACCTGATTGATATACATGAACCGGATTCTGGGCATTCGAGGTTGATCCATCACCAAATCTCCAGTAATAGATAACACCACCTGTGCTGCTGTCGTGGAAGTTAATTGTATCTCCGCCACCACGAGTGTAACCAAATTTCGCTTTGGTGCTACATATGGTAACTGTCGTACAGAAGGTATCTCTACAATTGGTTGAAGAATCCCAAACAATGCGACATACATTATAAGTACCACCGGATGCATAGGTATGTGTTGTATAACCTGAGGTAGTAGAATCGCTTGATCCATCACCAAACGTCCAGTAATTCTGTGTATAGGTTTTACCTGTAGAGTCGTCGTAAAAACTAGCTGTATTACCCGAAGAATTGTACCCGTAGAACCGTGCATCACAACCCGGTTTTGGTGCATACACCTGATGACAAACACTGTCGGAACAGGTTCCAGCACTATCTGAGATAATTAGGCATACTGAGTAATACCCTTTTGCACTATATGCGTGTGACGGGTTTTTGGAAGTAGAAGTGGACCCATCACCGAATTTCCAGGTATGGGAATAGGCATTCGTTGAATAGCTCCTAAACTGGAACGTATCCCCTGACCGACTCCAACCGAAAGCCGCTCTACAGAAAGTCTTGTTCGTGATTGTCTTGCAAAATGTGTCTCTACAATTGCTTGCCGAGTCATATACGTAACGACACACGGTGTACGAGCCAGTTCTGGCATACGTATGTGAAATTCTTCCACTGGTGGTGGTTCCTGTTGAACCGTCACCAAACGTCCAATCATCTGAGGTGTAAGTCGATCCTGTGGAATCATAGAAGTAAAATGTTCCCTGCCCATTGGAATAGCAGTAGAATTCTGCATCACATTGAGCACTTGCCTCCTGAGCAGCAAAGAAGACAAAGGCCAACATCAAATAGCTGTATATCTTTTTCATTATTATTCTTTTGTAAACCAATACGTACGTCAATGCGAAAGGGTTGGTAGCAAATTACACTTTTTTCTTGTGTACTAAAAATCAGCCAGTTACAAACAAACCATTGTATGCTCTTTCGTAACTTCGCAAGGTGCGACAGCATTTACTTGTAATATTTACACTCCTGAGTATCAGCACTTTTGCTCAAAACGAAGTATCTCAGGCGGATACAGGTTTACTTCCGTATAAGCCTTATGTTATGCACACTTTTGGTGTTCATGTGCGAGCCAAGTATGCTTATCTAATGGAATACAACCTACGTACAATCCCTCATATCGAGTTTAAGCTTGAAGGTGGCACTGCCGACCACACCCACTATAACCTTATGGGGTTTTCTACCACTAAAACTACAGGAAGGTACGCTGGCTTTGGTTTGTCGGTTTTGTCTCGAGACTATTTTAAGCCTGTAAAAAACTATCACATACAAACCAGCATCATAGGTGGTTTTGGTTTGGGGTTTGGAGGTCTCAATTTCAAGGGAGATCAATTGGTGCCGGGGGTTACCTTCCCGAGTTACCAGTTGGAAGTAATTGACGAACGCATCAGTTATACCTACACAGAACTTCGACTTGGTTTTGAGGTATTAATTGATCGGGTTATTCGGTTCGATATATACCCTATTCAATTTACCTCATACAACATAACCTCAAACACTTCGGTTCCACATCAGTACATCCCCGCAATAGGCGTGGTTCGCAACGGTGGGTATAACCCCGGTTTGGGCATACACATAGCGATCAATCAAATATTGAAGGAAAAATGATAGCACGTATCCTCTTTACCACCGCGGTTCTTCTACTTCTTTCGGCTTGCACCGATGACCCTGAGTTACCCTGTAACGGATACGCTACCGAACCGTCCATCCTAATAGAGAATGTTAGCGGAACCCAGTTTGGCGTTTTTTACCTGAATCAATTCTCTTTTGGCGATACGGTGTTTTCAGACAACTCCAATACGCTTCGAATTCCGATCGATGTTCAAAGTGACACGATGTTTTATGAAGTTGTGACTGACACCTCTATAGGAAAATTGTTTTTTGTGTACGACACAGAACATCAATACTGTACTTCTACAGACCACTGGAACGTTTATTTCAAGAACGCCACGATTACCTTGTTGGACAACCTGCCTGATTTGTTCACCGATGCCGATGGCGAACGTATTAAGGTGAACAGTGGATCGGACTACACTAACTTTATGAATCGCACCTTGTCTAATCCCAAACTCGTTTTAGATTTTTGACCAATGCCTACCTATTACTTTTCGGACACCCAATTTACACCTTCGAACGTACGTGACCTACTATTTACTGAGGTTGAGTTTGAGGACTGCGAATTTGACGGGTGCCCTTTTATTGAATCTGACCTAACGAATACAACCTTCACCAACTGTACGTTTCGATCGTGTGACCTCAGCCAAAGCAAATTGCGCAATACGGCTTTCAGGAATGTTCGATTTATCGACTGCAAATTGCTGGGATTGCGGTTCGACCAGTCGAACACTTTTCAATTGGAACTTGGGTTTGAGCAGTGCCGTTTAGATTACTCTTCGTTTTACGGTCTTAATCTTTCGAACACTGATTTTATTTCGTGTCAGATGCACGAGGTTGAACTGGTGGAGGCAAATCTTCAACAATCCAACCTATCGAACAGTGACCTGCTTGATGCTGCTTTTGGCAACACCAACTTAAATGGTGCCAACCTAACTACCGCGTACAATTTTATACTAAATCCAAACGAAAACTCCCTGAACAAAACCCGGGTTTCACTTTCGGGTTTACCAGGACTTCTAACAACATTTAATTTGCAGGTGGAGTAATTACCACCTTTGTCTTCATCAAATCTCCAACGTGGTTTCCCGCAGTCGAAATAATTGCTAATAAAATGGTGTTATGTATATAAGACTATGAAACGTACACTTACCACCGCTTCGCTTTTGTTTCTTGTTATTGTATCAGCATTAGCTTGTTTCTGGGACACCGACACGCTGGCCATGGAACGGCAACAGTTTCCGAGTGTATTGGAACTTCTTTCTGGTAAATTTCTTCGTCACTCGCCAGAATATCATTATTGGCGTATTAGGGATCGCGAAAAACGAATAGAAAAACACCCAGAGAAAATATCGCTTTATGACGACCTGGCCGTCTCTTTATCGAAAATTGGAGATGACACCAGAGCTATCAAAGTAATCAAAACCAAAGACTCAATTGCTCCTGGCCTGTACGAGACGTATGCCAACCTTGGCACCTTTTACATACACAATGGACAACTAGATAAAGGAATAGTGGCCATTGACAAGGCCATCGAGATCAACCCAGAAGCCCATTTCGGACGAGAGATATATCAGCGCCACGTGGCTGAATATGTTTTAAAGCAAAGTACGTCGGGGAAAGTTCATCTGCCCATGAGTCGTGATCATTTTATTCCTCACAGCGAATACCGAGAGGCTCAGGTTCGATCTAATTTTTACACTTTTCTTGACCAGAAAATCCATGGCAAAAACCAAACTCCTACTGGCTACGATTACCATGGCAGGATGACACAAGAAGAACTCGATCTGGCAACGTTAGGTGTACTCGGCATGATGAAGTTTGGCAATCATAATTCACCTATTCTCCTCGAGATTCTTGGTGACCTTTTACTCAATGATGGAAGACGAAAAACCGGGGCACGCCAACTGGCAGCAAGAGCCTACCTGAAAGCCTCCTACCAAGTACCAGACTCCAATAGTAAAATGGCCTACCTAAATCGGGTTAATCAAGTTATTAACCTCCAACTGAACAAACCGGGCGGTGCGGAGTTTAACTACACCGACTTGGAAACGCTTTTCGCAGAGGAACTTCAAGAAGGCATGGCTTTTTATGATAGCATCCGGTCGAACGAGATTAACTGGATTCAGTCGGGCGCAAATCCCGAACAGAAGTTTACCGAAACCTACTACCAGGAGCCTTGGATTTCAACTGCCATCCAGCCTGCTCATGGTAAGAATAAAGCCTTGCGGAGAGGGCTTCTCACAAAAAACCACCTGGGTAGCGTAGTAGACTTTAGGCCTCTTTGGGTTGAAACCATTGATTTGGACGACCAGGTAATCACACACGTCGACAAAAAAGACAATGAACCAACAGGGGGAACTGAAGTGAAAAACACTCCTGAGGGAAACAACCAATCAGCTTCGGATAAGAAACAAAACGCTACAGCCATTATTCTGGGGGTCGCTTTCTTTGCTCTATGGATGATCTGGCGCATCCGAAGAAGAGGTTTAAGTTAGACTGTTCAGTTATTCATTCTTAAGAGGATAATGTATCTTCGAGGAAATGAGTACTGAAAACCAATTCGATCGAAAGCAACATTGGGAACATATATATAAAACTAAACCGCTTCACGAGGTGAGCTGGTATCAACCGACACCAGAAGCTTCTTTACGGTTAATTATCAACGCTTCCAAATCTAAGTCTGACCGTATCATTGATGTTGGTGGTGGAGACAGCTTTCTGGTCGATCACTTATTAGATGAAGGGTATACCAACCTCACGGTTCTGGACATTTCTAAAGCGGCAATTGAGCGGGCCAAGGAACGGCTAGGTTCCAAATCGGACCAGATAAACTGGATTGTTTCGGATATAACTCAGTTTTCATCAGATGCTCAATACGATATCTGGCACGATCGGGCGGCCTTCCACTTTCTTACTGAACCCTACGACGTTAACCGGTACCAACGGACATTGCATCAACACCTGTCCAAGAATGGACACTTTATTGTTGGAACTTTCTCAGAAAACGGCCCAAAAAAATGCAGTGGAATCAACATATCTCAGTATTCGATTGAAGCGCTTAAAAACATGTTTGGTGGCACTCTGGAGCTTGAAGACAGTTGTATTCTGGACCACGAAACACCTTTTAACACCATTCAGAACTTCAGTTTCGCCACGTTTAAGAAAAGGGAATGAAGCCAGACAAAAGTAAGATAAGGAAGCGCGCAAACACCTTGTTAGACGAAGGGAAATCCCGTCAAGAAACATTTGATTTGATGGTGGAAGAATATGGGCACCCCTTACTTGTTGCCGATGTGCTGAAACATCTAATCGCGCAATCGACCTGGAACAAATACAAGGTCCATAACCTACTACTGCTTCTAGCGTTGATTGGAGCGCTCGTTTACAAATTACGCATCAACTTTAACTTGATTACGATTGGCATTTACGGGTCGTTTATTTTCATTGTGATCTTACGCTATACAAGACAGTACTTTTGGATACCCGTTTACCATGGGCTCACCCTGGGCAGCTTATTTGTGGGGGCCTGGTTTAACTCACCCGCATCCAGATTACCTGTAAACCAAGCCGTTATACTTGTTTTAGCACTGCCGTTAATCGCCCTCCCGTGGTGGTTAAACACCAAACTATCTCCCAAACCTGAAGAAACCAGAGAAACCTATATAAATAACAAAGGGCAGAAACGCTCAAGAATTAATTTTAAATTCCCAGATTGATATGTGGATTATGATTTCAGGACCGTATCGACACGGTACTACTACAGAAGATGAAAGACAACAAAACCTTAAGCTCATGAACGAATATGCACTTAAGGTACTTAAAATGGGTCATGTGCCCGTAATTGGTGTAAACCTGGCGCTACCCATTATTAAAATGAACAATGCGAGCTACGACGACATCATGATGCCTTTGTCACTTGGGTTGGCGAAGCGCTGCGATGCTGTGCTGCGAATTGGTGGCGAATCGAAGGGAGCAGATGACGAAATGCACACGTTTAAACTCAGAGATCTTCCCATTTACAGAAGCCTGGAAGACATCCCTCCTCCACGGTCGTAGTAACCTATTCTGGTTTTGCACGTAACAGGTAAAAAGACCTCAACATGCAACGACCAGTTCTACTATGCCTTGTGCTTTTTCTTACCTCAACCCGTGGTGAGGCACAGGTTATAACCAAGTCAAAAGACAGCCTCGTACTTACCAGGGCCAACCACTCGCAATCCGTAGTGATTAGGTCGGGTGATTACGTTCAATTGATTCTGAGAAAACAACCCAATCCGAAAGCCGTTGTAAAAGGTGTTAAGGGCGACAGCATTTTGTTTTCGCAGAACAAAGAACTCTTTATTAAGCACCTGGGTGACGTAAAACGAATCCGACATTATAATGGCCCCATGGGTCAACTCATTGGGAAACCCATGTCGTTTGTTGGAAAGCAGACGCTAACGCTTGCCGGAACCGACATCTTGTTGGGCACCTTTTATTCGATAAGAGAAGGCTTCGACGTCAAGCATTTCCTTTACCTGCATATTACCGTGCCACTTGGCCTGGGTTTTATTGCGGGTGGCAATCGGCTTGAAGCCAAGAGTTACAAACTACATTCTAAATGGATCCATTACCCCACCAACCTTTAACCTACTGCAACATGAATTTATTACCTTGCAGCCGATTAACTAGACAGTAACACCAATGGGATTTTTTGACAAATTGATGGGTAGTAAAAAACGGGATGCTTGGACCGCGGTTGCGGACAGAATGGGTGCCGAATTTACAGAAGGTGGCTTCTGGAGGAACGACACCTTATGTCTCAAACGGAAGAACTGGACCATATATCTTGACACCTTTATGCGAAGCACAGGAAACAGTAGCTATCCATGTACCCGTATACGCGCACCCTATATTTCAACCAACAACCTGCAATTCAGAATTTATGAAGAGAACATTCTCTCACCCGTAAGCAAATGGCTTGGGCTTCAGGACATTCAGGTTGGTAACAAGAAGTTTGACCATCGGTATATGATCAAGGGCAATGACGAGCACATGATCCGAAAACTTTTTGAACCTCAGGATATTAAAACCCTGATGCTCGACATCAGGTCAATGGCTATACGAACCAAGGACAAGGAGGGTTATTTTTCGGCTCACTACGCGGAGAATGCCGACCTAATCTATTTTGAACAGAAAGGCATCATTAACAAGGAAGAAACGCTCTCCGCCCTGCTGGCGTTATTCTGTCTGCTTCTCGATCGACTTGTGGAAATCGGTGCAGCCAGTGAAGAAGACCCGAAGGTAAATCTAGACTAATCCCTTTAACAGGGCTTTCATACTAACTTCCTTCGCAATAATACCTTCCAACTCTTCGATGTTTACTCTTCGCTGTTCCATGGTATCACGGAAACGCAGGGTAACGGTATTATCCTCCAGACTTGTACCATCAATGGTAATACAAATTGGTGTTCCTATAGCGTCTTGTCTTCTGTAACGCTTACCAATGGTATCTTTCTCCTCGTAGTAACAATTAAAATCGAGTTTTAGCTGCTGAAACACTTCCTGGGCCTTTTCTACTAATCCGTCCTTCTTAACTACGGGTAAAATTGCACATTGATAAGGTGCCAGTGCAGCCGGCAAGCGCAGAACGGTTCTGGTTTTTCCATCGCCGAGAGCCTCTTCCTCCAATGCATTGGACATAAGCACCAAAAACATTCGATCGAGTCCAATGGAAGTTTCCACTACATATGGTACATAGCTTTCATTTTTCTCATTATCAAAGTACTGCAACTTCTTCCCAGTGAACGACTCGTGTTGTTTTAGGTCGAAATCGGTTCGGGAGTGGATGCCTTCGACTTCCTTGAATCCAAACGGGAATTCATACTCGATATCGACTGCTGCATTGGCATAATGTGCCAGCTTTACATGGTCGTGATATCTATACTTTGATTCGTCAATGCCCAGATTTCTGTGCCATTTCAATCGGTGTTCTTTCCAGTATGTATACCACTTCATTTCCGTACCAGGTTGAACGAAGAATTGCATTTCCATTTGCTCAAACTCTTTCATCCGCATGATGAATTGACGAGCAACAATTTCATTTCGAAATGCTTTTCCGGTTTGCGCAATACCAAACGGAAGTTTCATTCTACCTGTCTTTTGTACATTGAGGTAGTTAACAAAAATTCCCTGAGCAGTTTCCGGTCGCAAGTAAATCTGACTTTCGCCATCGGTGGCACTCATTTGGGTGCTGTACATCAGGTTAAACTGGCGTACATCGGTCCAATTCTTACTACCCGATACCGGGTCGGCAATTCCCAGATCTTCAATCAGGGCTTTAACTTTGTCTAACTCGCCCGACTCAAGACCTTCCCTGAGTCGATCGTCGATCTCTTTTATCTTGGCATTATTGCGAAGAATATTTGGATTCGTGGCAACAAACTGTTCTTCGTCAAACGCCTCTCCAAAACGCTTTTTTGCTTTCGCAATTTCCTTTCGGTTTTTAACCTTATACTTCTCTTGATACTCCTCAATTAACACATCCGCCCGATACCGCTTCTTTGAGTCCTTGTTATCAATCATCGGGTCGCTGAACCCGTCTACGTGTCCGCTTGCTTTCCATACCTGTGGATGCATAAAAATGGAGGCGTCAATACCCACAATGTTATCGTGCAACTGCACCATGCTCTTCCACCAGTATTCGCGTATGTTTTTCTTAAGTTCTACCCCGTTCTGGCCATAGTCATAAACGGCTGCCAAACCGTCGTATACTTCACTGCTTGGAAACACGAAGCCATACTCCTTGGCATGGGAAATCACGTTTTTGAATTTCTCTTCAGACATCTAAACTCATTTTGCGTGGCAAAACTATTGATTTAAAGCTTGAAGTCTAAACAGATAGACAAGTTTATTGATGACTGTGAAGTCAACAACCTTCTCAAGAGGGTTTCAAGGGTTTAGTTTCTGAACTCTTTCCCGTTCACATATTCGAACCGGCCATTGCCTACCGATTTCCAAACAATAACGTAGAAGTACAGTTTTTCTGCTTCGCACCCCTGACAAGGCACGTATTCGAAATGGTCTTCGATACGCTCATTTCCCTCAAAGGCGTGCATACGACCCATTTCACCATATTTACCACCTCGATTCACACGATGATGATCACGTCGGTAAGGGTTGTTTCCAGCCTGTACTTCGTTCAGACTATCTTGCATGCCATACACCTCGTAATAGTACTCAGCCTCTGTGTCATTTGCATTTTCAACCGCTACTTTTACATCAAGTCGGCCATTATCTTTCATTTTATAGGTTAAGCCTACGTAGGCCCCTGGGTCGTTATTGAGTTCTTCCCGAAGTTTATTTTTCAGATAATCAGCCGCACTGTTGTGGTCCATACCTATTATACTGTAGGTATATTCTTCGGTATTCACCCATAACTGAGGAGAATGATAGGTCTTCACAAGACCTTTTTCAATGGCAAGAGTTGAGTTATTAATAAACACGTCGTTATACTTGAAATGCGTTGGAAGCATTAATATGCTATCTCTCATCTCTTCTGCAACCAATTCGGAAACAGGAATACCAAAACGACCACACCCACCACAATGAATGCTAGTAAAAAAATGTAGGAAAGGTCTATACTTCCTATCTACCTCGGGTGATGGCAATTCGGTTGTATTCGTATTTTTTGTTGGTTCCTCAACCGGGCTCGTGTTCTCGCCACATGCCATTAGGAATACGGCCAACACACTCAAGATCAATCCCTTTTTCATAAACGCAATTTACTGCCATAGTCGCCATCAAACCAGTTACTTGACATATTGTGCTTGAAATTTGACTAAATGGTGAACAGGAGTGGAAACCAAAACCGACTCTAGACTATTTTTGCGTTATTCGCTGCACCAAGTGTCAATAAAACAATTTCTCAAGAGTGACTTTATAAAAAACGCCGGATTGCTGTTCAGCAGTTCCGGGATTGCGCAGTTGTTGGCTCTGATAGTGGTGCCCTTCTTAACGCGTATCTATCGGGATCAGAGCGACCATGGTCACATGGCCAGCTTTCTGTCGTTGGTAGCCATTGGTGTTGCAGTATCTACACTAAAGTACGAGCAAGCCATTATGATTGAAGAAGATCGTTCCAGGGCAAAGAGCCTTGTCAAGCTTTCGATGTGGATCAATCTGGCGTGGTTCATACTCTTTGGTCTGCTCTTGCTACTGTGCCAACGCTGGTTATTGCCTTTGCTCGATCTCACGGTATTTGAGAACTGGTTGTACCTGATTCCCATCACTATTTTTTTGACTGGTGTTGTTGAAATTATGACGGTATGGTGGAATCGTGAACGCAAATACAAAAGATTGAGTGGTAATCGATTAGCAACTGCCGTTACAAGTTCGGGTTACAAATTGACGCATGGCTTGTTAAGCTTTACACGTACTAACGGACTGATACTTGGACATACGATTGGTCAACTGATGAGTGTTGTTCTCTATCTGCCGAAGTCGCTGTTTAAGCAGCTCACCACAAACTGGACGGAGGTTCGGGAGTTGATCAAAACCTACCAGAACTTTCCCAAATGGGCGATGCCTTCTACCCTCATCAATGTGATTGGCACAAATCTTCCGGTATTGATTATTACGCCCCTGTTAACCGCTGAAATGACAGGCTACTTTAGCAATGCTTTAAAACTCACTTATATACCACTGGGAGCAGTTAGTTATGCCATTGGACAGGTCTTTTATGAGCGGTTGGCCCGATTAAAATCCGAACCTGAACGACTAGTGCTTACCAACAACATTGTACGCTTCCTGTTTCTTTTGGCATTGCTGCCGGTAGTTGTTATGGTGGTTTGGGGAGACCTCATCACCCCATTTATTCTGGGTAGTGACTGGGCCATTTCAGGACAAATGACCCAAATTGTTGTGCTCTTCTATTTCGTTATGTACCTCAGTAGCCCATTCGCTGCGGCCTTTGAGGTTTACGATAAACTTTCGTATCAATTTTGGTTTACAGCCGCTTTTACCTTGGCCACAAGCCTTGCACTTTATCTAACACTTCGATTAACAGGAAATGTATTTCATGGATTAATCGCATTTAGTTTTACCGGCATTATTGTCAGGTTGGCTATGATGGTTTCGTGCTTTCGGCTTATTGGAAGCAACGTGATAGGCAAACTACTAACCGGATTGGTTATTGCGGCCGCATCGATTGCACTTGCCACTTTTATCCGATATTCGCTGAGTTGAAAAAGCTGATAAAACCGATTCTCCGGGGCTGTGACAAAATCATCTTTAAGCCCGTTATGCGGATCTTCTACCCGAAGTTTCAAAACTTGTATGAGGGGCAGGTATTTCATTACCAACTTTTTAAGCGTTACTTCTTTTTTCAAAAAGTTCTTCGAATAAATGGTAGTGTTCCATGGCCGGTTGACTTCAGATCTCAGGTGATTGACTGGCAGAATATTGACCGCGACGAGTTCTCCTACCCGGGAGGCAGTATCGGTTGTTACATCAATGCTTCAGGTGGACTAAAAATGGGGAGCAATGTTATTATTGGCCCCAACACAATAATCGCTACCACCAATCACTCTAAATACGACCATACCAAAACCTCCAAAAAGAAAGGGGTTACCATTGGAAACGACGTTTGGATCGGTGCAAATTGCAGCCTGGTGCCCGGTGCCAAAATTGGGAACAATGTAACCGTTGGTGCGGGTTGTTACATCCGAACAGAGATACCCGACAACTCAGTGGTAAAACTGGTTGACAACCATATTCAGATAAGTCCAAAACGCCAGGAGTTTTCGAATTCAAAAACTAGTTAAAAAACCTTTTTGGTTTCAAAAAATTAGTTCTACCTTTGCAATCCTTAAAAAAATTGCAATGGCAAACCACAAAAGCGCATTAAAGAGAATCAGAAGCAACGAGGCTAAGCGTGATCGTAACCGCTACCAGCATAAAACCACACGGACCTGGATTAAAAAGGTGCGTACGTCTACAGACAAAAAGGAAGCTGAAGGCCTTTTGAAGGAAACATTTTCTATGATGGATAAGTTAGCCAAAAACAACATCATCCACAAAAACAAAGTGGCGAACCTGAAAAGCAGCTTAAGCAAGCACGTAAACTCTCTGTAACAGAGAAAGAACTTAAAATAAATTACAAAAGGCTTTTGGTACCATACCGAAAGCCTTTTTTTTGTGGCATGCCAAACTATGTTGCGATCAAAAACAGATCGCTGGACGAACGTCCACGAGAAAAACTTTCCCGTCACGGTAAACATACATTAAGCAATGCTGAACTTCTGGGTATTCTTATTTCCTCCGGAAGCAGAAGACGGTCAGCTACCGATGTGGCACGGGATATTCTACATGCAGCCAACAACAGTCTTAACAATTTGGCGCGATTTGGTGTGCAGGATTTATGTCGAATTGAGGGCATTGGTCCCGCTAAAGCCATTACCATCTTAAGTGCCATTGAATTAGGTGCCCGACGAATTTCAGAAGAAGCAGCATCACTTCGGTCGGTAAAAAGCAGCTCTCAGGCGCATGCCTATATTGCGCACAAACTTGCCGACAAAACTCATGAAGAATTCTGGGTCATTCTGCTCAACAGAGCCAACCATATTATAGGTGATGTACACATTAGCCGAGGTGGTTTAAGCCACACCACTGTTGACCCTAAAGTGGTATTTAAACGTGTTCTTGAGCAAAATGCAACCGGCATCATCCTTTGCCACAACCACCCCAGCGGAAACTTGAAGCCAAGCCAGGCCGACAATGTCTTAACCCAAAAGCTGGTGGACGCGGGTAATATTCTGGATATCGCAGTGCTGGACCATTTGATCGTAACATCTTCCTCTTATTACAGTTATGTAGATCAAAATAAAATGCCCCTGCCTTCCAAGACTTGTCACGAATCAGTCCGTTTGTCAAAAAGGACAAACCGATAACCTAATACCCGTTAAATTTGTCGCGATAAAAAGTGCAGTATGACTTCAAAACGATACGCCCTACTTTTCCTAATTTTATTAATAGCTGTTGGTGGCCTACTTTGGTTAAAGCAGCGTCCTGAGGTTACCCAGGGAAACGAAGATCAGCAAAACTTCGCGGTTTCCAATCCGGATGAAGTGAGCCTCATTTTCATGACAGATCAGTCGGGCGACAAGCAGATTTATCTGCGAAAGCAACCCGATGGAACCTGGACGGTAAACAACTCTTTTGTGGCTTCCGAAAAGCGGGTTAACTTTTTACTAAACGAAACCATGTCGAACCTTAAAGTGCAGGGACCCGCTCCAAAAGCAGCCGTTGAGAATGTATTATCATACATGAGTATACACGGAATCAAGGTTGAAGTCTATACCAGCAATCCATCTGCGCCAGAACTGGTATACATGGTTGGAAACACCACGCCATCGCAACTTGGCACCTATTACAAACTACCTGGGGACAATCTGCCCATGATTGTGCAGATACCGGGCTTCAATGGGTTCTTAAACTCGCGTTACGATCTAAACGAAGACGTTTGGATCAGCAGAGCACTCTTTGCCAGTAACAAGGATCAGATCAAGTCCATCAAGGTTTCATACCCGGACTCACTCCAGTCGTTTGGTATGACGAAGAAACCAGACGGAAACATTGACTTTACCGCTTCTCTTGAAGCCGTTAACACGGGTGCTGTTAAGTCGTATTTCAACCTGTTTGGCAAATTGAATTTCGAGACGTTCTATAACACAACGTCTGACTCGTTGAAAAATGCCCTGAAAGCAAAACAACCCTTCTGCACCATTCGATTGGAAAGTGAAAACCGCGGCGTTGACGAACTGGCCTTCTACCAAAAAGAAAGCCACGAAAAAATGCATGGTTTATACGATAAGGAAGGAAATGAGTTGGCGCATGACCCAAGCCGATTTTACGCCTTGTCGAATAAGTTCAAACGAGTTTTAATTGTACAGGACTATACGTTTGGAAAAGTTCTCCAAACAGCGAAAGACTTTAGCCTGAGAACCCAGTAACAATGCATTGGTTTGATTGGTTTGTGCTCTTTGGCACTTTGGTTTTTATCACCCTCTATGGTATTTACAAAACCCGTGGAGCTAAGAATCAGGAAACGTATCTGGCATCTGATCGATCAACCCCCTGGTGGGCCATTGGCCTTTCCATAATGGCTACACAAGCCAGTGCCATCACTTTTTTGTCCACTCCGGGGCTCGGGTATCAAAAGGGGCTCGAATTTGCACAGTTTTACTTCGGTCTCCCAATTGCAATGATCGTCATTGCCCTGGCTTTTGTCCCCTTGTATCACAAACTAAAGGTCTATACCGCCTATGAGTTTCTCGAAAGCCGTTTTGACCTGAATACCCGACTCCTTACCGCGTTTCTGTTTTTGGTTCAACGTGGGCTTGCTGCGGGTATAACAATTTACGCACCTTCCATCATTCTAAGTCAACTACTCGGCCTTCCGCTTTATGTCAATATCCTTGTAATTGGCACCTTGGTGGTGTTGTATACTGTATCGGGTGGAACGCGTGCCGTAACGCAGACGCACAAACAACAAATGGCCGTGATCTTTCTAGGCCTTTTTATTGCCTTTGGGTACCTGTTGTACTACATTAACCAAGACATTGGTTCTGAACAAATGTGGACGGTAGCTGATGCAGGCCAACGTCTTACAGCCATTGACTGGAAATTTGACATACACAAGAAATACAACATTTGGTCAGGCTTACTAGCCGGCACCTTCCTCATGTTATCTTATTTCGGAACTGATCAAAGCCAGGTGCAGCGGTACATATCAGGCAAATCCGTCAAGGAAATCCGTACAGGGCTGTACTTCAATGCAGTTCTTAAGATACCTATGCAGTTTTTCATCCTGTTTCTTGGAATTCTGGTATTCGTTTTTTACCAGCTCAATGCCCCGCCAAGCCATTTCGACGATCTGGCTGTTGAGCACGTGATGCAATCCGAGTATGCTGGCAGATACGAGGCCATTGCCGAACAGAAGCAAGCTTTGTTCGAGGAACAGCGCAAGCTCATTACCGAAGACATAGAAACATACAAACAGGGACAGGAGCAGGCAGAGAATGAACGGTTGCGCCTCGACACAGAGCTAAAGAAGTTGATCAAGGAGTCAGGATACCAGGCTCAGGTAGAAAAAGAAAGCGACTTTGTTTTTATCACGTTTGTTTTAGACCATCTGCCAATCGGTCTGATTGGGTTATTAATGGCGGTTATTTTCTCTGCGGCTATGTCGTCTACGGCTGCAGAACTCAATGCACTTGGCACAACAACGGTGGTCGACTTTTACGAACGACTAAAACCCTCTGCCAAAATAAAAAAATCAGTAACTGCCAGTAAATTCATCACCGCCATATGGGGCTTGTTCGCAATTGGTTTTGCCCTGGTTGCCCAATTTCTGGACAGCCTCGTAGAAGCCGTTAACATTTTAGGCTCACTGTTTTATGGTACTGTTCTCGGAGTTTTTCTCGTGGCGTTTTACGCCAAACGAATTAAGGGAAGAGCTGTTTTTTACGCGGCCATCCTTTCAGAATTGGTTGTACTCCTTTTGTATTTCTTTGATGATCAAATCGGCAAAGCAATAGGTTATAACATCAGCATTGGCTACCTCTGGTACAACATACTTGGAGTTATACTGGTTTTTATTCTGGCTCATATTCTGCAGCGAAGCATTAGAACGGCTTAGTAACCAATGGGTCATACCTGGACAAACCATAGGAAAAATAGGTGGTTTTGGCTATATTCGTTGTTCTAATCTATTACAGCGAATGAAGCGTCTCTCCAGTTTCCTCTTTTGCACCATTCTAATAATTCCATTTCTCAAGGCTCAAACAACGGCTCCTGACACCTCAGAATACCCCTATTGGGTTGACATGATGCAGGACCCAACGGTAAACTTCTACAAGACCCAACGGGCGTTTAACCTGTATTGGGAGAATCGGACAATTGAAAAAGGAAGTGGTTACAAACCCTTTAAGAGATGGGAGTACAACATGTCTCAACTGATTGACGGAAAAGGCAATATTCCCGCTCCTGGATCACTGGAAGCCGAAGTTGAAAAATATCTAAAGTTGCGCGCTGCGCCAACTGGTTTTGGCGGAGGTTTTAGCATGGGCGGTGCCATAGGTAGCGGCACAGCAACCTGCCAGGTTTCAGGAAACTGGAAGGAAATCGGCCCGGACTATCAACCGAAGAACCGTACAGGCCAACCCAATGGACTGGGAAGGATTAACGGACTCGCCTTTCACCCTACCGACACCAATGTTATTTACGCTGGCGCACCCGCAGGTGGTGTATGGGTAACAACTGACGGCGGGAAAACCTGGAGCACGAATACGGATACATTGGCAACTCTGGGTGTTTCATCTATTGCTATTGACCCACAGCGCCCCGACACAATTTATCTGGGCACCGGCGATCGCGACGCGAGTGATTCGTATGGTCGTGGTGTATTCAAAAGTATCGATGCTGGAAAAACCTGGCAACAATCCACTTCCGGCATGGGAAATACGGTTGTAGGAAAGATTGTTATCGACCCTAAGAATACCGACATCCTTTTGGCAGCCACAAGCAGTGGTGTGTTTCGCTCAACCAATGCTGGTCAAACCTGGTCGAGATCTGTATCAGGAAATTTTAAAGACCTAACATTTGATGCAGTAAATTCAAAATACGCCTACGCCTGCCGCACCGGTGCACAGTTTTACCGAAGTGCAGACAACGGACAAACCTGGACCAAAATTACCAGCGGTTTGTCTACAGGAAAATCTCGGGCGGCGGTGGCAGTTACCCCTGCCGACTCAAACTTTGTATATGTCGTAATCACGAACCAACGTACGTTTGAAGGCCTATATCTATCTACAAATCGCGGTGTGAGCTTTACCCGAATGAGCAATACTCCAAACATCATGGACTATTCTCACCTGGGATCGGGAACAGGTGGGCAAGCCTGGTACGATCTCGACATCTCGGCAGACCCAAATGATAAATCAATCGTAAATGTTTGTGGGGTAAACATATTTCAAAGCCTGGACAGTGGAGCCACCTGGAAGATCAATGCACACTGGGTGGGCAGCGGTGGTGCACCCTCTGTTCATGCAGACAATCACGTTCTGGAATACCAACCCAAAACAGATGCGCTCTTTTCCGGAAATGACGGAGGAGTTTACTACACGAAAGACCGAGGTTCCAGTTGGACCGACATAAGTAAAGGCCTTGGCATTGCTCAAATCTATCGGCTTGGACAAAGCGCAACGCAACGAGACTATCTGATTAATGGGTATCAGGACAATGGTACTGGCCTTTTGGAAAAAGGCTCGTGGTATACCGTAGTTGGTGGAGATGGAATGGATTGTGTCATCGACCCAACAGACGAGAACTATGCCTATAGCGATCTCTATTATGGTGATGTCCGACGTATGGTGAATGGCTACAGCACCGGAACCATTGCCAAAGATGGAAAAAATGGTATTACTGAATCCGGTGGATGGGTAACCCCGTTTGTTCTTCGAGAAGGAACTCCATCAACCATGTTTGTGGGATATAAAAACATTTGGAGGTCTACCAATATCAAAGCAGCTTCCGTAAACAGCGTTACCTGGACCAAGATATCCAACAACGTGGCAGGATCGAATTCTCAAAACATAAGAGCATTGGAAAATTCCGCCGCCAATTCCGACATTCTATACGTATCGCGATCAGGCAATAAATTCTTTAAATCTACCAACGTTAATGCGGCATCTCCAAGCTGGACGGACCTAACCAGTAATCTCCCAAATGCTTCAAGTGTTCTTTGGATCGAGTCACATCCTAAAAAAGCATATCGCGTTTGGATCTGCCAATCGAATAAAGTATACCAATCGGATAATGGAGGTTCGTCGTGGACCAACATATCCAATGGCTTACCCAATATCCCGATGTTGTCGTTGGTTTTTGACTCCAGTAGTAAAAACCAAGGCATGTATGTAGGAACCTACATGGGTGTTTTCTATAAAGACACCACCATGAGTAGCTGGATTTGGTATAACGATAACATGCCAATCAATACACGTGTACGAGACGTTGAGATATACTATAGTCCACAAGGGCGAGACAAGAGTCATGTAGTTTGCGCCACCTATGGGCGTGGGAACTGGCGTTCTCCATTGTACGATGAGGAACAAGAGGTACCCGAACCAGGTTTCACCAGTGAAACCGTTCGAGTGTGCCAGGGCCAGGCGGTTCAGTTTACCGACACTTCGGCAAAACTGCCAACCAATTGGTATTGGAAGTTCACTCCCAACACAGTTAGTTTCCTAAATGGAACTGATAGCTGCAGTCAAAATCCGTCTGTTAGTTTTAATGCTACCGGAACGTATACGGTAAAGTTGTACGCAGAAAACTGTATCGGCCATGACTCGGTTGAGATGACGGACTACATCGAAGTTTTTCAACCCATCACGTCGGCCAAATGCACACCTAAAACAGAGCGAAACACTTCTGGTCTTGGAATTTTTGAGGTAAAAATTGACCAATACACCTTCCCCTCGTCTGACAAACGATCGGAAGGCGAATATCTGGACATGGCCTGCACAAATGTCTTAAACCTTAAGTCGGATACGGGGTATGTTGCTGAAATCCTAACCGGAACCCGATATAAAGAATACGTAAAGATCTACATCGACTTCAATAACAATGGAGACCTTGAAGATGCTGGTGAACTGGTGTACGACACATATGAAACAAGAAACCACAAAGACACCATAAAAATTCCGATCACAGCCGTATCAAATACCCTTATTCGCATGCGTGTGATGAGCGACTATAATGTCATCGACCACTCGTGCGATACACTGCGTTACGGTCAGACAGAAGATTATGGTATTGTTTTGGAACCTCGTATTCCAATTCCACACTTTACCATTGACACCAACCGAATTTGTCAAAACTCAACCATTACACTAACCGACTCCAGTATAGGAAACGTATACAAAAAACGCTGGTACGTAAGCAAGTACGGTTTGCTCACGTTTAAGTCTGACCTTGACGGACCGATTGGTTTTAATCTACCCGATACCGGTTGGTATTACGCGGAACTTGTTTTGAACGATAGCATTGTTTCCAAGCGCATCGATTCGATAGTGTACGTAGCACCATACCCATCGTCTGCTCTTGCAATTACCAGTGGTTCTGCGAATGCATGTGAGGGAGAGTCGATTGTTTTCAAAAACACCACCGACTATAAAACAGGTACGTTTGCCTGGTATAAAAATGGCGTGGCAATGGTCGGTTTAGACGATTCGGTTATCACATTGGGCAATGTTGCACTACAAGATTCAGGCAACTACCATTCAACAATTGAATTTGGCGGATGCGAATCGGTATCGAACGTAATTAGAGTTGATGTAAACCCTATGCCGAACGCCGACTTCAGCATTGCGAACATGGACACTTGCCTAAACACCAATGGTTTCGACTTTACGGATAATTCAACGATAAAGTCAGGCACCATGTCGTATGATTGGGACTTTGGACAAGGAGGAACAGCTTCGATTGCAAGCCCTTCCAAAACCTATACGGATACAGGAAGGTATACAGTAAGACTTGCCCTGAACACTCCTGCCGGATGCAAGGACACGGCATCGAAAGACGTTCGCGTTTGGTCAAGCCCTACGGCTGACTTTACCGTAAATGCAAGTCCGCAATGTTTAACCGGCAACAACTTTATACTCACTAATTCGTCGAGTATTAATGCAGGAGGAATGACGTACAACTGGGATCTGGGTGACGGTTCAAACTCAACCGGTGTCAATGTATCTTATTCGTACGGAAGCGTTAACACCTTTGACGTACAACTCATTACCATTTCCGACAAGAACTGTCGTGACACAGTAACGAATCAGGTGATTACAAGCCCTAGTCCTGTGGCCGACTTTAACATTGTACTAAAGGATAGTTGCCTGGCAAACAATGAAATTGACTTCGTCAATCAAAGCACTGTATCTTCCGGAACCATTACACTAAACGATTGGGATTTTGGCAACGGAACAACTGGTGTTTCTCAGGACTCTCTGGCCTTTGCCTATGGTATAACTGGTGTGTTTAATGTTGAGCTAATTGTAGAAAGCGACGCCGGTTGTAGAGACACCATTCAAAAAACAACTACCGTGCATCCAAGTCCTACGGCTGACTTTACGCTTGACAACGATATACAATGTTTCAATGGCCATAGTTTCACACTAAACAACACATCATCAGGGGGTTCAAACAATACGTTTAACTGGGCATTCGGAGACGGCACCTCTTCTTCCAACCAAAACCCTCCCCCATTAACCTATACAGCCCCAGGTACATACACAATTGAACTTACCATGACAACCGATCAACAGTGTCAGGCTTCATTAAGCGTCGACGCTACGGTAAACCCCAACCCTGTTGTTTCGTTTACCGGTGGAATTGGTTGTATTGGTGAAACCATTGATTTTATAAATGCGAGTACTATTTCGAGTGGAACCATCGCTGGCACTCAATGGTGGTTTGGCGACGGAAATACATCGTCATTGGCTGACCCCTCACACACCTATCTGGCTGCTGGCACCTACGAGGTTAAGTTGGTCGCCACATCTGATTTGGGTTGTAAAGATTCCCTTATTGACAAGCTGGCTGCTATTATCCACCCAAAACCAGATGCCGACTTCCTATACTCTCGTATTGGCTCGTTTGATAACGAAACCGAAGTTGAGTTTACTGAAGCTTCTGTTGATGGCGTAGGCTGGACCTGGTGGATTGACAACTTACCGGTGGGCTCAGGCCCGACGTATCAACACGTGTTTCAGGATACAGGTATATTCAATGTTATGCTACGGGTAGAAAATAGCCACGGTTGCAACGACAGTCTAACCAAGGGACTGTTTATTGTGCCGGAGGCAGCGCTCAAAGTACCGACGTCTTTTTCACCTAACGACGACAACCTGAACGATGTTTTCAAACCGCTGGGAGTCCGATTTGTCAAAGAGTACAAGCTATCCATTTACGATCGTTGGGGAGGTGTTATCTTTACCTCGCTGGATCCAAATATAGGATGGGATGGTACATTTAAAGGAGCAAAAGTTCTTTCTGGACAATATGTTGTTCTGGTGGAGGTTATTGACTTTAACAACGAAAAAACCAAATACAATGGCACAATAACGGTGCTAAGGTAAACTATTCATTTGCGTACATTTGGACTATGATTTCGAGTGTACCTTTGGCAGAACGAGTTCGTCCTAAAAGTTTAGACGAATACATTGGGCAAAAACACATCATTGGCAAGGGCAAGCCACTGTATAACTCGATCAAAAACGGAGCCCTTCCTTCTATGATCTTCTGGGGGCCACCTGGTGTTGGAAAAACAACACTTGCCCGGATCATATCCAATGAACTAAACCGCCCCTTCTTCACCCTGAGCGCCACGGAATCCGGAGTAAAACAGGTTCGCGAAGTGATTGACAAGGCCAAGCGCAGCCAGTTTATGGGGCAACAAAACGCGGTGCTGTTTATTGACGAAATTCACCGTTTCAATAAATCACAGCAAGACAGCTTGTTAAGTGCCGTGGAACAAGGCATTATTACGCTAATTGGAGCCACAACAGAAAACCCATCATTTGAGGTCAACTCTGCCCTTCTTAGCCGTTCTGAAGTATACGTACTGAAAAGTCTTGAAAAACAGGATCTGACAGAGGTTGTAGAGCGAGCAATTCGAGAAGACAGCGTGCTCAAAACGAAAAAGATCATACCTAAAGAGCTCGACGCCTTAATGGTTCTTTCTGGTGGTGATGCACGAAGAATTCTGAACACACTTGAAATAATCGTGAACACCAAAGGTGATGCAAAGCAAATTACCATTACCAACGACCTGGTTGAAAAGTCGATTCAACAAAATCGCCTGATGTACGACAAGTCAGGTGATCAGCATTACGATGTTATTTCGGCGTTTATCAAATCCTTACGGGGCAGCGACCCCAATGCCTCGGTTTATTATCTGGCTCGTATGATTGAGGGTGGTGAAGACCCCATGTTTATTGCCCGAAGAATGGTCATTCTAGCGAGTGAAGACATTGGGAACGCAAACCCAACGGCGCTTGTTATGGCTACAAACGGGATGCAGGCATGTCAAATGATTGGTTACCCTGAATGTAGTATAGTATTGTCACAGGTAGCGGTTTACCTGGCTACGTCTCCAAAAAGCAACTCTACATACATGGCTTTGAAGAAAGCACAGAAAGTTGCTCGTGACACGGGTAACCTCTCTGTACCTCTGCATATTCGCAATGCCCCCACCAAGTTAATGAAGGAGTTGGACTATGGCGTGGGATACCAATACGCCCACGACTATGGTGGTTTCGTTAAACAGGAATTCATGCCAGAGGAAATCTCGGGCACTGTTTTTTATGAACCATTGAACAATCCCAGGGAGAACGAAACACGAAAACGCATGCATGCCTATTGGAAAGAAAAGTACGGTTACTGACCAAAATGATACGTTCGGAGGTTAATATGCTACGCTGGGAGGTTTGGGATTGAATCTGAGTCAGGTATCACCGTATTTGCACGTACGAATTCGAATAGCAGGGCATTGAACCAAGCACCTGACCAAACTCTAATTGAATAACTGTTAAACGGGGCTGCCTCCACAAAGGTGGCCCTTACGCTTGTTTTTCAACAAAAGCCTTAAACTGATCCATCCACTTTTGACTTTGTTTTCGGAACATACCCGGAAACAATCGGGCCATTACATTGATCATAGGGCCGTTAAACTTTGTATACTCTACTTCCGATGTATATTTTGTCAGTCCCTCTCCCTGCGCTTCAAATCTGGAACTTTGCGTATTGGTCATGTGAACATGTTCGTATAGTCCCTTTTTCTCTCTAGGGAGATCACAAACCAATAGTGTTTCGATCAACTCCATGTCGCGCTTCCCAATTTTCATCTTTATTCTTGATACTGCTCCTACTTCGTCTACATTTCCCTCAACCAGTTCGATGCTATGAAAACCATCTTGCCATTGACCAAAATGCGTTGGGTCATTCCAAAGTTCAACTACCCGGTCCAAAGGGGCATTAATAGTAACGGTGCAGGTATACTTCATAAAGTCGAATATACCATTTCCTGAAGGTTTCGCAACTATACCGCTACCTTCCCTTTGATCGGGGGATGCGGATTATAGTTCTCCAAGGTAAAATCGTCGTAATCAAAATCGAACAGACTCTTCACATCCGGATTTAGTTTCATGGTGGGATAAGGGTGTGTATTTCTGCTCAACTGTAATTCCACCTGCTCAAAGTGATTCGAGTAAATGTGAGCGTCACCAAAGGTATGAACATACTCGCCAACGCCTAATCCGGTAACCTGAGCAATCATCATGGTTAAGAGTGCATACGACGCGATGTTAAACGGAACACCAAGAAACAGGTCGGCACTGCGCTGATACAGCTGGCAACTCAACTTTCCATCGGCTACATAAAACTGAAACATACAGTGACACGGGCTAAGCGCCATATCGGGCAAGTCTCCTACGTTCCATGCATTCACAATGATTCGTCGGCTGTTTGGGTTGTTCCGAATGAGGTCAAGTACTTGCTCAATTTGATCAATTACACGTCCATCGGCTGCCGTCCAGCTTCGCCATTGCTTTCCGTAAACAGGGCCAAGGTCACCGTTCTCATCAGCCCACTCATTCCAAATGCGAACGCCGTTGTCAGTGAGATACTTTATGTTGGTGTCGCCTTTTAGAAACCACAACAACTCATAGATGATAGATTTCAAGTGAACCTTCTTGGTGGTTATCAATGGAAATCCTTCACTGAGATCGAACCTCAGTTGACCTCCAAAAACGCTGCGTGTTCCGGTTCCTGTACGGTCACCTTTGTCAACACCTTGCAAATAAACATGTTTAAGAAAATCTTCGTACTGGGTCATTGTCTAATGTACTTCTAAAAAACGGCAATACCGCGTTGTTCGTAGTTCAAAATAAGCGAACTTCTGCTTCCCGTTTTCAACAATATTTGAACCTTATATGTTAGTTTTGCGTTTTGGAATAAAGAGATTATGGCAGTAGCAATAAAGTTACCAAAAATGAGCGACACCATGGAGGAAGGTGTGATCGTGTCGTGGCAAGTAAAAGTGGGCGATGAGATCAAGTCGGGAGACATCCTGGCTGAGGTGGAAACAGACAAGGCCACCATGGATCTTGACAATTACGAAAAGGGAACCGTCCTGCATCTTAACGCCAATGAAGGGGATACAATTCCAGTAGATAGCGTCATCGCTATTGTGGGCAAAAAAGGTGAAGATTTTGCAGACCTTTTGACCGCTCCTCCTGCCAAGGAAGAAGCAAAAGCCGAGGAAGCATCTGCACCTGTAGCAACGCCTCAACAAACAGCTCCTTCCGTAACAACTCCTACTGTTGCGCCAACACCCGCTCCTTCGTCAAATGGGCGCACTCTGGCCTCTCCTTTAGCCAAGAAAATGGCAAGTGACAAGGGGTTTGACATTGGTCAGATTCCCGGAACTGGTGAAGGTGGACGTATTGTTAAACGAGATGTAGAAAATTACACTCCTGCCCCAGCATTTGCGGGCACTTCAGGTGTTGAGTCGTTCTCGACCACACCGGTATCTCAAATGCGTAAAACTATTGCCAGAAGGTTAAGTGAAAGTAAGTTTACCGCACCCCATTTCTACCTCACCATGGAAGTGCGTATGGACAAAGCTATTCAGGCCCGAAAGGAAATGAATGAATACTCCGAGACAAAAATCTCGATGAACGATGTGATTGTTAAAGCAGCAGCCGTAGCGTTGCAGCGTCACCCAAAAGTGAATTCATCATGGCTGGGCGACACCATTAGAACCAACGACCACATCCATGTTGGAGTGGCTATGGCGGTTGATGAAGGCTTGCTTGTTCCTGTTGTTCGCTTTGCCAACACCAAACCTTTATCGCAAATAAGCGCAGAGGTTAAGGCATACTCGGCTAAGGCTAAAGACAAGAAACTACAACCTGCCGATTGGGAAGGAAATACCTTTACCATATCTAACCTAGGCATGTTTGGTATTGAAGAATTCACTGCAATCATCAATCCACCAGACGCTTGTATCATGGCCGTAGGTGCAGCCAAGGAAACCGTTGTGGTTGAGAATGGCGAAATGAAGGTAGGAAGTGTTATGAAGGTTACCCTGTCGTGCGATCACCGTGTGGTTGACGGCGTGGTAGGTTCACAGTTCTTGCAAACGTTTAAAGAACTTCTTGAGAACCCTGTAAAACTTCTGGTTTAATCAGGCTCTAATAGGTTCTTGCCTTACATTCCGGCAAGTTTCAATACATCTTGTATTCCCAACTCATCAAACAAGTTGAGATTAAGGGTGAACGTAATGCGTTGACCAAGGCCATCAATTCCTTGTAACTCCTGTGCCTCTCTGATCATATTTGAACTAAACAGAGGTAGATATACTTCGAGATACTTCGGGATGATCTTTACCATCAATCCACCGTTATAGATAAATGATTCTCCCTCTGATACATTTGGTGAGTCTTTGATATCGTTGAACGTAAAGGCGTCCAAATACACACCCAATGGGAGTTTTACGGGTAAATCAGACTTCAGATTCACAGCAAGTGTCCATTGATCCATATTGCCAAATGCACCCGGTTCTTTAAGAAAAACGTCGGTTTGGGTAATCTGCCGACTCCAAAGACCATCAGTAGCTCCCCTACCCATTAGCACCTGATCAAAAGTGTAATCCCATTTGCCTGCTGCCGACTCCATTCGGTAATGGTACAGTCCATTGTCTGCCGGATCGAGAAAAACACCTCCAAACACCCTCAGGTCGAAGCCTTTTCTTTTCAACTTGTAGTTGATGTGTTTCTTGTATTCCACGTTGAGTTTCGCAAACATATCTGATGCGGTAGACTTGATAATCTGTTGAGCACTTGTATCAAAACGGTGTGTAGCCATGTTTGGACTTCCAATTTGAACAGTGGCCTTAAAACTTGATGGATTAAGTGCTTTCCGATTTTTATACTCATAAATCAGGTCGATGAATTGATCGGCCAACGATTCCTGAATTTGTCGCCTGCCCAGGGCTAGCCCTGTATCCTGAGCAAGAGAGGCAATCTCCGCCCCTTGATCAAAATTAGGAGTCATAGAGATCATGCTTGACCGCAGGGTCAAACTTGACGAAATAGGGATGCGCTTATCCCTGTTACGCATGTTTAACGTTAGATATGGCACTACTCTGTTGTAGGAAAAGTTCCCATCGAGGTAGGCAAATCGTGAACCTTTAACACCTAGTTTGACCTGTCGCAAGCCGGCATTCCGGAATATCTTATAGTTCACATTGAGATATCCGTTAACATCGTTTGTGGCAAAGCTGTACAATGGTGTTGCCGAAAAAGTAAACCGATTTGTTGGTGTAACATGGTTGTTCACCCAAAGACCAAGCATCCACTTGTTGTACCGGTTCCAACCTACCAATGGAGTGGTATTGAGCGACGATGTATTAGGGTCTTCCACAAGCGATAGGCCCTGGACCTTTAATGGCTCCACCTTTTTAAACATTCCCCGAGCTCTGATCGAATTGTTCTGGCGATCGGACTCCGGCATTACCTCCCTGGGGTCGATCTTGGCCACTTCATAGGCCTTGAGAACGGGTACAACTCTTTGCGCTCCGGCATGTCCTTCCACCCATTGAGATTCAACCAATATACCATTGACAAAGTATCCAATTTCGTAAGGGCATATCATGCCGCCAACATTTTCCACCAAAAGACTGCCGTCTTCGTTCACCTTTTTCATTTTATAGTCGAGGTGTTCTTCACTCACAAGCAAGTCTTTAAAAAACCAATTCAGGTCTTTTCCACTTTCTCGGGCAAACACCGCGTGAATATCACCTGGAAGAGGATGTCGGAACTTCCATTCTTCGAAATAGGCCTGAAAACATTTGTCGAGGGTCGCCTGGCCAAGATATTCTTTCAGATAACCAAAGGCTGTGGCACCCTTACCATATACCATAAGGCCGTAATTGGCCCCGGTTAGTAATTTGCTTTCTTCCCCGATACTCTGGTGTAATTCAGAGCGCTCTAGTTGCCTTGCGCCAATATTCATGGCTAAATCGTTCACATTGGCCAGGTCAAACTTCCCCTGATCAAGGCTTATCTCCTCCTCGTCATTTCCGCCATGCATTGCCTCATACTCGAAATAGGAGTTGATTGACTCATCCATCCAGGGGTAGAGCCGTTCATTACTACCCAAAATACCATAAAACCAGTTATGTCCAACTTCATGAATCACCACTTCTTCGTCCAGATTCGCAACCACGGTGATCATTGGATACTCCATACCGCCTCCGGCTTTTAATGCACCCTTCACCACCGAACAGTGGCTATATGGATAGTAACCGCAGTGGTTGGAATAATAGGTAAGTGCCGTGGCGATGTTCAACCTGCTGTCCTTCAATGTAGCAGCTGGTTCATCGGCATATACGAAGGTCTCAACCACATTTCCATTGGCCAGCTTCACTGAACCTCTGCTTACGTTAAATTTCTTGTCGGCAAACCACGCAAAATCGTGAACGTTATCCTGAACAAACGTGATGGTCTTATACTCATTTGTCTTTTCGGGTTGTTGGCCTGGTTTCAAAGGGTTCTCAATACGATCCTGAATAAATGCCTTCTCAGACTCTTCCTGCAACACCCCTGTCGCTGCTACTACATAATTCTTTGGTACAGATATCTTCACCTCAAATCGACCAAACTCCGAATAAAATTCACCCTGGTTTAAATAAGGCATGGGGTTCCAGCCATTCACATCAAATACAGCTGGTTTGGGGTACCATTGTGTTATTTGATAGCTTTGACCATCGTGGCCAAAACGTGAAAAACTCCCGGGTATCTTTACGAAGAAAGGCGTCTCTATCTCAACTGTTTCACCGGGTTTAACAGGTTGTGCAAGCGCTAATACACAGATGTCAATCTGATCGCCGTAATACGACCACTTTACCTTCTCTCCCCGCACCTGAAAATCAAGCTTATCGATACGCCCAAGCTCATCTTCCTCTGCAAAGTGAAAATTAGTGGACCCGTTTAGCAAAAACTGCCGTGCAAAATCGGTTTTATCATCCTTGTAAGCGTTCGGCCATATATGAAAATATAACTCGTGTAATTCCTTTGGAGAGTTGTTTGTATATGTGTATTTGGCCAGCCCGGTAAGTGTATGATCTTCATCGTTTAAACGTACGTCAATGGAGTAATCAACACGTTGCTGCCACTCCGATTGGCGCTGGTCCGAACCTGACGGTGCAGGTCGCATAAATCGGGATTCCGACTGAGCAGAAAGTGCAAGAACAAGGGTCAATAGGCTAATTACTAAATTCTTCATCTATGGAAAATTTGTGGGCAAATTAACCATATTTATCCGCTTATTAATACGTTGTTTTGCACGATTTCTCTAGCTTTGCTTCAAACAAAGAGCATCATGGACGGAGAGGAAATTACGGACGGTGAGCTGAAGGCTCTTATCAATCGATTTGAACAAAACCACGCCGATGGTGACTTCGACTATTACACCCCTGAGAACCTCACCCATCTGATCGATTATTACATCGAAAAACCCAATTACCGAACCGCGCTTAAAGCAGCACAAATTGCTATAGAGCAACATCCTTACGATGCCACTTTCTATGCCAAAAAAGGCTTTATTCACACCATAACAGACAATACGGATAAGGCCTTGCAACTCATTGATGTTGCATTGGATCTGGACCCAAACCACCCTGACTATCTTGCTCAGAGAGGCAGCATTCTGGAACTAATGAACAGGCCTCTGGAAGCTCTGGAACAATTTGACATGGCCCTGGAGCAAGGCGCCAGCACAAACGACATCCTCGTACTGAAGATGTTTGTCTATTTCAACATTGGCAACACCACGCTTGCCATCAACATGATTGAGCAGATTTTCAGCTCAAAAGTTGAAGAAGACCGACTTATACTGGAATCGCACTTCTGCCTTCAGTTGATGGATGCCTATGAAGATGGCGTTCGGATATTCACAGCGTACCTCGACAGTGACCCATACCATGAAGTGGTGTGGCTAACACTTGGTCAAATATATATGGGCAAAGGCGATCACGACGCCGCATTAAGCGCGTTTGACTTTGCCTTGGCAATTGATGATGAATACGCGGAAGCCCATTTTGAACGCGGCCAATGCCTGGTTGAACAAAGCAACTACCTCGAAGCATCGAAATCGTTTGACGAATACATTAAACTGGAAGGGGCCGACCAATTTGCCTACGTTAATCTAGGCGATTGTTATAAAGCCATGAACCGTATATCGAAGAGCAGGATGTACTATAAACTCGCGTTAAAGACGGATCCAAAGTTTGGACACGCATGGCACGGATTGGGCCAGACATACGCGATGGAAGAAAAACACGCCGAAGCTCTTTCGTTCTTCAAAAAGGCTAACAACATCTTACCAGACGACGAGTATATCTTACTTGAACTGGTTAAAACCCAGATTACCGTTGGCCTGATAGACGAAGCAGAAACCAAGTTGGAAGAAATGACCGACACATCTCCTTATCGGGAATCAGTTTGGTTATTACTTGCCAGTCTGCAACATCAATATGGACAAACCGCGGTAGCCATAAACACTCTGCAAGAAGCATTAAAGCTCATTGCAAAGAGCGCCAAGTTGCTGTACAAACTATCCGCCTACTGCTTTCTCACGGATAAAAGTGCAGAAGGTTTTGAACGACTAACGGATGCCTTATTGTTGAGTTTTGAAGAGCACGAATTGCTGTTCAGCGATGCGCCCGGGCTAGCCAAAAACAAAGCAATTAACGACATTATTGACCTTTACAGAAACGAAAAATAATAGAATGAACAAATCCTATAATTACCAATTACCCTCTTTACCCGAACGACCTGTAAAACCAAGAAATGCAGGAATGACCATGGTAATGGATAAAGGACTCGGACTTCGTCAGGTTGAAGATTTTCTTGAGTCTTCCGAACAATACGTAGACATCGTAAAACTCGGTTTTGGTACGTCTATCGTAACCCCCAAATTAAAAGAAAAACTGGCCCTGTATAAGGCCGCCAACATACCTGTTTATTTTGGAGGAACCCTCTTCGAGGCTTTCCTTGTAAGAAACAAACTGGATGAATACAAACGCGTTTTGGACGAATTTGGCATTACCCATGTTGAAATCAGTGATGGAAGTATCGAAATTACGGAAGAAGAAAAGTGTTCGTATATTTCTGAATTTGCCAAAGACTATACCGTATTATCTGAGGTAGGTTCAAAAGACACAGAAAAGATTATACCTCCCTACAAATGGATTGCCATGATGAAGGCTGAACTGGAAGCCGGGGCATGGAAAGTGATTGCAGAAGCCCGCGAAAGTGGTACTGTAGGTATTTTCCGTAAGTCGGGGGAAGTTCGCTCAGGACTTGTCGAAGAAATTCTAACGCAAATCCCTCAAGAGAAGATCTTATGGGAAGCACCCAAGAAGGTACAACAAGTTTGGTTTATTGAATTATACGGCGCCAACGTAAGTCTTGGTAACATTGCTCCCAACGAAGTAATCCCATTGGAAACACTTCGAATCGGTCTCCGTGGAGACACGTTCAGCTTCTTTTTAGACAAATAGACGACATCTGGTACGGTTTGTGTTTTGTAACTTGCATATCTCGTTATGAAACGTACACTTTTACTCTTGACTTTTTCCCTATGTGGCATTGCCAGCTCATTAGCTCAATGGCAATTTGGATTTGGAGCCGTTGGACTAGGCCCTGTTGATCGGTTCGACAGCAGTGTTTACAAACCTGGATCAGGCATGTTTTTCAACCTGACCACAAAGTCATTCTTACCTCAAAATCAACCATTTGAGCTTCGTTTTGGCGCTTATTTCGACCGGCTTAATGCAGGCAAAGAAACCTTTGATGTGGCACTTGCCGACCCGATAAACGAAGAAGGAGAAGTTGCCTTTAAGAACTACAACGTTGGGCAACACTTTATTACGCGATTTGGGTACAAAGCCAACGACCGTGTGACCTTTTTTACAGACGCTATTGTAGGGCACCGAAAATTCGTTTCTCAAACCGTAACCGGGGTAAAAGGAAGCTCAGAAGAATACGAAGACGATGTGCAAAAGGTTCATACACATCGTACCTTTAGGTATGGTGTTGGAGCTGGGATGCGCATTGGTCTAAAACCAGCCTTTGGTTTTGAGATACGCGCAGATTACACCAGGGGCAATCAGGCCACCTATTTCGACATGAACAGCATTGAAGAAACCGCTACTTCGTTCGAATACGAAAGTGAAACCTGGCCACATACCGATTTATTTGTGCTTGGCGTTGCCCTTAACTGGAAGCTATTTAAAGTGGAACAAGACCACAGCTCAATAGAGCGCACTGCACCCAACAACTACTATTCTCCTTCTCCTACCTACAGAAGACCTCCCTCACGCACAAATTCGACTCCCCGACGAGAAAAAAAGAAGGTTACTCCTACGAAGGACATCCGCAAAAAAGAAGAGAAAAAGGAGGAAGAGAAAATCAACTGGTAAGGTGAGCTTCTGTACGCATCTCAACCAGCTACTTTGTTTTGTTCATCCTTGATTTTTTCCCTGAGCGAATACGGAAGATGAATGAGGAACATTACTGACGAAGGATTTTCAACCGAACAGATTAATGTTTCACTTTTCTTAAATCGGCGCGGCTCACCTGTCTCAAATTCATACTCACAATTCTGTAAACCAACAGTGTACGCGTATCGCAGAAGGAACAAATGTTCATCTTTCTGCCCAGATAAGATCTTACTATTTCCGATCATCTCCGCTGTAACCAAACTAAAACCCAACAAGGTTTTTCGCAACTCCATCATTCGGTTTAGGGAACGAAATATAAAAACCAGTGCACCAAGTGAACACAATAGCAAAAAAAGAGATTTGTAAACTCCGTCTATACCTGGCTCAACACCGTTTGGTCTGGCCACACCTGGTTTCGACTTTAAATATTCGACAACAACCTCACTCCCCGTTCGGGGTCTCAACGGACGCGAATAAACTACTCCCTGATACTCTGTACTATCAACCCGGTATACAAAGTCGTATCGAATAAGAGCATCTTTCCAGAAACTCCCTTCTTTCTGCTCTTCATTCACAATTAGTCCTGGCACCTTTTCTGTTTCCTTTAACTCGAAAAGAACGTTTTCCAGGTTGCATGAGTTAAATCCTCGGATGGTGGTAGCCCCTAAGAAAAGGAATAAAATAATCTCTACTCCAGGAAATCCAATGGCGAACCATATCTTAAAAAAGTGTTTAGGGGTTAGTTTGATGCTGTAGGTCATTTGGTTTTGGTTAATCTGTTAACGTCCCACTTCATGAATTCGAAGAACCTTAAATCGAATATCCTCTGGTAAGTGCTTTATAAAGAGGTGCAGGTCATTCGGGTCGTGGGCATTGAATAACA
The DNA here is from genome assembly GCA_017640445.1 of Bacteroidia bacterium. Lineage (GTDB taxonomy): Bacteria > Bacteroidota > Bacteroidia > NS11-12g > UBA9320 > UBA987. The sequence goes on along the minus strand of JAEPQQ010000007.1, from coordinate 28,961 downwards.
CTCGTTCATTCTCGAAAAAATCCTCCGGACAAGTGGTTTTTGTTACGAACTCATAGTTCCTGAACGAATCGGAGAATTCATAGGTAAGCGCGTACACCGGCCTGTCATTTTCCTCTTTTTTTGTTTTGATTTTGCTCTTAAGGCTGGCCATTGCAAAACCGCTTGTCCTCAACATCCGCTGTAGGTTTAACGTACGCAGGAAGGATCGTACAAACAATACCGCGATTACCAGCATTCCTACCAGTAAGGCTAAAAAGAGCCAAAACGGGTGTTTTGCTGTTTGCATCCCCGTGATACGTGCTACGTCGGGCGTGTTTTGGATAAAATCCACAGGCACCTCCTCACCTACTTCATACGAATCAGAGTACGCATACGAAGAGTCTACCAAGTTGTTGCCGGCTACTTGATAGGTAAAAATATATTCTATTACGGGCCGGTCGTTAACGGTGATATTGGTCTTGTTAATTTCCTGTATTTCTCCAACTGTCACCTCGGTAGATAAGAATTGAAATTTTAAGGTTTGGAGACCTCTTTCCTCATACGATGTAAAAAGAAGGAAACACACCATCAGAAAAGACATTACCCCAACCAACGAAATGTACATTCTAATCCAGATTCGGACGAATTCAGACGCGGTTAGTTTTATAGCCTTCATATCACCTTTTTTCTATAGTACGTAAGGTATCCTGTAACAGTTACACACCATGTTATACCAACATCCAATAGGAAGCCCCTTCCATTCCAACCAAAATTGGGTTTGCACGCGTCCAAACAAAACTGGTGATAATAGATAAACGGAAAACCAATTCGCAATTCACAACTCGATGATAATGGTGCTGTTGCCGGGTATATATCCATTACTACGGTAATGAACGACACGGAAGCAAAAAGTAAAAAAGCAAGGACACTACCTGTCAACACTTTTCGAATTGTTACGTTTCTCATGCACCTAATAGATACCTTTCCCCTACCCTTTGTGCAGCTGCTGTTTTAAAGAAACGAGGTAGTTCATCTTACTAATCCGGGTAAAAGATGCGGAAGCCGATATCTCGTCTGCCAGCTCCAACAGTTGAATGGCCTGCTCAACATATTCGAATGCCCGGTTTGAATCGTTGGATGCAACGGTGTGCGCTAATTCTTCCAGATACGAAGACAGCAGCTCTAAATGCTCGTCGTTAAACTGCTTCTTCTTCACCAGCGCTTTCACTTCCTCGTAGTCCATATCTACAAACCCGGAGACGTCTTTGTCCAATAGTTCGTGGAACTGCTCATTCGACACTTCAATGGCCTGTTCTGGTTTTCCCGCGTCCCTGAGCTTCCGAAATCCAGTTAGAAGGTGGCCGAGAACCCGTCCTAGTTGTTCAATCTGGTCTTTTATTAAATCGCGCTGTTCCATTTGAAGTTTGTTTGAACGACGAAACTAGTACAAGTTACCTCAACAAGGTAATTTCAGTACTTTTTTGATCTAAGCGGATATCGTTATGTGGTTTTAGATTATACCCCATCTTTGTATCGTGCAACACATACCACTTCTACAGAGGGCGTTTCAGCCTTTAGATCTTAACCCGGCATCGCATCCCGAGTTTTTCAAAGGTTGGGAAGAAGTACAGTTCAAACGATCGGACTTTATTACGGAATCGGGTGTACGGGAACGCCACTTCTATGTGGTGGTTTCAGGCGTGCAGGCAATCTACATCATAGGTAATAATGGTGATAAAAAAGTAATCGGTTTTTCGTTCGATGGAAGCTTTTCAGGCGTTTACGATTCATTCCTTGAAGAAAGCCCTTCGCATTACTTTTTGGAAGCTTTAACGCCTTCCACGCTCATTCGTACCACACTAGACGACTACAATAGCTGGTTTACCCTTTACCCTGAATTCAACTATTGGGGTAGAATTGTTCATCAACATTTGCTTATTGGCAGGGTGAAGCGCGAAATTGAATTGATCACAATGACAGCCAAAGAGCGTTTCGACGCATTTATAGAACGATGCCCGGCCCCGCTGTTGACTATTCCGCAAAAATACCTGGCGTCGTACCTTAACATGACGCCGGAAACATTCAGCCGTCTTCGAAGTTTAAAATCTTGATCTGTATCAACAGACGGATGGCCTTCGGCATCCACCTTTGTAGAAAAAAGAAATGGCACGTACTCATATCAAACCAGAAATACAAATTGAACGAATCAATGCACTGCGCAACACCCTGAATCAACTGCGAAGCAAGGAGAATCGCAATTGGCTTCATCGGCCGCATTCCAAATCATGGAGTGCGATTGAAGTTGCCAAACATATGTTGATTGCACAGGAAGTGTATGAAACCAAAATCGAGTCAACCCTTTCCAGATTAAAACCTATTGAAGGCAGTCTTGAAGCGATACGCCCTAACCGGACACCTGCATTTCTGATCAAACGATTTCCACCTCAAAACGGTGAAATCAAACATAAAATGAAGACAACAAAGAAGTTCGAACCTGTTTTGGATTTGACCTCGCTATCCAATACCGATGTTGCTACTATTTTAGACCAGTTGGATTCTTCGTTGGCTCAGTTAAAATCGTGGGTAACGGCTTACCGAACCACAGACGTAACCGCCATCCGGTTCAACTCGGCCATTGGCGCAATAGTCAGATTCAACGCTGCCGAGGCCTGCGAGTTTATATTGTGCCACAACGAACGGCATTTCCAGCAGATGGCGAATGCCTTGAAGGGCTAACGACCGAACTCTTACTACAAAAAAGAGACAGACTCCTTCGAACCTGTCTCTCCAGCCTAAAGTATGATCAGTTGGACTTTGGTTATCGTGCAGTAGCTTGTTTGTAACGTTCCAGTTTGCTCAACGTAACCGCTGACGGGGTGTGTTCCAAAACGTCGGGAGCCACCACGGGCTTACCAACGGTATCGAGCAAAAATGACATATCTGTACCAAGGGTAAGTTGAGCCACACCGTGACAGCCCTTACAACCGCCCATGCTATATCGGGTGCCATTCAGCAAAATGTTCGGCTGCCCGTCATGAGGATTTCCAATGCTGCTTCCATGAAAATCGGCAAGCGTTGTATCTGACTCAATAACGTAGTTTGCCAGAAAGAAGCTAAAGGAACTGGTGTCGTTGGTTGGAGCACCTTGCACACCTACCAATCGGTAATTTAGCCAGATGGAATTGGGGTTCATTGCTGCTATTTGCTGGTGCACCTGACGGGTAGACTCTTCTACCAGAGGCGGAATTGGATGTAACCGTGGATAGTTCGCGTGAATAGGACCGGTTTCATTCCCACTTGCATCAAGCAACACATATCCCATATCGTTATCTTGAACACTCTTGTGCTCCCAGGTGGCAAAAACATAATCGGGATAATTTGTGGTTTTGTGAATAATATGGATGCCTATGAGAGCCAACACTTTGTTGTCGTAATAGATACTGTCGTTACTCTTCTCATATACAATCACCTCCCGGGTAAGATATTTACTTGGATCATCCTCCGGCACTAATATTCTCCATGCGGTCTTAATCTCCATGGCTCCCTGGTAGGTTTCACCCGACTTTCCAGGAATTGGGCTATCACCACATGGCAAACAAATGACGTTAGAATCTACCGGGCAATTACAGGTACTACCGGCACCCGGATAATACGCATTGTACGCATCTATATTGCTCAATGTATTGGAGGTTGCCGACAGCAGTTTAGCCTTGGTATTGTAATTGTTATAAATGTACTCGTACTCGTCGCGGTTCACCTTAGCCTGGTACAACACCATGTCGTCCTTATCATATTCACTTACGTGCCCATATACATCACACGAACCAATTTCATTATTCTCATCCAAGTTGTTAAACAGGGTAAAACTGGCACCGTTCGCAGGATACAATGTTTCTCCGAAACTGTAGTGCGGTGGTGCATCAAAAGGCAGCATCTGATCGTCGTAAGGCCGCAGCTCAGTTCGGTGTGCGTAGGTTTCCCAAACCAACAAATCGGGGTATGCTGATGAGTCTGAATTCCATCTCCAATTTAGATCGGGATAATCTCTTTTACTATTTTCAGTGTACGACGACTTCCAGTTTAGGGCAAGAAATTCCTCCCAGGCAAACTTAACCAGATCGGTGTCTGACGCATTTGCACTTAGGTCCTTTGGGGGGAAAGGATTGAAGTTAACCTCAAAATCCAGTGTAGTAACCTCTTCTTCCTCCTCCGGTGATTGGGCTCCGGTACATGCCATTAAATAAATCACGATACACGCAAGAATGCCATAAAGTGCGTACTTAATTCGTTTCATTGATGTAGTGCTCATGAGTCTCATTGCTGTGCTCTGGTTGGAATCGACCATAAGAAGTCGGTTTTTGTGTTAGCCGAAAATTTGAAAGAATCTGCAGGATCGATGTAGCCATCAGGCACATAGTTAGATGACGGATAGGCTGCCATGCGGTGGCAACTCATGCAGTTGGAAAAAACCCCATACCAGCGAATGCTGCTATCGGCAATATTTTCCATTGGAACAGTACCACTTAGATTTGTTTCCAGATAGGGATTGTAACTAATCAATGGCTCTCCACCAAAAGGTGTATTCGCCGGAGCGACCATGTAATAAGCCGTGCGCATGTTGTAGTTGTCCCATGGCCCTGTTATGGTCGATGGCCTGTCTTTACCATAAAGGGCGTTATCCGGAAAATGCGACCACCAAAAGGTCTGCCAGGTCCATTTGTTAACTTCTTTACCCGTAACGTGCATGGCCATTAACAAGGCATAGTTTCCAGGCTTAACCAGGTCGGCTACCGATGCCGAATCGCCTTTGTTATCTTCACCCAGGTCATCACCCGATTCAAGTGCGAACGTACTAAAGCTATCGGCCTGTTCTTGTGTGATGAGAACGTTATAGAAGTCATCCATTGAAATTACCGGCCACTCCTGTGCCGGTGCTCCATTGCAACTCATGCTGTGGGTGGTTCCTGGCCGTAGGTTACCGGTAGGGTCAACCACAACGCATTGTCGCCATGTATATGGTTCCGGATTGGTGAGGTTTGTGGTAGATTCCACAGAAACGCCTGCCCAATATGGGATCGCTGTCGGTCTATTGCCTTCAATAAATTGAAACACCGGTTTTAGAACAATCGATTTGGCATCAATCGTATCTGCTGAAGTCTGTATCTGACGCTCGGCGATGGGTGTTCCACTGGCGTTAAACGAATCATTGATCTGCGTAAGAACAGAGGCTTCGTTGTATCCATGATCCCAAATATAATTGGCAACGCTTTGCGTAAAACGATTAAATGAAGTCGGTCGTTCCGCTACGTCAATGGGAGGTGATGTTAGTACCGATGTATGAAAGAATTGAGTAGGGAATTCAAAATCTCGAAACAAAGGTCGATTCTCCGAATCAATGCCGCCCATTTCAAAAAGTTCGTGCCCGGTATACCAGGTTTCCCAAACCGGAAGGCCCGAGGTTGTTGTAGTTGTTATGGACTCCCAGATGTCCCATGCGTGTGCACGGATGGAGTCGGTTGCCAGCTCATTGATCCAACCGTTAATTCGCTCTGCTGAGGTTGGGTAGGTACGCACCGGTGGTGGGTCTACATATCCGCCAGGACCAATGGTAAGTCCTTCCGCTTCGCCTTCCACTTCGCCACCATCGTTATCGGTTGAAGGAGTGGATGTACATTGCCAAAGTGCAATGGCCAACAGCATCAAAAAAGCTACTCTGTTTTTCCATGGGCGTAGTAGAATACGCCTTCTAAAAGTTTGACGTTTGGATGTGGTAAATGTGTCCATTTTAGATTTTTTGGGTCGATGCTCGATGAGGCCTTCTGCCTCTGAGCTTACCGAATTTAGGCAGCCCACTACAGAAAACATGAGATTGGAGGACCCAAAGCCTCAAATTGGCCACTGCTAACTAGCTATACCTAGGTAGTAAGTTGGCGAATCGGTTAAAAAGATGGAGTTAAGCCTTTCTGGAGCTTGAAGATGGTTGTTTTAGTGTAAACAACCTACACCATAAAGGCGCAAGAATAAAAAATGCCACTAACAGACTAAGGGCACCAACGTATATTCCATGGGCACAAAAACCTTCCCAGCCATAAGCATACCAAAACAGTACCACGGAAACCACACAGTTTAAAAGAGCATACAGAATATTGGCGCGAGGAGAAAAACCAAACCCGCTTAGCATTCTCTGTTTCCATACGCCAAGAATAAAATGGGGCATGGCATTCATAAGAAAAAAGCCAATAAAGAAGTCGATTAAGTGCACCGCGTTATTTCAGATTGTAAACCAGTCCCACTTCAAACAGTCTATTAAACATACCAACGCGGTTAAACCAGCGCCTTGAGTTTGGGAAATTCAGCCCTATGCGGTTTACCGAATAGGCGTGACGTACACGAAAACCGAGATGTTCGTTAAACAGGTAGGTAGCACCTAACAAATAGGCTACTTCGATGGTATTGAAATTGGCATCGGTAACCCGGGGTCCATCGTCAATCGTACCTCCAACGTTTACACCAACACTTAAACCGGTTTCTACATTGAGAAAATCGTATGACGGAAACGTATAACGGAACGTAATTGGAAATTCCACATAGCTCGATTTAATGATAAAAATTGGTTGCACCGCAGCATCCGGATCGTTCACCAACCTACTTCCCTTTTGGGCGTATTTGATCTCAAAGCCATACGACTTAAAATCATCAATCTCATGAAATATACCTATACCTCCGTTTAACCCTACTTTGTTGTAACCGCCAATATGATCGCCATCAATCTGGCTAAAATTGGCTCCAAGTTGTACATTGGCCTTAAAAAACTGGGCTTGGGCTTCAGTGCTATTAATTAGAACGGTTATAACCAACAGCAGAATTGTAAGAATCCGTTTCATATTGACTCAAAAATAGATAAACTTGTGTCTAAATCTTTAAGAGATGCACAAAGCAAAATTCAACAAAGATGTTGCCGGTTACATGATGCTGCTGATACTGGCAGAGTCAGACGGCGATTTTGACCCTCGGGAGGGTTCCGTAATCGTTGATTTTATTACGGAAAACTTTCCATTCCGAAGCAATCTTGAAGCAGCTGCAGAAGAAATCAGCATCCTGCCGAAAGAAGACTATGGCAAAGAATTAACCAGGCTTGCAGAAGACTTCTATTCAGAAAGTACCGAAAAAGAACGTACCGAGTTCTTGCGTTTTGCTATGAAGCTGGTGCGTGCCGACGATCGCATAGACGCAGAAGAAGATCAGTTGATCACACGTCTTTACGACGCCTGGGATCTTTAGTTTTGTGGGGTAAGACCTAACTGTTCGGCGGCTTTCGAACACGCCATTTTTTCTGCATTCTTTTTGGAATAGTTCTCTGCTGTGGCGATTTCTTCACCATCGATCACCAGGGCTATTTTAAACTTGCCATTTTTCGCATTCCCCTTATCCGTTAGAATTTTGAACTCAAGCTGTTTTTTATTCTTCTGGGCCCATTGATTTACAAGGCTCTTGTAGTTTATATGCAGATTGTGGATATCGTCAAGATCGATATGGGGTTTAATTAGCTTTTTGTAAACAAAGTGTTTGGTAGCTCTATACCCCCGATCGAGGTAAATGGCACCAACCAAAGCTTCTAGTGCATTTCCAGCCAACGAACTCATCACGTGTCGATTTTTGGAAAGAACGTCTTCAACCTCTATGAACGAAGGAATTCCAATCTTGATCGCCATCGAGCTCAGCTGGCGTCTGCTTACAATCTTGCTTCTGACCTCGGTGAGGAAGCCTTCTCCTTTAAACGGAAACTTCTTAAAAACAATCTCTGCAATCACCATGTCCAACACGGCATCTCCCAAATATTCAAGACGCTCATTGCTGTTTTTAACACTGGTAAACTGAATCTTTTCAGAAGCCGATAAATGACGAAAAGCCTTTTTGTACAATTCCAGATTTCCCGGACGAAAACCGATCAAATCCCGAATCTTAGCCCGGGTAGCTTTATCATTTTTGTTTAAAGAAAAAAAGAAGCGCATCAGGAAATTATTCCGAGAACTTCTTCATAATGAGAGACACATTATGCCCTCCAAAACCAAATGTATTACTAAGAGCGGCGTTCACCTCTCTTTTCTGTGCTTCGTTGAATGTAAAATTTAATCGAGGATCAAACACTTCATCATCTGTAAAGTGGTTGATTGTTGGAGGAACAATTCCTTTGGTAATAGCCAGGATACAAGCAAGTGCTTCTACTGCTCCCGCAGCCCCTAACAAATGCCCGGTCATCGACTTGGTTGAACTGATATTCAAATCATACGCATGTTCACCAAATACCGTCTGTATCGCTTTGGTCTCAGCCAAATCTCCCAATGGAGTAGACGTTCCATGAACATTGACATAATCAATATCGGTTTCAGCGAGTTCTGCATCTGCCAGTGCATAACGCATAGCATTGCTGGCTCCTAAACCTTCAGGATGTGGAGCAGTAATATGGTGTGCATCCGCAGATAAACCACCACCACCAATCTCGCAATAGATTTTGGCACCACGTGCCTTTGCGTGTTCCAACGTTTCAAGTACAAGAGCTGCAGCGCCTTCGCCTAACACAAAACCATCACGGTCTTTGTCAAACGGACGACTTGCTGTCTTGGGGTCGTCATTGCGACCACTCAGTGCCTTCATGGAATTAAAACCGCCCATTGCAAGCTCGTTTACACAAGCTTCTGAACCTCCCGTTATCATTACATCTGCCTTCCCCATTCGCAAATAGGTAAAAGCATCCATAATAGCATTATTGGAAGAAGCGCAGGCACTAACTGCGGTAAAGTTCGGACCTCTAAGATTATACTTCATCGAGATATAACCACTGGCTATATCAGAGATCATCATAGGAATAAAAAACGGACTGATACGCGGAGTACCGTCTCCATCTATAAAGGAACGCGTTTCGTGCAACAGGGTATGTAATCCACCAATACCCGATCCCCAGATCACACCACTTCGATCCGGATCAGGACGATCAGCCTCATCGGCCATGCCTGCATCACGCATCGCTTCGTCTGCAACCACCATAGCGTAATGTGTATAGGGGTCCATTCGGCGGTGCTCCCGACGATCGAGATGGTCTTCAACCTTAAAGTTTTTTACCTCACATGCAAAGCGGGTCTTGAACTTCTCGGGGTCAAAACGCGTAATAAAATCGGCCCCACTAACACCATTTTCGAGATTACTCCAGTACTCGTCCTTCGTATTCCCAATCGGTGTTAGTGCACCGATACCTGTCACGACAACTCTCTTGAATTGCATGACTAAAAATTACTTTGTGTGTTCTTCGATGTACGAAACAGCCTCTCCTACCGTTCCAATTTTCTCTGCCTGCTCATCTGGGATGGCAATGTTGAATTCTTTTTCGAACTCCATGATCAACTCAACGGTGTCCAAAGAATCAGCGCCTAGATCGTTTGTAAAACTAGCCTCTAATGTAACTTCTGATTGTTCAACACCAAGTTTGTCAACGATGATGTTTGTTACTTTTGATGCGATTTCTGACATTGTTTTTACTTTTTAAGTCGTTAAGGGTGCAAAGAACATTTTTTTCATGAAAAAACACAAGTAAAAAGTTTCGGTACGTAATTTTGACGATAGATTAACACAATAGGTGAAAAGGCACATTTTACGAGACCCAAAGATCTACCCCAGTCAGGTATTCGCACTCTTGAGCCCTAAACCTTTTGCCCAGATCGCCTGGACACTGGTTGAACACCTGCATATTCCACTTGAACGAGAGCCCGACCTGGAACTGACAACCGACCAGAACACACACTACTGGCCGCGCTATAGTTACACCGATCCTGAATCCGAATCCACCTTTATACTAGTCCGTAACAAAGGCACCGATTCTTATTTGGTACCTGAATTAAAGAACGTGGATATATTCCTTGTGGAAATCAACCAATATTTAACCTTTCAGCTAAGTTTGGATAATATTTCTAAAACTAGTTTTGTCAACTTTTGTTTTGAAGTCGAGACAAACATGATTAAACCAGAATCGCAGCAATTATTACACGCGTAATGTTGACCTTTGCAAATTGCCCTAAATAAAATGCCTTAAGGCTCTTTTATGAATATACGCCATAACAAAACGAAAATCATTGCCACTATTGGTCCGGCTACTTCCGATCTGGACACGTTACGGAACATGGTTCATGCAGGCATGGACGTTTGTAGAATCAACTTCTCCCATGGAACGCATGAGCAACACCTTAACATTGTTCATAACATTAAGGAAATTAACCGCGAACTAGGTCTTAACATATCGCTGTTAGGCGACCTGCAGGGCCCTAAACTAAGACTTGGAGAAGTAGAAGAAGGTACCGAACTTGTGGATGGTAGCGACGTGATCATTACTACTGAAGCGTGTATTGGAAATGCTTCCAGGGTATACGTGAACTATCCCGCCCTACCCACCGACGTTGAAATAGACGACTCAATTCTGATCGACGACGGAAACCTAACCTTAACGGTTACCGAAAAAATTGACGACAAGACCTTTAAGACCCGGGTCATTCACGGTGGTCCTTTATCATCTAAAAAGGGCTTCAACCTGCCCAACACAAACATAAGTCTACCAAGTCTAACCGAAAAAGACCTGAAGGACCTGAAGTTTGCCGTGGGAAATCAATTTGACTGGATTGGTCTTTCATTCGTTAGAAGAGGGTCGGATGTAACCGAACTAAAAGAGCGTATTAGTGAAATGGGTGGAACAGCTCGTGTTGTTGCCAAAATAGAGAAACCCGAAGCCATACGATACATTAAGTCGATCGTTAAAAAATCCGATGCCATTATGGTGGCCCGGGGAGACCTTGGTGTTGAGCTTCCTTTGGAACAGGTTCCGATGCTTCAGAAAAAGATTGTGGAACGATGTATCAACTTTTCAAAACCTGTGATCATTGCAACACAGATGATGGAGAGTATGATTAACAACGCCCGACCAACCCGAGCCGAAGCCAGTGATGTTGCCAATGCCGTGATGGACGGTGCCGACGCTGTAATGCTCAGTGCAGAGACTTCTGTGGGCAAGTACCCGCTTGAAGCGGTAGGTGCCGTACGACGTATTGTTGGAAGCACTGAAAATGGATGGGACATCTACCTCAAAGGCAAAAAGCCTTCTAAATCATCTCCCACCTTTTTATCTGACCAGATTTGTTATGCGGCCGTTCAAATCAGTGACCAAATCTCGGCACAGGCCATTATATCCCTGACCCAATCAGGGTATACCGCGTTTAAGATAGCCAGTTACCGTCCGAAATGCGCCATCTTTATTTTCACCAGTAATAAAACCATCTTTCGCTTACTAAACCTGGTTTGGAACGTACAGGTGTTTTACTATGACAAAATGGACAGTACCGATCAAACGATGACGGATGTACTGAACATTCTGAAAGAAAAGAAGTTAATTAAAGTAGGCGACCTTGCCGTTCATACAGCAAGTATGCCTATCTTGTCAAAGTCAAGAACAAATGCATTAAAAATCAGTCGGGTAGATTAATGGAGGAAATTGTAAATAAGGTTGCCAAAAGCGGGTTAATTACATTTAACCTTGAAGAATTCTACGACGAAACCGAAGTGGTGGAGTTCGACATGAAAGATCACCTGTTCCATGGTCTAATTCTTAAGGAAAAAGACTTTCGTGGTTTTATCAAGGAAAACGACTGGCAGCAATATGCTGGCAAACACGTTGCCTTATTCTGTACGGCCGACGCCATTGTACCAACCTGGGCCTACATGTTAGTGGCCAATAAACTTTCGGGAATTGCCGGACAGGTTTTCTTTGGCTCCAAAACAGAGCTTCAGCAACGCATTATTCACGACAAACTCAATGCCATCGATGTGGAAGAATATCGCGACAGAATGGTGGTAATAAAAGGGTGTAGCAAGTTCGATGTTCCAATCGGTTCATATGTGGAAATCACCAACAAACTTTCACCCGTTGTTAAAAGCATCATGTTCGGTGAACCTTGTAGCACAGTACCTATTTACAAAAAGCCCCGGCAACGATAATGAACAAACGGTTTATTCTCTTTGGAGCCATATTCGCCGCCCTTGGGGTTGCGCTGGGCGCCTTTGGTGCACACGGGCTGGAAGAATTTCTTACTAAAACCCAAAGGGCCGATGTTTTTGAAACTGCCGTACGATATCAGCTGTATCATGCATTTGCTCTTCTGTTTGTTGGTATTCTGGCAGATCGCATAAAGTCCAATCTCCTGAAGTATGCGGGCTACCTGTTTACAGCGGGCATCCTGTTGTTTTCAGGCTCTTTGTACTTACTGGTAGGAACTCAAATAACACGTTTTGGTATGATTACGCCCCTGGGAGGCCTGGCCTTTATCGTGGGGTGGGGTCTGTTAGCCGCAGGGGCCCTCAGAGACTAGCTATTCCGGCTTGATTTTCTTTTTTCTCAGTCGAATTCGATCAAACTGTTTCCTAAAGTAAAGACCAACACCCGATGTGGTGACGTTGGATGTACCTCCTAACGTTGGGTCATTGGCCAGCTTGTGGTATGCCTTAACTTTTAACGAACCATCGCGTTTTAGCTTGTACACCAGATCCACGTTGTACGGGTTTTTACCGTTATAGGCATTGGTATTAAAGTTCGCTGCCAGCTCCAATCGCTCATCGAGAAGTTTTCTTCTCGCAGAAAGAATGAGCTCTGCCTGCTCCTGCTCGGTAATACCCGTTCGGGTGGAATAATCTACACCAATTTCCCAGTTCTTATCGTATGCCGATATCCAGTTATTTACCTGGTTTGAAAGAAAGGTTCCGACACTCGAACTAACAATATCCCGATAATCACCCGGTGCACCTCTGCCAATCCCAAACTGCGACGGCGGGGTAAACGAACCAAACGTAAGTAGTGAAAACACCTGTCGGTTCAACTCATCAGGGTCGGCCTCCACTCGTTTTACCATTGTATTGAACTCAGTAAACCTGGTAATGGAACCCGACTCGGGGAACTCCCAATCAAAGGATATATCAGGATTAAATAAATCACCTTTAAGATTCAGGATTACGTCCATGTCGATATTGGTGTTGTATTCTTCCGACACTCCACTTAACGAACCCAATAAGTCAGACGGGTTGGCCCGATTTCGTGCAACGGCCGCCTGTAAGTTGATCTTGGCATTGTATGGATCTCCGTTCCATATAACCTGACCACCCTCTCGCAGGTCGAACTTCTCACTTACCAGGGTTGGAGATGAAAAAGGATAAATTCCTTCCTTAATGGTAAACACTCCATACATAAAGAAATCCTCGCCCGTAGCATACTCCATTTTAATGTTACCCGACCCACGGCCACTTATCTTATCATCCAATACCTCATCAAACAACAGAACGAACTCAGCATCTTCAGTCAGGTCAAAATCAAATCTCATGGTCATCTTCTGATCTTCGGAAATCCGAACAATTGGCTTTTCAGTCGTATCCTGGTTGTGTTGAGCGAAACGTATGTACTCAACCAATTGGTTATCCGTTTCGTCATAAACCGGAATAGTAAGTTGTGACCCCCTGTCCGTTCTCCCTCTGATGTCGATTACCATATCGTTGATCGGCCCTTTAAAACTGGCACTTCCGGTAGCATAACCCGTTCCGTAGAAGACCTCATTATGCTCCTTGGTTGTATTTAGCACCATCATGTTTTTGGCCTCTTCAATAGCAATGTTAAACACCATATCCTGAAAGAAATCATGCTTGATTTGCCCTCGGACAAACGCACTGTCACCTCGCACATCCTGAACCTTAAGTCGTTTAAAGTCAATGGTCTTGTTCGAAATACCTATACGATCGTTGATGAGGTATTTTGTGTTCAGGTAGTCAACAACCAGACTAATGTTCCTGGCAAACAGATCTCCCTTAAACTTAGGCTCTTCGAACGTACCGTAAACCTGGACTTGGCCGTTGAGCACGCCGTCAAATTCCGACGCCACACCCTTAAACCATGCTTCCATCGGGCGGATGGATGCATTCTCGGCGTAAACGTTCATATTGATCTTGCCGTTCTCTGTTGTGAGATCGAGCTTTCCGCTGGCGCGCACATTTCTGAATAAACCATTCGTCACTTTGGCCTGAACCTGAAGAATCAATGGGTTTTTATCCGACTTTGTCTTAATCTTAAAATGCCCTAAGGTATCTCCATTTATAGCCAGGTTTTGGATGTCGAGGTTTCCATGAACAATTGGCCGGTGCAACAATTGGTAGATGCTTATCGAGTCTTCAGACACTCCACCTAACTGCACATCAAATGGCGCCAATAAAGGATTGAAGCTGGCCAGATCAAGGGCCTGCGTATTCACCACCAGCTTATCTCCTTTTCTATCGGATGCCTTTCCCTTAATCAACAACTTCTGGTCTCCATTACTTAGTTCAAACTGATCAACGGTTAACTCGCCATTGGTATACAAGGCAGCGTTATTGTTGCTAATGGTCCAGGGTAATTTTTCCAGGTAAAGGGTTGATTCTTCCATAGATATTCGTATGGAATCAGTAGAAAACTCCAGAGCACCATATGAATGCAGGGCCACAACCTCAGAAGTATCAGCAAAGTCTAGTAAAAACTCAACATAATGAGGTAAAATACTGGCATTGAGCACCACATCTTTGGTCAATTCTTCTTCCTCCATTAAGACTCTGGAAACCGTTGAACTGAGGTTTAATAACTGATGAGGTCGTTTGCGTACGGCCAAATTATAATCAGTTCCAATATAATTCTCGTACCGTACCTGATCGAATTGGCCAAATGCTTCAAGACTTTCTTCTTTCGTATCATAATCCAGCCGCAGTTTCCCATTTCCCAGAGCCAGGTCGTAAGGCGTCCAATAAGAGATTAACTCGTTCTCCGTAATCTGGAAATTTGCAGTGGCCTTTATGGTTTCCTTCAACGCTACGCTGTCATAGAAATCGGGAAACAATGTATGAAGGAAGTCCTTGTAAATTACGTTCAGCTGATTTAGGCTAAATTGCCCTTTAACATCACCCGTCATGTAATCCGACTGCACAGATATGGTTCTGAAATCTGCCTCAATTTCGCTTTTTACCTTGAGCGAATCCATATCCAGGCGCTGGTCTCTTCGATTGGCCTGAATGTTATAAAGGTTGGCATAACCAGTTATGTTATCCGGATCATTTCCCGTCATTTCAATATCGAGCTTGGCAGATAACGTAGTCTGTGCCGTATCTATCCTTAAGGCCTTCAGATCAACATGATGGATGTCTGCCTCAAAGTCGAACCGGGGCAGACTGGGCTTAAAATCGATATCACCATTAAAGGTAAAGTCCAACTCGTCATCCTTCAATCCTGCCTTGCCTTCGAAATGCTGATCGGTGTACAAGCCACTGGCGTTAATGTCACTCAATCGAACTCCATTGTAATCCAGATAGTCGACGTGGCTCGAAAACCGTGTTCTTAACTTCTCAAAGGTGAGACCGTGTCCCTCGTCGAGGTCAAACGTGAAAGAGGTTTGACCAAGTTGGTCGTTCCCTAAAAACTGCCCAATTTCGAAATCTTCAGCAACAAGCTTACCGGTATAATCGGCATCTTTTCCCTTTGGCAGTTTAAAGTTGATGCGCGAGGTAATCTTACCCAGGTCAGAGTTCAGCACTCCGTCGGCTGCAAAATCCGTATAAAACCCGGTAAGGTGACCGCGAAAATTAAATCGGTTAAACTTCAACAATCGATCTTGCAAATCGAGCTTCATCACGTCTTTAATATCAGAAACCGTTGAGGTAAGCGATGCAATTTTTAAGTCGATGAAGGATGTTCGCCAATCCGGAAGACCCGTTAAGTGGATGTGTCCCTTGATGTTACTTGACTGGCCGGTAATAAGCTCGAACTTCCGAACCTTGAAGTTACTTACATAACCTTTGGCTTCTCCACTCAGTTGAACAACGTCATCTTCATAGGGTTTAAGGTTCGTCGAAAAATAGGTTAGGTCAGATGCGGCAATCTGTGAGTTGACCAAATTGGCTGTCAAATAAACACTATCAATAAAATGGCTGAAGCTTTGGTAGTGTGGGTAATCAAACGAAATATAGTCTTCTATGCGTGAGTCTTTCGTTTTTAGCAAAAGCTCTTTGTACTCCATTCCGGAGCGATGCACCTTAGCCTTGCACACAAAACGAGTCAATTCCAATCCGTTTTTTTCTATGGTTTTCAGGTTTTTGACCTTGAAATTCATTGAGTCCCCAACCAACTCGAAGTCTTTCAATTCGCAGTCGATGTGGTTGAATGCAAAGTCGTTCTCATCGAACAATCGGTCTGATGGCGGATCGTGTCCATCGATGTGATACCGAAATGTTCCGTCGTTTATTTTCAGGTTTTTAAACAAAATGGTCCAAACCCCGCCGCCACCATCTCCCTGTGTTGCATCGATAAAATATTGGTAGTTCATCTGGCTGTCTTCCTGGCGCTGCCTGAAATTGACCAGTGGTTTGTCCAAAACGGCCTCACCCAGCATGGCATTCTGGTCTTTTCGATCCAAAGCGAGAAGTTTCACCGATATTTTCTCAATATAAAAAAGCGTATCGTGATGAATATCTTTGATCAGCACTTCGTTCAACCTGGCCTTTCCCGACCAGGAGATGTCAACGGATTCCACGCTGACCTCAGATTTCAGCTGTTCGGATAGCGATACTGTAATTTTATCAACCGCCCATGACTGGACACCAGGCAGGCTGATTAAAACCGAGCAAATCATTGACAGAGCCAGAATGATCAACACCACTCTCAGTCCTATTTTTGCTATCTTTGAAAAAACTTTTTTCAACTGTTCGAAATTAGCGAAACTCCTCTCAAAACGTACAAATTCTAAGTTCAAGTGCTTTCAAAACAAGACATTACCCTTTTGGCCATAGAATCTTCATGTGACGACACTGCTGCCGCCGTAATTCACAATGGCAAAATGCGTTCCAATGTGGTTGCCAGTCAGGAAATTCATGAGCAGTATGGTGGTGTGGTTCCCGAGCTTGCGTCTCGAGCGCACCAGCAACATATTGTACCGGTTGTGGATGCCGCTCTCAAACAGGCAGGTATTACAAAACAGCAATTGTCTGGGATTGCCTTTACACAAGGACCAGGGTTATTGGGTTCGCTGATGGTTGGAGCCAGTTTTGCAAAATCCATGGCCCTCGGACTCAACATTCCCCTGATTGCCGTTAACCATCTCGACGCCCACGTTTTAGCCCATTTCATTGGCAACAACGAGCCTGGCTTCCCATTTCTGAGTCTTCTGGTGAGTGGTGGTCATACACAGATCGTCAAGGTAAATTCTCCTTCCGACTTTGAAATACTCGGAAAAACGCGAGACGATGCCGCTGGAGAAGCATTTGACAAAACGGCAAAAATGCTGGGGCTGCCCTATCCGGGTGGTCCGGTTTTAGACAAACTAGCGTCTACTGGAGACCCACATAAATTTCAGTTTCCCGACTCAAGGGTGGGAGAATTGGATTTTAGCTTTTCAGGGCTCAAAACAGCGGTTTTGTACTTCATCCGCGACCAGCGTTCTTCCAATCCTGAGTTTGTGGAACAAAATTTGAATGATATCTGTGCATCAATACAACATACCATTGTGTCTTATTTGATGAGAAAACTGAAAAAGGCTGTCGACCAGACAGGAATTCAGGAAATAGCATTGGCTGGTGGCGTTTCAGCGAATAGTTATTTGAGAATGCGGTTTCAGGAACTTGCTCACGCACGTGGCTGGAAAGTTTTTGTACCCGCCCTGGAATACTGTACCGACAATGCAGCAATGATTGCTCAAACAGCCTATTTCCGTTTTAAGGAACAACAATTTGCGGATCAGGACATAGTTCCTTACGCACGAATGGAGAAATAACATGAGACAAGTATTTACGATCGCTATTTTATGGTTTATGGGTGTTAGTATTTCGTATGGACAAATACCCGATTCCACCCTGTACCGAACAAACAAAATTAAGGAGATACGCTCCCGCGTACATATGGTAGGGTTTACCCACGAAACAGACACCTGCCTGTTTTCGATAAAAAAAATTAATGAGTATGGACAACCTACCTATGTGTTAACCGACTACAATTGTCAGGGGTGGAACGTAAAAAATGAACTGCGATACCAATACAATGAAAACAATCATTTGATTGGAATGGAAACGCTTCAGAACGATGTGCTTATGAACAAGGTGGAAATGGAAGTGGATTCGTTTGGACGTGTAACCCGTGAACGAAACACCATATACGATCCGTTTATGGTTGTTGAAATCACGAATGAATATTATGGCAATGACAAGCTTGCAGATTCCATGAAAACAACCAACATCGCCAAGGAGGACACAACCCATACCCTTACGCGATATACCTATATAAACAACAAGCTTAAGAGTTCGGAGACTATCGACATTGACAAAAGCAGACCTGTAAACAGTCTTAAAAACAAATACGACGAAAAGGGTAGGCTCGTAAGGGAAGAGTTCATCTACTTTCTGGGCTACGACAACGACAACATTACGAAGCTTCAGTATAACGACAAAGACCAGGTAATACGCACGCAAAGTGAACTAGACAAGATTGCAGCTCAGTTTTACTATGACAAAACCGGCTTATTAAAGCTTACCCATTACTTTAATAAGTTTGAATCCCTTGAACGGGAAATGTGGCACGAATACACGTTTTATGAATAACTTTTTGTTGGTGATGTTAGGCGGCGGATTGGGCGCTGGTGCCCGATACGGAGTTGCCAAACTTATGCCGGATTCGATTAAAGAAGTTGAGTTTCCCTGGGCTACACTTACGGTAAACTTGATTGGCTGCTTCCTTATCGGTTTAACCTGGCAGGCATTAGCAAAAAACCATGCATTAAACGCACTTTTTGTAGTGGGCTTTCTCGGTGGGTTTACAACCTTTTCGAGTTTTGGCCTCGACGGTGTTAAGCTGATTAACCAAGGCGCGTTTACCTCTTTCTTTCTTTACCTATTTATTAGCAATATTGTAGGATTGCTTTTCGTTGTTGGAGGTGTCAAGCTTTCCGAAGTTTTACGAATAACTATTTAAACAATTCATATGAAAAAATTACTCTTAACTCTTTGTCTGGTTCTTAGCATCTTATTTGCTCATGCAACCTATTTAATGATTCCGATGGATGAAACGCAAAACGATCACCTGAAAGCGTATGGCGTTGCTTATTCAATCCTGGAATTTGACAAAGAAGTAGAGTGGTTGCTCAACTATAAGGGTGGTTCCTTTATGACCCAGCACTACGATGAATTTGAGAAATTGTGCCTGTTAAAAGGAGTTAGCTTTACCAAAATATCCGATTCACGCGCACAGGAAATACGCGATGAGATTGAGAACCCTGTTGTGAATGCCAGCATTGTTAAACTTCTCACCGCTCCAAAGATTGCCGTTTACTCACCAAAATCTTCACAACCATGGGACGACGCCGTAACAATGGTACTTGAATATGCCGAAATTCCGTACGACAAAGTATTTGACGATGAGGTGTTAAAAGGCGATCTCCCCCTTTATGACTGGTTACACCTCCACCACGAAGATTTCACCGGGCAATATGGTAAGTTTTATGCCAACTATCGCAACGCACCCTGGTACCAGGCTCAGGTAAAAGAAGCCGAAGAAATGGCTGCTAAACACGGTTTCGAAAAAGTATCCGAACTTAAACTGGCAGTTGTTAAGAAGATTCGCGACTTCACGTTAGGTGGTGGGTTTCTTTTCGCCATGTGCTCAGCAACCGACAGCTATGACATAGCTCTTGCTGCCGATGGTGTAGACATTTGCGAGGAAATGTACGATGGCGATCGAGCCGACCCCAACGCTCAATCCAAACTCGACTTCAGCAAGACGTTTGCATTTAAGGATATTCAGTTGGAACGCAACCCATACGTTTACGAATACTCAAACATAGACGTTAACCCTGTAACCCGCGGGGTGAATGAACAAACCGACGTGTTTGTATTAAACGAGTTCTCGGCAAAGTGGGATGTTGTGCCCACCATTTTGACGCAAAACCACGAAAAAGTAGTGAAGGCGTTTATGGGACAAACCACTGCTTTTAAAAAGGAAGTGGTTAAAAGCAATACCATTATCATGGGGGAAAACAAGTCGCTCAATGAAGTTCGTTACTTACATGGCACGATGGGCAAAGGCACATGGACGTTTTACGGCGGCCACGATCCGGAAGATTATCGACACCTGGTAAACGAGCCTCCTACCGATTTGGCTTTACACCCAAATTCACCAGGGTATCGTTTGATACTGAACAACATCCTGTTCCCTTCAGCAAAAAAAGAGAAACAAAAAACCTAAGCTTATTGCTTTACAAACCGTCCTAAGTAACGTTGACGGTCGTGTTGAAGAACAAAGGTGTATACACCCGCGGCTAGCTGGCTGCAATCAACCCAGTTATCCCGAACAGGTCGCTCAACTACCAGGGCCCCGGTTGGACCGTAGATTTGAATCATCTCCCCTTCCAGATATCCGTCAAAGTCGATTCTAAACCCAGAGCTAACCGGATTTGGGTAAACTTTTATTTGCTTCTTCAAGTCTCGCACAGAGCCATTCTTAACGTTCAGCTTAACCACTTGAACACACGAGTCGCCTAGTTCGTTAAACGCGGTGAGTTTCACCAAAACGATGGAATCCTTTGCGCCTGAAACGTCAAACGTAGGTCTTTTACTTGTGGAACTGGTGTCGCCCACCTCCCATTTGTAGCTTGCTAGGTACAAGCTCTTTGGCACAAGCTTCAACGTTCGGCTTGAAACATCGTAGTTCATGTCGAACTCGCTGCACGGTGTTGGGTGAACATGAACCTGTATGGTGGCCTCTGTAAATGGACAAACACTTCCACCTCCCTCATCGGTCTTAACATATAACAAATAAAACGTAATTGTATCCTTCCGAATCGGGCTAAAACGGAACGTTGTGTTCTTCGACCGATTATCATCGACAGTACCTACTGACAAGGGTATCCACGTGATGCCTGGAGAATGTTCATAGGTTGCCCATACGTCGAGTTCCATGTTATCAGAAGTCCAGGTCAAACTGGTATCGTTCATCGTCTTAAGCGTGTGCACCGGATGCACCTCTACTCCAACCGAATCGCGGTCGTAGCAGCCATTAATATCGTAGTAGTCGTAGTTAATAAAAAACACCTTGTTGAGATCGACCACCTTACTAGGTCTAAAGGTAGAGCCAGATAAAGCACCAGCGGCGTCAGTCGACCAGGTACCACCAGAGTAATTGGCCAATAATTGTATGTTAGGGTCCAGTTCGCAAAACTGAAAAGGTGCACTATTGCTGTTCAGGTCCAATTGGTTCCTATCAATCTCTACTCCAGGCTTTCCATGAATCACTAAGGTTGTGTCGCGATACGATGGGCAACCATTGTTATCGTAGTAGTACCGAAGTATGTAGGTTCTGGACTTACCATCCCCAGGATAAGTAGACAAATGTATATCCAGGGTATCATGCGTACTGGTATCTCCTGAAATGGCCTTATTTATATCCTTGGCTGGAGCATACCCTGTTGAATCAACAGCACGCCAAATACCCCCTGCCGGACTTACGCCGCTCATTACATCCAGGTCAACCACGTCTTCCCCCCAACACAGGTCCTTAAACCCACCAAAACTAAGCTTGGCTATGCCGGTCAACCCCATTGTCATGGTGTCGCGATTGAAACAACCGTATACACTCTGGAACGCCAGCTCTATGCGAATTTCATCCGTAACCTTGCTTCCCAGTGGGATGGTCTTGGGGTCAACATTGAAGACGTATTTCTGAGGGGCGCCTGGCACACCGGTGCCCAGGTCCTCTATAATCTTAGCGGCGTCATATGTACCACAATCTACACAACTCCAGAATTGTCGTCCCAGGTTTAGTGCTCCTCCCGCGGGTAACTGGATCACTCCATCCTTAACCACGTCAACTTGCAGAACTTCCTGACATACATCAATATCCTTTAATCGTACCTGTGGTAGTAGATGAACCTTCATTTGAATTGAATCAACGGCCGTACATCCAACATCTGGCAGTTTGTAGTCGTAGTAAAGGGTGTAGTTGGTCGTAGAAGTAATAGCCCCGGCTGAGTCGATATCAAATTGATTACCAGAACTCACCATTTTGGGTTCTTCAGGACAATACCATTTCCCTCCCATGTTCCGGGAGTCTTCAAGGAGGCGTAAATTCTGAGGACCGTCGTTAATACACACATCCTGATCAGAAGGCATGTAAAGTTTCGCATATACAAGTTTTATCACCTGACCTGTCTGGCACCCCAGACTATCGGTAATGACCACTCTGTGGTTCCCCTCTTTACTGGCATAAACACTGTCGGCAGTACCTAAGTGTTCCACATCATAGTTGTAATACCAGTCGTACGTGAACGTCGATCCTTGTGCATATAACGTGGTGTCTTCATCCCTTGGATCATTCCAATAGGCAATGTTACCGATGGCTCGAAGTAGAAGGGAATCTCCCCTACAGGTTAGGGTATCGTCAATCTTCTCCATGGTAGGGTTCGGTCGTTGAATAACGTCGATCTGATCACGAGCTACACAACCATTCTTGTCTGTAACTTCTACCCATACAGTATCCCAGGCAACGGTATCCGCCAATTGAACTTTTAGCGAATCTGCTGTTGAACTGTCTTGCCAGAGATAGGAGTAAGCTCCGGTAGAGTTGATCATACTTGGATGGAGAACAACCGATGACTTTTCACAATGAAACGTATCGGTGTTTAGCGCAACAAAGGCCTCAAACACCGGGCCAACGGTAATCGTATCACGATAAACACGTGCACACTGTCTCTGGTTGGTAACTTCATGTTCAATGATGTAGGTACCCTCTGTTTCAAACACCAACGTGTCAGTCTCCTTTGTAGAAAACATGATGCCTGTTGATTCAAAATGGGCATTTCGTCTGCCAGGAGATAGGACATTGCCTTTATTGTCTAAAACCAGCCATTTATATTTAGCCGGTTTTAAGAAGTCTTTTGGTATTTCACTTTTCACCGCATAACGTGAACAACCGATCGAATCGATGGTAACATCTGCCTTGGCCGCAGGATACACCCAAACCTCAATAGGGGAAGATGAGTAGCCCGGTGTAGGACATTGATCGTCACGCGTAGAAACAGTAAAACGATATGGATAAGGCTTTGCCCGCCCTACCTTCGGTGTCCAACAGAATTGTGCCGACTGATTGAGAACAGTATCACTAAGAACCTTAAAACTTGCCCACGGAATGCCTTCGTCCCATGAAATGGTACTGGTATCTGCATCCGGTTTGGGTAGTGGCGGTGGTGGTATTTTCACCTTATCCTCCGTGGTTACTGTAAAACAAAGTTTTTCTCCCTCGCAAACTGAATAGCTGGTAGATCCCTTTACTCTTGGGGGGTTGTTTCCGGCACATTGTGAAACGGTGTACATCATGTCCCGACGTACCGTGCCAATTTTCGCATATTTCCCACTGGTGTCTTTCCTCCATTCAGTTACCTCAACAGCCATGTTCGTTACCTCGTCGCATTTCGTTGGGGTAAAAACAATCCACCCCGTTGTAGGGTCTACATTAAAGCCTATTGGCGGATTGGCATTAATATTTCCATACGGGTATTTGTACGTACCACTATAATACACGGTGAAAGGTGGTACATTCATTTTGATGTTCTTTCCCCATCCACTTTGTGGGTTAACCACGTCAAACGAAAGTGAATCAAAATCGTGCAGATCGTTAGCTCCAATGCTGTGATAAACCGGTTGGTTACAACACAGACGTGTTACAGGTCTTCCCAACGTTGGTGAAGAGTTGAACGGATGCTTCAGATTGATTGTGGAATAGGTATAAAACCTTGAATTGGCGGCGCCTGTTGTAATTCCGCTATTACGGCAACATTGATCAATTTCAAATCGAAGGTCGGTACAACCTGCCGAAACCAAACCACTGTATTTTGAACTTCTAAAATCTACTGTATCACGATATACGAACCGCTCTATGCCACTTCCTGACCTCGCCTTATTCTCGGAAATACACGCATCGCCATAGGTTGAGCAGAATAAGTCCAGATCCGATATAGATTTCAATCTCAGGTTCATCTGGACCGATTTCCCTGAAGTGGTACAAACCACTTTGGTTTCTTTACTTGGATTGGAGAGCGCTATCCCTCCACAGTATCGATAAACAATAACATCTACCTCATAGGTCAGTGTGTCGATATAGCGATACGTGATCTCGGCTCCATCCACGTGCGTTGCGTTTGCAACTGACGGGGAAAGAACCACTAATGCCGTTAATAGGCCAAGCAGAAAATTGGAGATTCGGTTCATATACATCAAAAATACGTGAGAATTAGGGTGTAAAGTCGATCCACGACCCACTTTACGTCCTAAAGACGTCACAAAAATGTCATTCGTTGCACCTTATTCGCATAAAAAATATGCGAATACCGCCTAAAACGGGTTTTTCTGGTAATCCAGTACGATTTAATTGCCTTACATATCATTTGGTGACCATGGAATGGTTCAACCACGTTTATAAACTTTGGAATTATTGAACATCTCGAGTCGCAAACTACAAAGCACTTCTTTAGGGGTTGGGAACAAGAACTCTTCGATGAAACTATACAACGAAACTAGTTCCCTCCCACCGACTTACTCCTTTCTACTTTTCCATTGGGACAAGCTTGCTTCTGGCCAAACAAAAAAGGCCTGCCAATGGCAAGCCTTTTGAATGTATTTAGTTCGTTTCTAGTATATATCTACGTTGCCTACCATGTCTGCTGGTCGCACCCATTCATCAAACTGCTCTTCGGTCAACAGGTCTAGGGCTAGTGCGGCTTGTTTCAACGTGGTATTCTCAGCATGTGCCTTTTTAGCAATCTTCGCAGCGTTGTCGTAACCAATGTGGGTATTCAATGCCGTAACCAACATCAACGAATTTTCCAGCTTGTTTTTGATCTCGGCATAGTTTGGCTCAATTCCTTCTACGCAATTGTCGTTAAAGCTTAGACAAGCTTGTCCCAAAATACGGGCAGACTGCAATAAATTGGTAGCAATCATAGGCTTGAACACATTCAGTTCAAAATGACCATTGCTTCCACCAACGGTTACCGCCACGTCGTTACCCATTACCTGTGCACATACCATGGTAAGTGCCTCACACTGGGTTGGGTTTACCTTGCCAGGCATGATGCTTGATCCAGGTTCGTTCGATGGTATTACAATTTCTCCAATACCACTTCTTGGTCCACTGCTTAACATTCTGATATCGTTTCCGATCTTCATTAGGCTAACGGCTGCACGTTTTAACGCACCATGTAATTCTACCATGGCGTCGTGGGCCGCAAGTGCTTCAAATTTGTTTACCGCTGATTTAAGCGGAAGAGCTGTTTCTGAAGCGATTTTTTGAGCAACCATTTCGGTGTAGCCCTTCGGTGTATTTAAACCAGTTCCAACCGCGGTACCTCCCAGAGCCAACTCAGAAGCAGTATCCATGGCTTTTTCGATGGCTTCTATACTAAGAACCAATTGACGGTGGTAACCCGAAAACTCTTGTCCCAGAGTTAGAGGTGTCGCATCCATAAAGTGGGTTCGTCCGATCTTCACCACATCCTTAAACGCACGTGCTTTTTTCTTGAACGTATCTTTCAACACCTGAATGCCCGGAATAGCAAAATCAACCATTTGTTGATACACTGCTATGGTCATAGCTGTTGGGAACGTATCGTTGCTACTTTGTGATTTATTCACATCGTCGTTAGGATGAAGAATCTTATCGGCGTCCGTAAGCTTACCGCCAGCAAGAACATGAGCACGGTTTGCAATCACCTCGTTCACGTTCATGTTACTTTGAGTACCTGACCCCGTTTGCCAGATCACCAATGGAAATTGATCATCCAGGTTTCCCGCAATGATTTCATCACATACTGCTTCAATCAAATCACACTTATCCTGTGCCAATACCCCAAGTGCGGCATTCGTTTGAGCAGCACATTTCTTAAGAACACCAAAAGCTCTGATAATCTCAATGGGCATTCTCTGGTTTCCAATCTTGAAATTCTGAAGCGATCGTTGTGTTTGTGCCCCCCAATAACGGTCTGCAGGAACTTCTATTTCTCCAATACTGTCTCGTTCAATTCTGTACTCCATGTTTTGCTGTTTTGCGGGGCAAAGATAATGCAGCCGAACGTTTGTAAACTCATTTATTCAACTTCTTAATATTGTATGGATAATGCCATATTGGTGTAATCAAATTCGAGGTTTGGGCAAGGCTTAGCCGCAAAGTGTTTACAATTATGGAACATTACCGAGTGGTTTTAATAAGTAATCGAATTTCGCGTGTGATAGTCCTTTAATCGGTGATAATATTGCAGTTATTAATGAATTGATCATTTGAAAATGAGATTACTGAAAGCCATAACATTTTTATTAGCTGTTGTATTTAGCCTTAACATTGCTCAGGCACAGAACCTATCTAAGGCCGAAAAGAAAAAATTGAAGAAGGAGTTAAAACAATATAAAAAAGACCCGTCTTCTTACAAGAAAATGAAAACCAAAACCAAAGAGGAAATGGATCAGCGTGATGTAACCATTGCGGAATTAACCAAGCAGCTTGATCAGCAAAATGTTGAACTTCGGGCTCTTCGAGATTCGTTCGCTTCTTTAAACAGACGGTTTAATAATCTAATGGAAGCCGGTTCTATGGACATTCCAAGAGGTACTGTATATGCGGTTCAAATAGGTTACTTCGAACTACTGAAACTCGATGAGTTCAACAAGCGTATCCGAACCATCCGAGCAGAAAATCAAGGCGGTGGAAAACGCTATGTAATAGGGTATTTTACTGACTTGAATGACGCTATGGAGTTTGGTGACGAAATCAAAACCATAGGCATTGATGATGCCTTTGTTTCGCAGTATGTCAACGGTGTACGCAACATGAAGTTCGACGCACAAAAGGCAAAGTAGTCGGAAAAACCTGACACAATTTAGTTCCGATCTTAATTAGCTATGCGGCACTCGGTCGGTTGCACCTAATACTGTATCTTTGCTCTTCGTAATGCAAGGATTCAGATCACATTGGTGGAAAGCTCTTGGCGCCATCTTAGTCCTGTACAGCATCTATCTGGGCACCTCTACGGAAGTTGGTCCTGGTGTTGTGCGAGTTACTCCAGATAACGTATCGGCGAATAGTTCATTCGAAGTTCAAATCGAGGGGTATAACACCCATTTCAAAGACCACTACGACCCCAAAGAGGGCGGTGTACATGTTTGGTACAAAGTACTTGGCAAACTTCAGAAAGCAAAAGAGGTAAAAGTTGTTGATGCAAATCATCTGCTGGCTCGTTTTGATGGGGTGAACCTGAATACCGATACCAGTTTTGTTCGCAGTGGTACAATTGTGATTGAAGATGTTCACCATGGAATGTTCCTGGGATCCAAAATGCTGGCACTTCACTTTGACAAAAACGCCGAAGCCGGGTTGGACTCTCTTGAAAATGCCTCTGTGGTGCCGCAAAAACGCGATCAGGCATATTTCAGCTTCCCATACAGGTACTTGTTGTATGAAACAATACGAAATCTAAACTTCCACGTTCCAATGTGGTTTACAATGATTGTGATATTGCTTATTTCATTTATCTACAGCATTTCGCACTTAAACACTGGAAAACGTGTGTACGACATACGGGCAAATGCATTTGCTAAAGTGGGATTACTGTTTGGTTTGATGGGAATTGCCACCGGTATGTTTTGGGCCAACTATGCCTGGGGAACCCCGTGGACAAAAGACCCTAAGTTGAACGGAGCTGCAGTGGGTGTTCTTATGTACATCGCTTATCAAATTCTGAGGGGATCGATTGACGACGAAGGCAAAGTAGCACGTATATCAGCGGTCTACAACGTTTTGGCATTCCCGATTTTTATTGTACTCATTATTGTATTACCACGACTTGCCGAATTCTCGCTACACCCGGGTGCCGGAGACAGCGTAGGATTTAGCACATACGACCTCAATAACCACTTGCGAAAAGTATTTTACCCAGCTGTTTTAGGATGGATATTGGTAGGTGCCTGGGTGAGCCAACTTACCGCCAGAATTGACAAATTAATTAACGACAAAGAATGGAAATGATCAAAAAAACAGGACTAGCGCTGATGTTATTGTTTCTGACATTGACCAGCTATGCCGATGTTACAGAAAGCCGAGATATGTTTTTCCGGTCGGGCAAATACAACGTTGTGGTTGCCGTACTGGTTATCATATTTGTGTTCTTAGTCGTATATTTATTTCGGCTCGACAGAAAAGTTTCAACCCTAGAAGACAAAGAAGGTGAAAAGTAAACACATAGTTATCCTCTTATTGATTGGTGTAGGAATTGCAGCAATTATAGGCACATACGGTGACGCCAGTACAACGGTTAGTTTTGCGGAGGCAGCGGAACAGCCGGATAAAAAATTTCACGTAAAGACTTCACTTGTAAAAAGCAAAGCCATTGAATACGAACCGGAAGTTGACCCGGAAAAATTCACCTTTTACGGTATGGATGAAGATGGCGAGGTGAGACGTGTAACATGTTTAAAGGAGATGCCATTCGACTTTGAACGCTCCGAAGAAATCAAACTTATTGGGCATGTGCGCGGTGAAGACGAATTTGTCGCAACCGACTTCCAAATGAAGTGTCCGAGTAAGTACGAAAACGAGGTGGAAGATATCTAAACCCCATGGACGTAGTTACATTCAATGGTGAACATCTGCTGATTGGAAATCTCGGGCATTTGTTCGTTGTTCTAAGTTTTGTCTCGGCACTGTTCGGGGCATTTGCATTTGCACAACATACCAAAACAAACGACCCCGTTGCGAAGCGATTCGCACAAGGAAGTTTTGGGATTCACTTTATAAGCGTTCTGGGCATCATCGTTTCGCTTTTCTCCATCATTTACAACCATTACTTCGAATACAAATACGCCTGGCA
>JAEPQQ010000079.1 GCA_017640445.1 Bacteroidia bacterium | reverse complement strand
TAGTGTCTCCCGAAAACTTAAGGTGGAACTCAAAGTCGCCGTGTTGAGTAAGTGTTATTTCAACGCTTGGCGATTGGTCAAGTACCTTAGGTGCCAGTTCGTTAACAATGTTTTTAGCGCATTCCTGAAACTGACTAAACACCTGCAACGAATTTTGATGAACTTTCTGTTTTAGGTTGGCTTTTTGATTGAGTCCGGTTAAAATCTGTCCAATTTTTTCTGACATCTCGATTTCCTAGTTAATAATCCCAACGGAATTCATGAAATTCCAAAAACAAAGTTATCCAAAAATTGTATTGAAAGATAGGCGAGGGTAAAAACCCGGTCAAATATTATAAATAGCGAGATTACAATTAAATGACATGGGTGTAAGTCTTTCTTTTTGAGGTAGTTATATTTGGTTTGGCTGGAAAAGTCAAGACTAGAAATAAATCTGGAGGAAGACGCAAAAAAGCGTGTAAAAAAATGTAATTTCGCACAACCGTAAAACAGCGTATTTTCAATGTCAAAAACAGCCCATTTATCGTTACAAGGAAAGGAAATCGATCTACCACTTATTGAAGGTTCTGAGCAGGAGGTTGGGATTGATATTTCCAAGCTTCGTGGAGCAACAGGAGCAGTAACTGTTGACGTAGGGTTTAAGAATACAGGTAGTACCACCAGTGGAATTACCTACCTCGACGGGGAACAGGGTGTTCTTCGCCACCGAGGATACTCGATTGAAGATCTTGCTGAGAATGCGACCTTCCTTGAGGTAGCATATTTGTTGATTAACGGAGAACTCCCAAATAAAGCGGAGTATGAAGATTGGGATCACCAGATTCGTCACCATACATTGGTGAATGAAGATATGGAGAACATCTTTAAAGCGTGGCCAACGGGCTCACACCCAATGGGGCAGCTTACGGCCATGATTTCTTCTCTTTCGTCGTTTTACCCTGAATCGTTAAATCCAAACCAAAGCGAGGAAGACCAACACAGAACTATTCGCAGGTTGATTGCCAAGATGCCAACTATTGTAGCCATGCTTCATAAGAAGTCGGCTGGCCATCCGGTGATCTACCCACAGAACAAACTTGATTACGTGTCGAACTTCTTGAACATGACGTTCAAGAATATTACCGAGGAATACGAGATCGACCCGATTTATGTAGAGGCAATGAATAAGTTGCTTATTCTGCATGCCGATCATGAGCAAAACTGCTCTGCTTCAACGGTTCGAATTGTAGGCTCATCGCACGCTAATTTGTATGCCTGTATCTCTGCAGGTATTGCTGCGCTTTGGGGACCTCTTCACGGTGGGGCAAACCAAAAAGTGATCGAAATGCTTGAGGCCATCAAGAACGATGGTGGAGATGCCAAAAAGTACATTGAGAAAGCGAAAGATAAAAACGATCCTTTCCGTCTTATGGGTTTTGGTCATAGAGTGTACAAAAACTACGATCCACGTGCGTTGATTATCAAAAAGTCGTGCGACGAGATTTTGGACAAATTGGGTATTGACGACCCAGTATTGGATATCGCAAAACAATTGGAGGAAACGGCATTGGCCGATCCATATTTCGCCGAAAGAAAGTTGTTCCCGAACGTAGATTTCTATTCAGGAATTATCTACCGGGCAATGGGCTTCCCAGTAGAAATGTTTACTGTTCTGTTTGCACTTGGTCGTCTTCCAGGTTGGATCGCACAGTGGAAAGAAATGCGCGATCAAAAGCAACCAATAGGACGCCCACGTCAGATTTACACAGGCCCAACGGCTCGTGACTGGGTCCCAATGGAAAAGCGATAGTTAAAGCTTTGGGTTTGACTTGTGACGGTTCGCGTCCCTGTCTGTCTTCTTGATCAGATTTTTAGAGAACGCTTCGGTAAGATCGATTCCGGTTTGATTTGCGATGCAGATCAATACAAACAAAACATCAGCCAGTTCGTCGGGTAGTTGCTTGTTGAGGTCCGATTCTTTTGATGATTGTTCCCCATAGGTGCGGGCCATAATGCGGGCTACTTCGCCTACTTCTTCAACCAGTAAGGCCATATTGGTCATTTCGTCAAAGTACCGAACACCAATGGTCTTAATCCAGTGGTCAACTTTTTTTTGCGCCTCTTCAAGTGTCATATGGCAAAGGTAGGACGTATATTTGCACCACATTCCACATGGGAGAAAAACTGGTCTATATTACGCGTAAAGAGCACTTTAATGCAGCGCACAAACTGTATAATCCAAAGTGGTCGGAAGAGGAAAACGAAGCCGTATTCGGTAAGTGTGCCAATGCCAACTGGCATGGTCATAACTTCGACCTTTTTGTAACGGTGAAAGGCGTACCCAATGAAGATACTGGGTTCATTATGGACCTGAAAGGTTTACGCGATTTAATCAACGAACACGTTATTGACCTGTTGGACCACAAGAACATCAATATGGACGTGGCCTTTATGAAGGGTAAGATGGCGTCTATTGAAAACCTGGCTATTGGAATTTGGGAGCAGTTGGAACCTCATCTTAAAAATTGCCAACTGCACCGCGTTAAGTTATGGGAGACCCATAACAACTATGTAGAATATTTTGGAGAAGAAGCGTAACACTATGTATAAGGCTACCGTTAACAATAACCACTTATTTGAGCTTGAATCAAACCAAAACACAAGCAGTGTGAATCAAACTCAGGTCGATTTTGATTGCAAAATGCTGCCAAGTGGCGAGTATCATATTCTGTTGGATAACACCTCTCTTGTTGCTAAAGCTGTCCACATAGATCGAAATGAGAAAAAGGTAGAACTGATGATTGAGGGTAAAACCTATTCGGTGAAACTGGAAGACGACTTTGATCTGCTTTTGACCCGAATGGGAATGGACGCCTCCGCATCTCAGAAGGTGTCAGAAGTTAAATCACCCATGCCAGGTTTGGTGTTGGACGTAAAAGTGGAAGTGGGTCAGTCGGTTACTAAGGATGATGCGTTGATGGTGCTGGAAGCAATGAAAATGGAGAATGTGATTGCTGCTCCCGGTGATGCGGTAATTGCATCAATAGAGGTGTCGCCGCAGGATAAGGTTGATAAAAACCAGGTGCTTATCCGTTTCGAATAGCGGTAACTAAATTAAGCTCTCTGTCTACCGGAGAGACATGTCTCGGATCATAAACAGGCAAATTTTCTTGATGTCTTCTCGAGCCATTGTAAATTTGCTTTCTAAAATTACAGTAATGAAAAACAGTGTAGTCGCCATGCTAATTATTGTTTTGAGTGCAGGCTTTGGTTTCGCTCAGGACACCACCACAATGAACAAAAAAACAAAGGAACTTGCCGACGCGAAAACGGAATTGGCTGCAGCACAAGCCAAAGTAGACGCGCTGGTAGCACAAATAGAAGCGCTTAAGCCGGTGATTAAGTGGAAAACGGGTGGTTTCCAGGCGTTGAACTTCAACCAGGGATCGTTTTCAAACTGGTCACTCGGTGGGGTGAATGCCATTTCCGTCACGGCCCTGGGTAACGCATATGCCAATTACAAATTCTCAAACTGGACATGGGATAACAACCTTGACCTTGCGTATGGACTGCTTCAAAACAAGGGGGAGGACATTAGAAAGAACGAAGACAAAATAGACTTTCAGTCGAAGGTTGGACGAAAAGCATCCGATAAACTAAGTTGGGCGAGTATTGCACGGTTTGAAAGCCAGTTTGATAAGGGATACGACTTCAATGATGAAGATGAGAACCGTCCTGTAATATCACGATTCATGGCGCCAGCCTATTTAAAGCTGTCTCTGGGTATCGATTATAAACCCACCGACAAGTTGTCGATCTATATCTCTCCGGCAGCGGGTAAATGGACGTTTGTTACCGATGACTCCATCGCTGCTCAACACCTTTATATTCCGGAAGAACATGGAAATGCGAACCGACGGGGTGAGTTTGGAGCGTTGACATCGTTCATTTATCAGAACAAGAAAATTGCAAAAAACATCGGTCTTAGAACAAGTCTAGAATTGTTCAACAACTACACCGACGATAACCGACCAAATAGACGAAACATTGACGTTGACTGGCAGGTTAGAACCGACATTAAGATCAGTAAGTACATAGGGGCCAATCTGTTTACCCATTTGAAGTACGATCATGATACCAAGATCGAATACGACCCGGAAAACAAACCAGGTGTAACGGGCCCAAGAACGCAGTTTAAGGAATTGTTTGGCTTAGGCTTCAATTATAAATTCTAGGAAATCGGTCTTATAGCGAAGTCGGCGTCGTCCTTGCACAATCCGCTTTGTCAGAAATGTTTAAAGAATGTCATCAAAGTGCCGTTCAGCGATCGGGTGGTGGTATATTTGAGCAAGAATTTAAAGTTATGAAAAGAGTATTACTTGTTGTGTTTGTAGCATTGTCTGTTCAGGCGTTTGGTCAGATCAATGTGCCGGCTCCAAGCCCTTTGTCTACCATTGAGCAAAAGGTTGGGCTAACGGATTTATCCATTACCTATTCGAGACCAGGAGTGAAGGGTCGTAAGATTTTTGGAGATTTAGTACCCTATGGTGAACTGTGGAGATGGGGAGCAAATGCGAGCACAAAGTTCAAAACGTCAAGCGATATAACCATCGGAGGACATGACGTGCCTAAAGGGGAATATGCCCTGTATGCCATTCCTGGTAAAGACAAGTGGACGATCGTAATTCACACCAATACCAGTCATTGGGGAACCGGCCGGTCTAAGTACAAACAAGAGGAAGACCTGGTTCGATTTGAAGTGGTTCCAAACAATGCGTACCACTCAACGGTGGAAACCATGACGTTTGGCTTCTCGAATATTACTTCTAACTCATGTAACATTGAGTTTACCTGGGAAAACACGCAAGTGTTGATTGACGTAAAAGCGAACGTTGACGAGCAGGTGATGAAGGAGATCGAAATGAAGATGAAAGGAGTTACTTCGGCTACTTATTTCCAGGCTGCTCGTTACTACTACGATAATGAAAAGGATATAAATAAAGCGTATGAGTGGATCAAATTAGCGTTGGTAGACAATGAGAAATTCTGGATGGTCCGTTTACAAGCGTTGATTGAGGCCAAAATGGGGAACTATAAGGATGCGATTAAAACAGCTACACACTCGAAAGAGTTGGCTGAAACAGCGGGTAATAAGGATTATGTCCGAATGAACGAGAAATCGATAGAGGAGTGGAAGGCGATGTAATGCGTTCCGCTTTATAAATAAAAGGCCCGGTTGATTTCAACCGGGCCTTTTTGTATTGCTTATTTCTTCTTTTTTTTCTTGTATGGGTCTACGGTAAGTTGGTACATTACTTCCAGGGTTTCTCCTGATTGGGGGTCGGTATAGGAATAATGTCCTCGATCGTAATGACTGCCATAGAACTTGAGCCGCGGTGTGACGGCTACAAGGCGCCAGGCTTCTCCATTCTTAGTGTAGTACTTGTGTTGAAAAACGTTAAATCGGTCCAGCATAACACCTTCCATGGTAATCCACATTTCGAGGTGCAGACTTTCACCATTGTCGAGAGTGGCAATAGGAAGCCGCTTGGAATGTTTCTTCATTACTCCGGAATGGACCACGTCTCCACCGGTTTGTAATGTGTCGCCATTGTATATGATGGTGTAAATGCGAACGGTGTACTGAACCTTTTTGGCGTGTGCTGAAGAAGCACCGGCCATAAACAGCAAGGCCAGGACAGACAGCTGTAGTATTTTCCTTTTCATCACCATCGAAGATAGCTAAAAACTTCGAAGCGCGATGTTGTGCGAATGTGATTAAGAGTTCATGGATACAAGAAACTCGTTGTTGTCGCGGGTTCCTTGCATTTGCTTTAACATCATGTTCATAGCCTCTTCGCTGGTCATGTCGGCCAGGTAGTTTCGCAGTACCCACATACGTTGATTAACCGTTTTGTCAAGAAGTAAATCCTCTCGACGAGTACTACTGGAGATGATGTCGATGGCAGGGAATATTCTTCTGTTGGAAAGTTTTCTATCTAATTGAAGTTCCATGTTACCCGTACCCTTGAATTCTTCGAAGATCACCTCGTCCATTTTTGAACCTGTATCGATCAACGCCGTTGCTATAATGGTTAATGATCCGCCATTTTCAATATTTCGGGCAGCTCCAAAGAAACGCTTTGGCTTGTGCAATGCGTTTGCATCAACACCACCAGACAAGATCTTACCCGAGGCTGGTTGAACGGTATTGTATGCTCGTGCAAGACGGGTGATGGAGTCAAGCAGGATAACCACGTCATGACCACATTCCGTTAACCTCTTGGCTTTTTGAAGTACAATATTGGCAAGTTTTACATGCTTCTCTGCTGGTTCATCAAACGTAGACGCTACCACTTCTGCCTTAACACTTCGAGCCATGTCGGTCACCTCTTCCGGCCGCTCGTCGATCAATAAAATGATCATGTACGTTTCCGGGTGGTTGGTAGAAATAGCATTAGCCACATCCTTCAATAGGTTTGTTTTACCCGTTTTAGGTTGTGCCACAATAAGACCCCGTTGTCCCTTACCAATTGGCGTAATGATGTCGATGATTCGGGTGGAGTAGTTATTCGCTTTGTATTCCAGATTGAATTTTTCCTCTGGAAACAGAGGTGTAAGGTGTTCAAACGAAACACGGTCACGAACCAGAGCCGGAGACTTGCCATTGATCAATTCGATGTTGATCAATGCAAAGTACTTTTCTCCTTCCTTGGGAGGACGGATTGTTCCCTGAACTACATCACCGGTTTTCAGACCAAAGGATTTTACCAGGTTTGGTGCTACATAAACATCGTCCGGAGATGGTTGATAGTTGTAGTCTGCTGATCGCAAGAAACCGTATCCATCTTGTATCGTTTCCAACACACCCTGTGTACTCACCACACCTTCAAGCTCCAAATAGTTAAGTAAGTTGTCACGCATCTCTTTGCGTTTCTCTCTTTCCGGATCTTTTCTGTTACGGTGATCGTGTTGATTTTTATTACCCTGTGGACGGTGATTGTCGGCATTGTCCATTGCATTTATCACCTTAGAGTCGTCTTCTGCCTGCTTGTTTTGTTCTGGAGCCTTGTTTTTGCCTTGATCTTTTGATTTTGGCCCTCGCGATTCCTGGTTGTTTTTTTGTTTGGTCTGGCCTTCCTTTTCTTCGCCACCACTTTTGTTCGACTTACGAGGTCTGCGTTCTCGGGTTGGCTTTTCACTTACAACTTTTTCCTCAGCAGTTTTTGATTCCGTTACAACTTCCGCCTCCTTCGTTTCTGCTTTTGCCTTAGGTTTTCGCTTGGCCGGTTTGGGTTTAGCTGGTTTTGGGTCAGATTCTGCAGGAGCTTTCACCGCCTGTACTTCCAGAATTTTGTAGATTAGATCTTGTTTTTTTAGTCCTTTTGGGTTGACTTCCAGCTTGGTAGCTATCTCCTTCAGCTCGGAAACGAGCATGTCGTTAAGCGTAATTATATCAAACATGTACTGCTTTGATTCTTATGTTGCGAAATATGTGTTTTAAAGTAGTTCTAAAATTTGCTCTCGAAAAGATGTTCGGGGAAAATTTTGGATTCAAAACTGCAAGACCTGCGGCTTTGTGCTACAATGATAGTACTTTTTTCAGTAAACCAAAATTTAATTGAACGATATGAGTTTTTCGTGAACTTGGAACTCTGTTTTCTTAGGATTATAGGGGCTTAGCCACAGAAGAACGGGCCAATAACCAGCATAAAACTTGCATTTGTGTGACAAATTCGCCAAATTTGATAGGACGGAAGTAGTGTGTAGCAAAGTCTGCATTTTGTAATTAAGTAATTTTTCCGGCGATTCTTCGCCTTCTTATTTTCGACGTGGTTGGACGCGTTCCATTACTTTCTTGTTTAGATGGTAGAATTAAAATTCACTTTATGAAAAAACTTTACTCTGGTCTTTTCGTGTGGGCAATTTTTGGCACCTTGTGTCCTACTCAGGCACATGGACCAGGCCACAAGCACGACGGGACACACGCTTCCTTTAATCAGGAAGGCCCAAACAACCATCACGTTACAATGCCCAATGCCATGGCTAAAGCGTCCTTATAGGTCTTCTGAAGCTGTGTTTAGATACACGGTGTTTAGAGCGTAATTGGCGCAAATGGTATTCGGTTTAGGCATCTATTGACAGTATGAGTGTTCGTAGCACGTATATCTGGAGGTAGGATGTAATCCCAATCTATGGTTATTACTCGATAAACGGCCTACTATTAGTCGAATCACATAATAACTAAATCTTGTTCTAATGAAGAGGGTCTCCAGAGGCCCTCTTTTTGTTGAAACTCTAAAGCCTTTATTTTGTTACTTCTTGTTATGGAAAGTATCGGACAACGGGCACGATTTGGGCTGGAAGGATTCCTGGTGGTTGTCTCATTGGTATTGATCTGCCTTAATGTGCACGTATTTGGTATGCCGGATGCCTGGCTTGTCGTCGCAACTGCAATCTTCATGGTGTATGTGATTATGCAATTTTGGCTTAAGCTCGGACTCACATTGCCTTTTGCTTTTATCGTTTTTTGGATGGTGGTGGCGATCAAAGAGTGGAACGAACAACAATCGATCTCGTCATTCGACCTCGAAGATTATACGTTTGCGATGGCGGCCGTGGTAAACGCCCTCATTGGTGTGGTCATTTATTTTGAAAATAAGACACGGTGGTAACACGTAATTGCCTTAAAATGTTATATTAAGGGAATAAATTGCTTATGCAGAAACTTATCAAATTTGGGAAACGGTTAGCCTTGACGCTGGGTATTGTTCTTCTCGTTTTAGTCGGTTACATCTATCTTTCTGGAAACACTTACATGTTTTTTATGATCAAGCATACGGTGTTTAAGGGAAGATTGGGGCCCACCATTGATGAGTATCCAATTTATCACAACCGGGAGGTGAAAACACTGGAACGCCCATTTGAATGGCCATTGCACTATGCCTATACCGAGAAGGCCCTTACCGAGACAGAGGAAGCCTATCACAATCAGTATAGTAGTTCAGCTTTTGTTGTAATCAAGAAAGGACAACTGGTGTTTGAACAATACTGGGACAGGTTTTCCGATACCTCAAGAACCAATAGCTGGTCCATGGCAAAGAGCATCGTTGGGCATATGGTGGGTTGTGCGTTAAAAGACGGCGACATAACCAGCCTGGACGAGCCGATTGGGAATTACCTAAAAGAGTATAAAGACGATACGGTAACCATTCGAGACCTGTTAATGATGAGTGCTGGTTATAACTTCTACGAAAGCTACATCGATCCGTTTGGGTATACGGCCAGAACACTTTATGGTGATGATCTGAAAAAAGCACATGAGCGTTATGAACTGGTTGACGAATCGGGAACCGAGTTTAATTACAAGAGCGCAATTACACAACTTCTTGGTTTTGTGGTAGAAGAGGCTACGGGTAAAAATCTAAGTGAATATGCAACTGAAAAGTTGTGGAAACCCATTGGAGCTTCAAGACCTGCACTATGGAGTTTGGATGATGAAGGTGGACATGAAAGGGCTTATTGCTGCTTTAATAGTACCGCAAGGGATTTTGCCAAGTTTGGCTTTTTGTATCTAAACAAAGGAATTGTTGGAACCGATACTCTCATTGATTTGGAATACT
Organism: Bacteroidia bacterium; assembly: GCA_017640445.1. Lineage (GTDB taxonomy): Bacteria > Bacteroidota > Bacteroidia > NS11-12g > UBA9320 > UBA987. The sequence goes on along the minus strand of JAEPQQ010000079.1, from coordinate 8,334 downwards.
TCGAGCAAGCTACCAAACCAACGGATATTAAACTCTTGTCCGGTAAGCCAAATGATCGATACGGTTACCAATGGTGGTGTTCGAGCTACGAGGGTGAAGACTTCTTTTATGCCAGAGGACTAAACGGGCAATACACAATTGTATTACCCGCTAGTCAAATGATCATTGTGCGGCTTGGCGAAACTCAACCCAAGACTGACGTGAACGGTCACCGCACTGATCTTGCTGAGTATATAAAAATGAGTAAAAGGTTAGGAGGCTTGTCATCCGGAGGGTAACGCGTTATTTGGATATGTTATAACCAAGGGAAAACCCGAATCGGGGTGATCTTCGGTTTGGTACAAAGAATACGTTTACCGGAAAGTTCATGTTTCCCGACTTAAAAGAGCGACCCGCTGCGAAAACAAGATTTGTTTTTGCCAAAAGCACACCCCGACTGTCCAGTCTTTCTTCCGTAGGCACATTGTTTACATTCTGTCGTTCTGAAGGGCGGTGCCACTGACCTTCTTCGTAGTACATCTTAACAGTCCTTTGAGCGTAAATGGTAGGGCCAAAGGCAAATTCAATACCCGTTTTGCTTCCTCGTATACCATTGAGAAAGGTAAAGCTAGGCAGGAACATGCCTTGGTCCAATCCCGCTATTTGTGGGATAAACTCGAATAAACCCTGAATGTTGCTCCCGTTTAGGTATTGCTGTTCAAATTGGTAACCGAACAGAAACATGGCAGGAGACGCATCGTACCCACCTTCATATTTGGGTTTGGCTAAAACCTTGGCTGCATCTCCCGTGAAGAAGGTGTATCCCATTCGGGGCCCCGACAGGTTGAGCGCGTTTGTCTCTGGAGTGTTGCTTGAATTGGCGTGCATGTTCTTGTCGGTTAGGCTTTTCAGCACAACCGGGTCCGGAGTTTCGTTAAGCAGTTGCTGCACCGTTAGTTTTAACATGGTGTTTACTTGTTCCGGAATGTTCAGGAACTCCATCTTGGTTGAGAGAGAAGGTGTTTCTGCATTGGAAGAGATCATGCGAATGGAGATGTAGATGTTGTCTGGTAGTTGGTTTATTCGCCCTGAAACTGCCCATTCGCAATTCATGAGGTCTGCCACCTTCCGGAGACAGTCCTCGCTGTAACATGACCATTGGTCCACGTCATTTGATTTAAGTACTTCCTTTAGTGTGTACTTGTCGGCAACGTTGTAAGAGTGTGATTTGTCCATCAGAATTTCTAAGTGCGAGGTGAGCACTTCTGCATCGAAACTCTGTGAGTTTGCATCCACGTTAACAACGGTTACTTTTTCCGTTTGAGCCTGGCTAAAACTAAAAACAAGTACTAGTAATGAAAATAAATTGATTTTGAGTTTCATAATTTTTTTTTGACAAAGGTTCAGCTCGCGAGCAATCAAATCGTTGTCTAAATTGCGATTAATGCAATTTTTATTATTAAGTTGTAGTGATGTTTAGTCTCTCTGGCTGCGTTTTGAATATTTTAGTGCGATTTTCGATTCTTTGATTCGATGTTTTTGCATATTTTGCAAAATGTATGGAAGAGAAGAGTAATTTTCAGTCGAGATTCGTCAATTATGTAAAGCGTAATGTTCCGCAAAACATCAACCTGGCGCATGAGTTAGCCGACCTTTTAGAGGTGTCCAAAGACAGTGCCTATCGCAGGCTTAGAAACTCAACCCCAATTACCATTGATGAAGCAATGGTTATTTGTGATCGGTTTAATCTCAACCTGAGTTACTTCTTTTCGTCAAAGTATCAAATTGTGCCGTTCAGTTTTAACAAGCTTTTGAGTGGCGATGGTGGGTTGATTTCGTATTTGATCGGCATGAAGTCGGTGATAGAGGAGGGGCTGGCCAAGGAAGCTCGCGTCATATTCGCTGCCGAAGACATTCCCGTGTTTCATCACTTTGAATATCCAAAGTTGGCGGGGTTTAAACTGTTCTACTGGCAAAAGGCCGTGATGAATGAAGCGTTTCTTACCGGACAGAAGTATAGGGTAGACCTGCTGCACCCTGACGTGTTGAACGCAAGTTTGGAATTGGCTGAGGCCTATAACAAGATCGAAAGTGTCGAAATATGGACTGAAGAGTCAATTAATGCAACACTCAGACAAATTTTATATTTCGTTGAGTCAGGCCAATTTGAAGATTTGGATTATGCACTTGCCGTACTCGCCGACATGGAATTGATGATTGCCAATCTCCAAAAGAAGGCAGAACGCAGTTCGAAGACCATGGACGACAACAAGAATTTTGTGCTTTACAACAGCGAGGTGCGAATTGGAAATAATTGCATCCTCATCGAAAAAGAAGATGGAAGAGTGGTGTATATCAGCCACAATACGTTTAATTCCATTCGAACCGAGAGCAGAGATTTTTGTGATGAGACAGCACTTTGGATGGAAAACTTAATTCGCAAGTCAACCTCTATCAACGATGTGAGTGAGAAACACAGATTTCAGTTTTTTAAGGTACAGTTCAATAAGATAGAGGAGGTGAGGCGCAAAATTGCAGAGCAACAGTAATTAGGTTTAGGCTTTAATCCTACATTTGCGATATGACGGCTTACCACTTGATTATTGCCGGTTCACTGGCCTTAATTGTATCGTACCTTTTTTCGGAAATAAGTAAACGAACCAATATCCCTTCTGTGTTGCTGCTTATTGGTGCAGGAGTTGTGATTGGGCAGTTTTACCACATTGATTCTGAATCGCTGGCCCAGCCCCTGGAAGTGTTGGGAATAGTAGGTCTGATTATGATCGTACTAGAAGGTGCGCTGGACCTGGAGTTGACCAAGGAGAAACTCCCACTCATAAAAAAAGCGTCGGGTATGGCTTTCTTTGGCCTGGTTGCTTCCGTGCTGGTAATTGGTTTGCTGTTGAGTCTTGTTTTTGACATGCAATTTGGAATTGCGGTGCTGTATGCTACGCCGTTGTCTGTGATAAGCAGTGCCATTGTGATACCAAGCGTTGAGAGTCTTGAACACAACAAAAAGGAATTTCTGATTTACGAAAGCTGCATTTCCGACATAATCGGAATCATGATGTTTTATTTCGTTATCGACTTGGTTAAAAACGACGACAAACTAGCCGAACTAGGTGATTTTGGGTTGAGACTGGGAATTACCATCGTTATATCAGTGATTACCAGTTTTGGTTTGATCTTTTTGTTCAAATTCATCAAAACCAAGGTTAAGATCTTCCTCTTTTTGGCCATTTTGATGGGGTTGTATGCCTTGGAAAAAAGCCTCCACCTCAGTCCTTTGATTCTGATTCTTATTTTTGGTTTGATGCTAAAGAACAACCAATTGGTGTTCCGGGGAGCCCTTGCAAATCGAATCAGCAGAATGGAGTTGAAGCTTATGGAGCACAACTTCCACATAATTACACGGGAAACAGCTTTTGTACTGCGGACGTTCTTTTTTATCGTATTCGGAATGTCGATGGTTCTTTCCAGTCTTGCAGACGTAAAGGCCCTGGGAATCAGTTTGGCGATTACGGCGGTCTTGTTTGGACTTCGATGGTTGTTTCTAAAGTACTACGGAAGATCATTAGGTAAACCTTTGTTGTCGATTGCGCCGAGAGGCTTAATTACCGTTTTGCTTTTTTATTCAATCCCTTCAAGTCTGGTAACACCAGCCTTCCCCGAAAGTGTGGTGTTGTATGTGGTGCTGTTTAGCAGCTTAATAATGGCCTATGGTTTGATCAGTAATAAGAAAAAACCGGCTGAAACCAGCTTGCCAATTTCCCCGGATGAATCACCATCCAACGAGCAGGTTGGGTAAGGCGAAATCAAAAAAACTGTCCTGTTTTTTGAAATATACGTGCAACCATTGCGAAGTTCTGCAGACTAATGGGTGATTATTTTTTCGTATATTTGGGTTTGAACTATTACTTTTTAACCTATGAGGGTCAGAAGTCAAGGAGCTATTTGCGTTTTTTTTGGTGTGGTTTTTTTAAGCCTTTTTCAGGTTTCATGTAAGGAAACCGAAGATCGGACAATTGAAAATAATACTGCGCTTGGTCCTCACCGAATTTCCACCATCAAAATAGAAGGTTATGTGAACAGGTTGTTCATTGATCTGGTAGGCAGATCTCCTTTGGAGACTGAACTTGCGAGAGAAACCAATTTTCTGAAAGATGCTCAGTTAAGCGTAACTGCCCGAGAGGAGCTCATTGTTAAACTTCAATCGGATACTACCGAGGTGATAGGCGATTCAAGTTATGCCATTGCCTACAATCAGCGACTTTACGATATTATGAAGTCGAGAATGCTGGAAGGAGCAGAAGATGGAGAATTTTCGGCATTGGCAAGCAATGCACGATTTACCCTGAACAAGGCTAGACTCAATGGAGATTCGATAGGAGTTTACAAGGCCATGGAAAAGATCGAACGGAACATGGCCGTGATCAATGGGAAACGCGAATTAAGAAAGGGGAACATCACCATAAATCAATTGTTTGCGCGAATGATGGACAATGAGATTTACGATGAAATCAACATGAACACATTCAATTTTGTAAATGCTTCATTTGATGATTTGTTCTTCCGGTTTCCAAGTCAGAACGAATTTGATATTGCCTATGCCATCATTGCGAATAACGAACCTGGAGGGCTTTTTGGCGGCTTCGCCAGCACCAAAAAAGGATATTGCCAGCTACTAACAGAGTCGGACGAGTTCTATGAAGGATTGATTCAATGGACGTACAACACGCTGCTGGCAAGGAGTGCCACAACACAGGAGGTTGTAAACCACTTTGAAAACCTTGTGTTAACGGGGGATTTTAAACAATTACAGAAGGAAATTTTAAGAACAGATGAGTATGCAGATTTTTAAGAAACAATGGGTGCTGCTTGTCGGACTTGTGTTTATTTCCTCATGCAAGAAAGATGTATTTGTCGACTACGAGGTAAATCCGTTAGGTCTTGAGGACAAAAGTCTTATTAAGGACAGGAGTAAAACGAACAAACAGTTTATTTCAATTCTGTACACAACGCTGCATCAGCAAGCCATTTCCAGTAATCGCCTTATACGCACCGAACGGGTGATTGAATCGTTTGGTGACAAAACCCTGATCAATGAGGTGATCGTTAGCAACTACATGAATTCTGGTGAAGTGATCTTGCCAACCAACGAAGAAATGAGGGCCGACCTCGATCAGTTTATTGTGGATGCATACAAGTTGTTCTTTGTGCGGATCCCATCAGAAATCGAGAAGGCGTTTTTTATAAACTATATAGAAGCCAATCCAAATGTAACTCCGGAACTGGTGTACACTGCGTTTGCTTCTTGCGACGAATACTATTTCTATTAATCGAAGGTAAATGAAAAGAAGAGACTTTATTAAAAAGGCGGGATTGACGGCAGCAGGAAGTGTTGCCTTCCCGTATATACTGCCTTCGGGGAGATTGTTTGCCCGCACCACAGCCGAATTGGCCGATCACGTTGTATACGTATTGTTTGCCGGTGGTGTTCGTCAACAAGAGGCCGTATTAAAAAGGTATTTGGCGGATAGTCAAGGTGTGGATATTGAGGGGAACATCATGTACAACATGATCAACGGAGCACCACCCGATCGGAAAATCGTTTACGGAACTACACCCGCTGGTGAACCAACGGGTAGTTTGCCAATACCGGCCATCCTGGGCACTACATTACAGAGCCAGGGTTTGTTGTTCCCAGAAGTTCAGGCCATGAATGGCGGGCACTATGGAGGTCTTACTTCATTGCTTACGGGAAATCGATCAACGGCTCAAGGGTTAAAGGTGCGTCCTAATGTTCCTACCATTTTTGAGTACCTCCGCAGACACAGAGGTTTTAAGGCCAGTGATATTTGGTTTGTAGGTTCTGGAATCGGTAACTCGTTCCCTCTGCTGAACTCTAGCGGACATGAGAGCTATGGAACCTCTTTTGGTGCCAATTTCGTTGCACCTAGTATTACGTTTGGATCGGAAGGTATTGAGGTACTGAGCGATGCAAAAGTGTATCACCCGCAAGAGGAACTGGAGCCAATACACAAGATGCGTGAGTTCCTTAACAATACGTTTAGAATAAAGAACGGGGAGGTTCAGGGAATTAAGAACGACCCCGATGAAAAAGCCAAAATCAAAGAATTTATCCGCCAGACGTTCAACAAGGGCGGAGCCATCGCTAAGCCACCTGCAGGTTCTGGAGGCGACTTAAATACAATTGCATATGCTGCTGAAGTATTAAAATATTTCAAACCAAAATTACTTGTGCTTAACCTTACAAATGTAGATGGTTGCCATTCGAGCTTCTCGAACTACCTAAGATCACTGCATCGGGCAGATCATGGAGTGGGATGGCTGTGGAATTACATACAGACAGAAGTTCCGGAAATGGCCGGGAAAACAGTAATGTTGGCAACTCCCGAATGTGGGCGAAACCTAAATCCAAATCCGATTCAGGACGAAAACGATTGGTACGCATTCGACCATAGCGGAGACTACAACACATCGCGGGTTTGGAGTTTGATGGCAGGACCCAATGTTCCCGCTAACCTGTCAGTTGGAGGTGAGTCTAACCGAGTTGGCAGAACCACTGATAATGTGCTGACTATAGCTGAAATTTTTGGTGTTAAGGACGCCGTGGCCAATGCTGGATTTGTGGACCCGGGTTCTATGTCTTTATTTGATCGAATTTAATGAGGAAGTTAGTTTACATAATAGCCATATTGGGTTTGGTCGGTTGCAAAGGATCTGATCCTGAAGTTGGAAACCCATATAACAACCAGGATGTTGGTCAGGAACACGACAAAGTAGGAGCAGATAATAAAGAGCTTGATCCCAATACCATTCAGGGCATTCATGCCAATGTGTTTAAACCAACATGTGCCAATTCCGGATGTCACGACGGGAATTTTGAACCAGATTTTAGGACTATTGAAGCATCCTATAACACGCTGGTGAATCAACCCATTATCAAAAACGATGAGATGAACCCGCTGACAGCTCGCGTTACACCGGGGAACGCCACCACAAGCATGCTTATGCGGCGAATGTTGGTTGACCTGAACGGCAACTCCGGGAAAATGCCCATTGTAGTTGAGCCCGGAAGTGATTGGCCTACCAAGAAGGACGAGTATATTGCCAACATAGAAACCTGGATCAATAATGGTGCTTTGGATCAGCATGGAAACGCACCTACCTTGACTGACTTTCCGGTCCAGTTGAGAGGTATAGCGGCCAGGGTGAATGGTAATGTGGTTGGAAGGAATGGAGCCTACGGTCCAATGAACGTGTCAAAGTCAGGTGGCACCGTGGAGTTGTGGTTCGCATTTGAGGATGACGCAAAGTCGCCCGACCAGCTTTCCGGTACGTCTCTTGATCTCTCGTTAAACGCCAATGTTTTTGATAGCACGCACCTTACCGCTATCACCTACTCCGCCAGCCCGTTGGTGGCTGTAGGGTATTTTGGTGAAGAGGAAAACTACCATCACAAGGCAGTTGTGAATTTAACAGACTGGCAGGTAGACGATGTGGTATGGATACGAACGAGGGTTTCTGATGGTGTAAACAAATCAGAGATTCCGAATAACAACTCACTATTCAGGGCGAAACAATATGCAACGTTTAGGGTGAAATAGGCAACATGAAGAAGATTACCTTTATAAGTTTTATCTGTGTGGTTTTTGGGGCATGCACCGAGGTGAGTGTGATTGATCCACCTCCGGGGCCACCGGTTATTGAATACGTAGATATTCAACCACGCGAGGTGAAGGAATTCAAGGACTCAATACTGATTACTTTTAAGTATTCAGACCCTGATGGCGACCTGGGCGATGAAAATCCAGATATCCGGTCTCTTTCCATTCACGACTTACGTTTGCAAGAAGCAGACGGCCAACATGTTTCACTTTTGGCGCCAATGGGGGCGAATATTGATATCAAGGGTGAATTAACGGTGAAACTTAAAAACACGTTTTTGCTGGGTACCAGCGATAAGGAAGTTACCACATATGAATTAATACTAACCGATCGCGCAGGAAACGCGAGTAATCCAATTGTTACAGATGAAATAAGCATAATACGATAATTGAAGAAGCACTTTTTCATAGCACTTGTTTTATTGGGTCTGGGGTCAATTGCACTGGCCCAGAACGACTATTATATGAGTAACGCAACCGTTTCTGATTGCAAAGGCAACTTTTATGATAGCGACAATGGTTTGATTACTGGAGATTACGATCACAATGAGGATTATATTTTTACAATTTGTGTACCCAATGCGGCAAGTATCACGCTTTCATTTACTTCGTTCTGTACGGAATCGGTTGAAGATTTTATCATCATATATGATGGCCCGGACAC
>JAEPQQ010000078.1 GCA_017640445.1 Bacteroidia bacterium | reverse complement strand
AGATAACAGGGATTCCCCGAATATGACCCATACCCAGGGCCAGGGGAAATATGAGTATGCAGGCAATCAGTCCAAAGGTTACCAGCCAACGGTTACGCACGGGGTCTTGAAACAGGCCAAAGAAGAGGATGGCAAAGAGAATATGGGCAAACACCATCCAATCGGTGCCATACCAGATAAAAGGGTAGGAGGTATCTACGGATATAACACCTTCCAACACGTACAGTAGCCAATCTTCCAGACCGGGGATTGAAGTCAATGGCGTATGAAGCACGAGAAAGGCAACTCCTTGTGGTATCCAAAAGGCCGTTAACCCGCTTACGAGTAGGCCAATTTGAAGTAAAACGACGTATATTCTAATCTTGTTCATGTAAAGTACTTTGTTTTTCAAAGTGAACGTTCAAAAAAAAACTAACCCAATCCATTCAATAAATTTTCAAGTCCGTTTAAATGTTCCTTAAAGGCCCGTCGTCCGTCTTGCGTTACCCGGTAGGAGGTCTTTGGTCGTTTACCAACAAACTCCTTGCGAATCTCAAGGTAGGATAGCTTTTCCAGTGCACTCATGTGACTGGAGAGGTTGCCATCGGTAACGTCAAGCAATTCCTTTATGGAGTTAAAGTCCATCCAGTCATTAACCATCAGTACGCTCATAATTCCGAGCCGTACCCGACTTTCAAAGGCCTTATTTATCTTTTCGATCATTTTTTAACGATCGCTTAATTACGTTCATATTTCCACCACATTCGGGCTCCGTAAACAATGTGTAAGATCCCAAATCCTATGGCCCAGTAAAACAAACCATTTCCAAGGTCTATTGCAGCTATTAAACCAATGATCACTTCCGCAATACCCAGATGACGAATCGAGTCGAGGGTATACTTACCACCATTGATTAGGGCCAGACCATAAAAAATGAGGGTGGCCGGTGCAATAAGTCCTACATATCCGTGTGATAATAAGCTGGCGCAAAACAATCCGCCTGCTACCAATGGAATGCCCAGGTTTACGAGTAAACGAATAGCTGATCGGTCCAGCATTTTTTGGTCGTTCTTCTTAGCGCGTCGTGCGGTGAGCAACACACCAGTGATTAACGACAAGGCCATAACCGCTAGTCCGAGCAAAATAAAGAATAAAAAGTCGTCAAATCCTTCACCGTCGTACTGACCGTGATATCCTTGTATGAACTCCAGGTACTTTTCTGAATTCTTTATGTATTTCCGAGCTATAAACGCCCCGATCAGGGCATAGGTACCTGCCAGGATACCACTTAAGCCGCTCAGAGAGATAAAGCGAGATGAACGCTCCATCAATGAACGAATCTCAGCCAGATGTTCAAAATGATCCTCGTTTTTCATTCAAATAACTTTGAAATGCAAAGTAAACAGTATTTCAACGAAAATTCCAAATACTTCGTATGTCGAGTTTCCACATATCCACAACCTGCCCGTAGTGGGAGAGGTAGTTTCATGCGCTATATTCGCCACATGAATATTTCTCTAACTACAGTACTTATCGTAGTTCTGGCCGGTTTAATCATCCGTTTTGCCTCTCAGATACTGGTCAAGCTTTTGGGATGGTTATTACTTATTGCCGGTGGAGTTTATTTGTGTTATCAATTGGAATTGGGCCCTTTTAAACAAAATCCGATATCGATTCAAACCTGGGAAGATCGATACTGCCTCGATGCAGAAGAACAGGTTAAGTGCAATTGCATCGTAAACCCAATCAAAAACGATCTGGAAAGCAGGTTTACGGCCGAAGAACTCAGCGAAATGGAGTCGAACCGCATGGAGTTGTCCTACGCCATCAAACAGAGTTACTCAAAAGTTAAACCACAGATTGAGAGTTGTTTAGAGTCGGAAAATGCAGAAGACGAGTTCGAGGACTTTATTCGAGATCTGCTACCTGTTGACAACGATATCTTACTGAAACTGGAATCATTGAAGGATGACATCTCAGCCACCGCCGAGGAAAAGTTCGATCAACTCAATGAACGTAAGGAAAAAATAGATGAGAAATATAGCAACTAGATCATTGATCCGAGTTGCACGAAATGTTCGTTAAAAGATAGGTGTAATGCCGGTTGCAGGCATGGGAGCAAACGAGTTAAGCGCCTAGCGCGTTTCGTAAATCCTGTACCTGACTCTCCCAAAGCAATGAAATTTCATCCATTTCGTCTTCGTCAGCAAAATCAGTCACCATCAAAGCAATGTCGCCGGTTAATTCGTCACGTTGAATTTCCATTTCGAAGTATTCGCCATCGTCACTGTCTTCCCATTGAAAACGAATGTGTTTACCGTTCACCTTTTTTAACAGGGTGGCGACGTTTTCTTCACCGTCCCAGAAAAAGGTGTATTCTTTACCCTTGACATTCACGTCATCGGCAAACCATTCTACTAATCCGGAAGGGGTTGAAATATAATTAAACAAGATGTTTGGAGACGACTTAACCACAAATTCTAACTCCAACTTTACTCGATTCATAAGCCAAACTATCAGTTTCTTCAAATTAAATACTATTTGTCAAATAAAAAAGGGTACTACGATTTATTTTTACCGCGTATTTGACATGGATAATAGTTTCTTCTACAAACATAAATCCCTATATGTTTTCTGGCTTCTTTGGATGGCTGCAGGCCTATCGTGGGTAGCCCTAAACGATAAGGGACAGGCCATCCTTGACCTAAACCACTATTACAATGGTTTTACCGTGCCTTTCTTCAGTTTTTTTACCAGAATGGCGGAGGTAATGGGGGTAGTTTTGCCGTTGGTTTATCTACTCATATTTAAATCTATTCGTGAGCAACTTGGTTTTTTGATGGTTGCTGTGTTAACCTTATCACTAGTCTATTTCTTTAAGAACATCGTGTACGACGATGCAATACGTCCCATCGTGTATTTCGAACGTCTCGGAATCGAGTTAACCAATCGTTCGGAGATCACCTTAAATCGAAAACACAGCTTTCCTTCGGGCCATACGGCTGCCGGTTTTGCGTATTTCATGTACCTCGGACTTAACGCCAATAAAAAGGTATTGAAAGCCGTGTTTATGGTAATTGCCATGCTCATAGGTATTTCAAGAGTCTTTCTGGCGCAGCACTTTGTGATCGACATTATGGCGGGCAGTGCCTTAGGGGTTTTTATCGCTACGGTGGTATATTACTTCTGGATTTTCGGTGCTAAAGAATCATCTAAGTTGGATCGAAAACTATTCAATGCTTAAGCACACCAATTTCGGTTTTCACGTTCTTCTAACCCTCCTGGGGGCTGTTCTTTTCTTACCCTTTCTGGGTGATGTACATTTGCTGGACTGGGATGAGATCAACTTTGCGGAGTCGGCTCGAGAAATGTTGGTAACGGGCAATTTCTGGCAAGTTCAGGTAAACTACGAACCGTTCTGGGAGAAACCTCCCTTGTTCTTATGGATACAGGCTGGTTCCATGAAACTCTTTGGTGTCAATGAGTTCGCTGCAAGACTTCCCAATGCACTGATTGGAATTATAACCCTTAACCTGCTCTTTTATCTGGGACGAAAGTTGGACCAGGCCGCAATTGGAAAGTGGTGGGCCTTTATTTATCTGGCGTCGTTTACTCCTCAGTTCTATTTTCATACCGGCATTATAGACCCTCTGTTTAACCTGTGGATCTTCCTTTCGCTCTATCAATTGTATCGGGTTAAGGAAGAATCAAGCATGCTTCGCTGGCTGTATGCAGGATTGTTTTTAGGACTGGCGGTGTTAACCAAAGGACCCGTTGCCGGATTGGTCGTGGCACTTGTATTGATTGTGGTGTGGGCGTTTAACCGATTCCGTTTCTGGTTTTCATGGTTACAATTTGGCATTTTTACAATAACAAGTCTGGCGGTTGCCAGTGTTTGGTTTTTACCGGAGTTACTCCGAAACGGTGTTGGATTTCTATCCAATTTCTTGGCCTATCAGGTTGATTTGATGCGAAACCCTGTGGCCTCGCATGGGCAACCCTGGTTTTACCATGCAGTGGTATTGCTCATTGGATGTTTCCCCGCCAGCATTCTGGCCTTGTCGAGGTTCTCTAAATCGTCGGGAAGCTCGTTCGAGTTTTGGATGAAGACAATGTTTTGGGTGGTTTTGATCCTGTTTTCCTTGGTAACCACCAAAATCGTTCATTACTCTTCCCTTTGCTACTTCCCGCTTACCTACCTGGCTGCAGTTCGACTGCACCAATGGAGACATTCTCAGAAGTTCACACGAATGGAAGCGTTTGGCTTGGTTTCATTATCTGTTTTCTGGTTACTTGTGTTTGTTGCCGTTCCGCTATTTGGAAGTTATCGACTTGAACTGTTGGAACGTTATCCCAATCTAATTAAGGACGCGTTTACCATGGAAAACCTACAGGCACCTGTCGATTGGCCCCTGGAATATGTAGGAATTGCTTTAAGCGGAGCTTTAGTTCTTTTTTGGTTCCTAAACACACTGCTCCGAAGTAAACGACTTGATGGCCTCAAGTCGCTGTTGTTTCTTGGCGGTTACTTCGCTTTCTACCTGCTCATTTTTGTGCCGCGAATTGAAGGACATACGCAAAACAGCATAATTGGTTTCTACAAGACCATCGACCAGGAAGATTGTTATGTAGACGTCTACAAATTCAAGAGTTATGCGCATTACTATTACACTGGAGTAAAACCACTTACTTCCAGCGACAAGTTATACGATGTAAAAAGGGACATTCTTGATTCCCTTGGCGCCAATACGCGTTTGGAACTTAATGAAGAGGGGAGAAAGGAGTATTCGAACAGGGAAATGGAGTGGTACTTATCCGGAAACATTGATAAACCCGTTTATCTGGTAAGCCAACCTAGAAAGAGACATGAGTTAGAAGCGAAAAAAGGTTTTAATAAGGTTTTTGATCAGGGAGGTTATACGGTTTTTGTCAGAAAACCGAACAACTAGTGTACCCGGTCTCCGCGATATTCCATGTTCTCCATTAGTTCTGCTTCATAGTCTAGAAACTCCTGCCATCGCGATCGAACATAGTCCTTGTCCTTGTATTTTTCTGCCAGGCCAATAAACAATCGATAATGCCCCGCTTCTGACACCATAAACTCGTGGTAGAATTCTTTGAGTTTATCGTCGCTAACATGTAGGGATAGCAATCGGAAGCGTTCACAACTTCGGGCTTCAATCATGGCGCAAACCAATAAAGCCTCTACAAGCTGTGTTTCAATTGTTCCCCCTTTCTTAGTAAACTTCTGAAGTTCCAGTACATAGGTGTCTTTGCGCTGCTTTCCCAGCTCAAATCCCCTGGAATTCAATTCTTTAAGTACTTTTCTAAAATGGCCCCATTCTTCAGCAACCACAGGAGAGACTTCCTTAACGATGTCGGGGTATTGCGAAAACCGAACAATTAATGAGATGCCGGCACTGGCTGCTTTCTGCTCACAAAAGGCATGATCGATCAAAATCTCTTCAATAGACTTTTCGGCAATATTTACCCAGCGTGGGTCGGTGGCAAGTTTTAATCCTAGCATAATTCTAATCCAACATGGGCTTGCGTAAACGCAGGCCATTAATTCGATATAAGGTGATTAAATCAACGTTATTATTCTCGAGCAAATATGCAGGATATGACACGTTTTTAATAACTGATATTTCTCCTTTCTGGTGGAGCATCAATTTATCGAGCGACAGATTCCAATCAAGAAATAAAACACGGTCATACACCTTTCGGCCTTCCTGTTCGAACGTCCACGCACGTCTATCGTATTCGGGATGGATCGTACGCAATTCAGGGTGCAGGGCCTTGCATCCATAAGTATATTCGTCGGTCTTCGAGTGAAAAACCATCAGTTCGCATTGGTTTTCATCAGCCAGAGCTTTCAATTCGTTGCACGCCACGCACAAATCATAGATTCGCTTTACCTGAACGTGTCCACTATTCAGACGTACTTCCTGCTCAACAACTTCGTTTAACCGCGATGCCTGAAGGCCAAATCCAAGGATAACCAGGGTCGATAGCACACCAATTGATTTGAAGGTTAATCGGCTGGTTATTAATTGACTGAGAGCCAGAACCAACAAAATAGGAACGCCTAAATACATTCTGGAATACGGGAAGAAAATGGACGTACTTCCATCTGTTGTCTTGTTCACAAAGAAGCTTAAAAGAACGAAACCCATACCTCCGACAATCAATATAATGCTCGTTTTACTTCGTTGTCGGACTGCCACTAAGGTCAAAATGACTCCAAGCATCAGAAATAGAATCCCACCGTGGTTGGGAAGAAAGGGTACAACCGAAGCCAGGCGTTCATTGATATGAAGTACAGAGTCGGTAAAATGGTTCCAACTAAGTTCCAATTCCCAGAGTTTGTGAATCTGATAGGTTGGATGCTTAGCCTTAAACAACTGGAAGGCCATGTAAATCAGAACAAAACCTGCAGCACCAACCAATAGAGGTTTGCGATGGCTCTGGTATTGTTTATGTTGGATTATCCAAAACAAGGCAAATGGTGCCAACACAACCGAGGCATTTGGGTTAATAAAAATGGATACCAAACAAAGCAGGTAGCCGATAAACTGAAACATCCATCGCGAATAATGGACAAAAGCAAACCCGGTGATCAATACAACGAGACCTCCCATAAAACCACGGGTCATGGATGAAATAAGGTGGTACTCAATAGGTAAACACGTTGCAACCGCCAGTGTTACCATAGCCAGAACGAAGTTTGACCTGCTGTAGAAGAAAAAGAAGAGGGTAAGAAAGGGTAAGGCCCCAAGCAGGTTGGAAACCAGAGGAACTACTTTCTCAACAGGTAGTCCCAATGCGATCCAGGGAGCGCTGCAAAACGCCTCCAGAATACTGTTGTAGAATTGTCCGTAAAAGTATGGACTGTAAAACCGGGCCTCAGACAAATCAACAGCGGTTAACCAGTTTACTGCCTGATCGCTATCAACAAACTGCCAGTTAAAGCGTATGAGAATAAGGTATCGCAGTACCAGAAAAACAATCAGAGCACCAACGGCGGCTCTTCGGCCTACAGAATTACTTAACTCGGTCAAAATGCGTATAGAATGGAGAGGTAGATGCAACCGCCAAGCAGCATAAACAAAATTGAATAGGGGAGAATATCCCTTGCTTTTAGTCCTGTGATACCCAGAAGTGGAAGAGCCCAGAAGGGTTGAAGCATATTGGTAAGTTGATCACCATAAGCAAGCGCCATAACCGTTTTTGCCATGGGTATATGCATGCTTTGAGCTGCCTCTACCAGAATAGGACCCTGTACCTGCCATTGGCCACCACCACTTGGCACCAACACGTTGACCACCGCGCTGCTTAGGTAAGCGAAGAAAGGAAAACTGTTCTCTGTACTTATGTCAATGAAGAAATTGGCGAATACCTCTAACAAACCCGTGTACTTCATAATGCCCATAATGCCTGCATAAAGCGGGAATTGGATGAGTATTCCGGTACTACCGGTAATGGCGTCTTCGGCTGCCTGAGCAAAACGTTTTAAGGAACCATGTGCGGTAATGGCCAGCCCAAACAGTAAAAAGTTGATGGAATTGAGATTGATAAAACCAAGACCCGAATCGGCTCGTACCAGTTGAACAAACCAGATTACCAGAAAAACAATACCGAATGAAGAGCCCAGTATTCGACTGTTATCCAGCTTTTCAGCGCCTGTTAATACTTCTTCGTCACGTTTTCTTTGAAATGTCTTTGAAGGATATGATTTCTTGAAAGACCGACGAGACAAAAGAAAGGCAAAGGCTGGTAGCAACACCAGCGTAGCCGCCATCGCAACTATATTGGATGTGCTTAAAATCGTATCAGAAATTGGAATTTGACCTATTTGAGTTGTCAGGCTATGGTTGGCTGAACTAACGGTGAGAGGCGCCGATCCCGAAAATCCGCCATGCCACACCATCAGGGAGGTATAGCCGCATGCCGCAATAAGCGGGTAGTTAAGTTCAATGCCTTTCTCCCGTGCATATTCGCCTACTTTTCGGGCCAGGATGGCACCAAAAATGAGACCCAGTCCCCAATTAAAGTAACCCGCAACCACTGCAAAGAAGGTCACGAAAACAGCTGCGTGTCCATTGGTACGACACACCGATGCTAAATTTTTAATCAACTTACCAATGGGGCGACTCAGGGCAATGGCATGACCGAGCACCAGCATAAGCATCATTTGCATGGTAAATGTAAGAAGTTCCCAGATACCCAGGTTCCAGCTTTCTGCTATACGCCAGATGGCATTTTGGTTTGGATCGGGATCCGTAAAGAGAAAGGCGAGTAACCCGGTAAAAAGGGTTAGAAGAACAGCGATAGACAAGGGAGAAGGTAAAACACGCTTTACCCACTTCATATATCCATTTACGATGTTCATTGCCAAATCAGATGTACGAGTTTAGTTAAATATTCAACATCTACCTCGTCGAACTGATCAAAAGTAGTGCTATCAACATCTAAAACTCCGATCGTCTTTCCATTTTGTAAAATGGGTATTACCACTTCCGAGTTCGATTCAGCGCTACAGGCTATGTGACCTTCAAATTCATGAACATTTCCCACCACCTGCGGACTCTGGGTTTCCCAACATGTTCCACAAACACCTTTTCCGTAACCGATACGTGTACAGGCCACAGGTCCTTGGAACGGTCCTAGAACCAACTCTTCACTTTCAACAAAATAGAAACCGGTCCACCAAAAATTGAAACCGTGATGAATGATGCTCACCAGGTTGCTCATGTTGGCCAGTTGGTTTGTTTCGTCTTGTAAAACAGAAGTCGCCTGTTTTACCAAGGTTTCGTATGTACTTCGTTTGTCCATTAAACGTGTATAGTCAGGTTGTCGTATGCCAGAGAAACATTCTCCGGTAGTTCTTTTTCTACCTCGGCGTGTTTACCCATTTGATGGCTGATATGGGTGAGATATGTACGTTCTACATTCAACTCATCCGCAAGTTTAAGTGCCTCTTCCAGAGTAAAATGTGAAATGTGCTCTTCTCTTCGCAGTGCGTTTAATACCAGGACTTTACTTCCTGATATTTTTTGTTTTTCCTCTTCTGAGATGGAGTTGGCATCGGTGATATACGTAAAATCTCCTATGCGAAACCCAAAAACAGGCAGCTTGTAATGCATAACCTGTATAGGGGTAACCAGCGTGTTGTTGATACGGAAGTTTTGGTTTTCAATCAAGTGAATGTTCGCCTGCGGTACTCCTGGGTATTTTACGGATGCAAATACATAGTCAAAGTCTTTTCGAAGTATTTCATCAACGCGTTCATCGCAGTAAACCTCCATGTCTTTTTGCTGAACGTAATTGAATGCCCGTATATCGTCAAAACCAGCGGTATGATCCTTATGTCCGTGGGTAAAAACTACGGCATCGAGTCGCTTAACATTTGCCCGTAGCATTTGCTGTCGGAAATCGGGTCCGGTATCAATTACAAAGTGAACATCGTTGGTTTGCACGAGAATAGACGATCGTAAACGTTTATCCCGCTGATCGTCTGATGAACAAACAGAACAGGGGCAGGCAATTAAAGGAACACCCTGAGAGGTTCCGGTACCCAAAAACGTTATCGAAATCTTGTCTGTCAAGAGGTCACAAAGTTGTGACTTTACCGAGAATCAAAAAACTACCGGACGACTATTTTTCAAGAATATCAATAAAAACATCATCCGACATGGCATCAAGCTGATTGTCAATCTTTTGCCTGGCCGATTCGCTCAGATACCAACCCAGAGGAATGTTCTCATTGTCTTCCCGTTGGAGCGAGAAGAGGTAGAGTTGGTCGCCATTCGATTCTATAAGCTTTCTACCGTTTTGAAGAACTTCATTACTGTTATTGCTCCAGATGTTGGAAAAGGTTATAGGAGGAGCCAACGACTCAACCATACCGCGCATTGGGCGTTCCGAACGACTGGCCTTGGTGTTCCGAATGGCGATAAATTTGAATCGAACCTTATAGTGCTTCTGTTTTGCTATGGAGGTCAATTCCTGATAAAGATCTAACATGGTTTGCATACCCAGGTTTTCGTAGTATCCCCCGTCTACCAGATTCCCCCAGGAGGAACCATCTTCGTGTTTTACAAGGGCCGGAGGAGTAATGAAAGGAAAGCGCGAGCTGGCACCAATCGCAGTGCTTATGGGTACGTCATCCTGAACAACTCGAAAGAAATCGATAACTTGTTGTTCTCTTAACGGGTTTAAGTCTACGTTGCTAATGACCGTACGCTTGCCACTCTCAACATGGGTGGTATTTAGCATAAGCACGGGTGATTTTACAGATCCGTATTCTTTCAAAAAACCAGATTGCCATTGGGTTTTATCAGGTAATGTTCGTTCAAACGACTTTTCAAGTACACGCGCCCGATCGAGTTGTTTTACCGGAAACGGAACAAACTTTTGTGTGAGGTCGGTAAAGATGAGCGCTGACGTAATGGGTGCAAGTAGATCACTGTTAAGGTAGTCGGCACTTTCGTTACCGTGGTTCAGCTCTTCGTGATCTTCCGTACTTTGAAACATCACCGTGCCCAGCGAGCCGCCGGATACAGAGCTAAATGCATAAATGTTGTCTGCAAAATTCTGGTCAAAGGCCTGAAACTCGGCAAGTATGCTTGTAGTCCAGTAGGCCGATCGTAATCCACCTCCTTCAGCCATTATCAGATAGAAATCGGTTGAGTCCTTGTCTGCACCTCGATCCAGGGCCCATGCCGTAAAGTGTTCATTAATATTGGGCCGGTTAACGCTGGTTTCCGGAATACGTCGAATGGCATGGTTGTTATTAAAGAAGCTAAATAGAATAACCAGTATCAGTATGCTGAACGATACCGGAAATCGAAGGTATTTTTCAATGAAGCTTACCACAGTTGCGAGTATCAACCAACTGCCGAAACCCAGTAGCACAATGGTAGACGACCCCAGGTATTGAGGCAGACGTACGGGGAACAAGTAAATGGATGTGAACAAGCCGATTACCATGGCAATTCGAAAAAGGAACCACCTGCGTTGTTTGGACCAAATGAACCGGGCAGGGTACGTCCCGTTTTTGATGGGTATGTAGTCCGGAATCAAGGCGGGCATAAACGATTTCCAGCTTCGAATTCGGACAATAATGGATTTACGAAAATGAAGAAAAACGAATAGCCAAATGCCACTGCTTATCAATAAGAGTACAAATGCGTCAAGCGTACCGGTAGACCGATATATGGCATAGGCCAGAATGAAATAAGGAATGGTGGCCAACAATCTGGGAATAAACACCTGAGCCCTTAGGGCGTAAGATGGCTTGTACGTCCAAAAATTGAAATAGGTAAAGTGTAAAATAACCCGGGAGGCCCTAAAACTCTGCCAGGCCCACCAACTAACGGCGATGTAAACAAACCAGGTTTGCCAAACCAACTTGCTTTCGGTGTTAAACGACAAGGTTTTGAGGATATCCTGTCCCTGATCGAATACGGCAAGCGCCAAATACCCAAGAAGCAGAAACAATACCACAAACCAGCACGTTTTCAGTACCAGATAATAGTTAAAGAAAAGACGAAAAAACTTCTTCAATTTATTTAGGAGTCAGTCTTTTTAATATACAAAATAGCACCCAGAAAATCAACGGGTTAGGGTCATAATTGTATCACCAAAATGCCTTAAAAATGTAAGCAAATAAGGCGGTGTTTCATCAGCAGACGAATTTAATGGAATCGAGTTCCAAATAAAGGACGATTTCGAAAAAAGCAGAAGGCCTTAGTACAACACTTTAACCCGATCCAGAATTCCTTCCAGGTCTTTTTTAGGTTTGAAGATGGTACTGTTTAACGTGGCGCTAAAAATGCCGTCTTTTTGATTGGCCGTAGTGGCAAGGTTGGTTCTGTATGACACGTTGATCAGATGACGTTTTCTAAACCGAACCGAAAGCCCAAGGTCGTATCCGGTTTGATCGTTCAACTGCTCGTATTGCCCATTAAACGTTACGGTTTTAAAATTGAGGCTTAAACCGGCACTGGAAAATTGATCGTCCTTCTGTTTTGAGAAGAGGGCAGATGGTATTAGGGTGAGTGCTTCTCCAATTTTGTAAAAACCTACGAATTGCGCATTGATCTCAATATCAGCTACCTGTTTAAGTCCTTCTTGAATAGAGATATCCGGTGTGTTAATATGGTTCAGATTAAAACCAATGATGGTGTTTTTCAGTAGAATGGAACCACCTAACCCAACATCAAAAAACTTGGCATCCACATCAAAGTCCTTTGAATTGAGCGAGTCGACCTTATACTCAAACCCGTTGAAGTCGGTAAAACTAAAGTCTTGAAACAACTGGTTCCCGTTGTGAAATACCTTAATCTGGTAATCTACGTTTCCCCCAAGTTTCAACTGTATCTTTTCCGAGACATCAAAGTCTCGTGCATAGGCAAAATTGAAAGACTTTCGATCCAGGTGGGCAATGTTATCAAAGGTTGCCGTAAAACCAATATGACTGGCAGACTTAAATACGCGTGACTCTAACCCAAGATCGGTTCCGTTGGATTGATTTGCCAAAAAGCGAAACCGATTCAGAATCCCCGTAAATGAGGGGTTGAGCTTATTCAGTTCCTGAAATTCTTTGTCATTAAGTAAGTCGAGATTTTGGGCTTGTGTTGATTGCAAGCACAATGTTAGGACAGAAAGAAAAACAATGATTCGTGCCATGTAGTACTTTTTACGTTTCAAATAAAACCCAAAATCGCCTGGGTTTAGTGCTTTACATATTCACAAATCGTGCCCAGAATGAATGAGTGCAGGCCGATGGGAATATGGCATTAGGCAGAACTAGATGTTATTGGCACGAACATGCAAGTTGAATTAGTGTCATTTAAACGTGTAAATTGCGCATTATGAAAAAAAGGCAGTTTGTATTGCTATGTCTGATGGTCATGCTTTCAGGGCCATTTATGCAGGCACAAGCCCAAACGGGTGGGTGTTATTCGGGTCGTGGAGCTGGCGGTTCGATCTCGTCAGGAGACTACAATACGTATTTTGGCGATTCCGCGAGTTATCAAACTCAATATGATCACAGAAACGTTTCTTTTGGTTTTAAGGCAGGATTTGACAATGATGGTAATTATAATTCGTTCCTGGGTGCGTACTCGGGTATGAATAATTCCTATGGTGGTGATAATACGTTTGCCGGGTACTCCAGTGGTTTTTTCAATACCAGGGGTACAGACAACGTGTTTCTCGGTTCTCAAAGTGGGTATAACAACGTAAGTGGAGGAGATCTTGTGTTTATTGGCTACCGAGCGGGTTACAACAATACAACGGGTTTTGACAATGTATTTGTGGGGTATTATTCAGGCTATGCCAATACCACCACCAGAGACAACACATTTATAGGCTATCGATCGGGGTATTTCAACAACTATGGCTATAGAAACACGTTTGTTGGAAGTAATTCAGGTGTCGACAATACGTCTGGGCACCATAATACATTTATAGGTGACTCCAGTGGTACCGATGTGAGTTCCGGCTTGTATAACACATTTGTAGGCGCAGCGAGCGGTGCTTCAACCGAGTATACCTCTTACAATACATTTGTAGGAGCATCCAGCGGTTTTCATAACAACCGTTATTCCAGTAATAACTCTTCTGATGCACGATCCAACACGTATCTGGGAGCATTTGCGGGTTACATAAATGGAAAAGGGTCGTACAACGTGGTAATGGGGTATCGGGCCGACTTTTATGGGGAGGGGCAGTTTGGAAACGATTACAACGTGATTCTGGGAGGGGAAGCACAGCTGACTAAGGATAATCTCAACAACACCGTTCTAATTGGTAGAAGTACACGTGTAGGAGGAGACAATTCCGTTGCTATTGGTTATCAGGCAGTTGTAAACGAAGCCAATTCCATTGTTTTTGGTAATTCGTCTATTACCTCACTTGGTGGTGCACTCAACTGGACGGCCACGTCCGATGGCAGAGTTAAACAACATGTAAGCGAAGATGTAGTGGGCAGAGAATTTATCAATGGCTTACGGCCGGTAACCTATACGTATGATGTTTCAGAGCTTAGTGCTTTTTATGATCAGGAGGTAACCGACTCCCTGAAGCAGCACGTGCGATATAGTGGTTTCATTGCTCAGGAGGTTGAGGAACTGGCTAACACATTGAACTATTCGTTTAGTGGTGTTGATCGGCCGGAGGACAGCTTAACGTCGACCTATGGACTGCGATACGCCGAATTTGTGGTGCCTCTGGTAAAAGCTACGCAGGAATTGGATGCTGAGGTAACACAGCGATACAATAAACTTGAGGCCTTACAGTCAGACCTGGATCGTGTAAAAGCGTTGGCTACAAGAATGGAGGAAGGATATGTACAACCTAAAAAGAGCACCAGACAATGAGAACGAAACTAGATACATATCAGGTCATGCGGGTTTTAACCCTATTGTTGTTTATGGGGGCTGCTACATGCACGAGTGCTCAGCTCGGTAATTGGTCGTTGTGCAGAGGTGCTGGCGTATCTGTAACTTCTGGCGATTACAATACCATGTATGGTGACTCAAGTGGGTATCGTCTCACAACAGGAAAGAACAACAGTTTTCTAGGTGGCCGTGCCGGCTTTAACTACAATGGGTCACAGTCAACGTTTATTGGTTACGAAGCAGGGTACTCGGCCACCGGAGTAGGTGACCTTACGTTTATCGGTAAGTTTGCCGGGAGAAGCAACACCTTTGGTGCATGGAACGTATTTATCGGAACGGAAGCCGGCAAGGACAATACTACGGGACGATCTAACGTGTTCGTTGGCGAAGAGGCAGGTGAGTCAAACACCACGGGTAGTCGCAACGTTTTTGTTGGTGAAGATGCCGGGTTTGAGAATACCACGGGTTCAGACAACACCTATATCGGCAATACGGCCGGAAAGTTAACCACTGAAGGTGGTCATAACACCGCTGTTGGTAGCGAAGCTGGATATGATATTGAAGAAGGACATCACAATACATTTATAGGAGACTCAGCAGGTGTAGACACCGGGCCACGTTTTGCCTATGGTGGTGCAGGTAACGATGGCAGCTATAATACATGTATTGGACAGGCTTCGGGTGCTGCAAATGAGTTTGGATCTTTTAACACATTTGTGGGGGCGTATGCGGGGTATGATAACAACAGATCGAATACTACCGACGAACGGGCCCGGTATAATACCGCTCTGGGTTTTGCTGCAGGTTATCGCAACAGAGAAGGTCGAAACAATCTGGTAATTGGTTATAGGGCAGATTTTTCTGGAGTTGGTAGTTCCAATGGAAACCGGGGTAATGTGCTTATTGGGTATTATGCAAGACTTGGCCAAGATCGAA
This sequence comes from Bacteroidia bacterium, assembly GCA_017640445.1. GTDB lineage: Bacteria > Bacteroidota > Bacteroidia > NS11-12g > UBA9320 > UBA987. The sequence continues at coordinate 2,729 of JAEPQQ010000078.1, read as the reverse complement.
TAAACTACAACGTTGTAATTGGTTCAAATGCCAGAGCTAGTGGAGACAACTCGGTTGCTATCGGTTATTATTCAAGGATTACGAGTAGCAATCAGGTGTATCTGGGTAACTCGTCAACTGAGGTAATTGGTGGGCCCGTTAACATCACAGTCACTTCCGATGGCAGATTTAAACAAGGAGTTAAAGAAGATGTACCAGGTTTGGAGTTCATCACAAAATTGGAACCGGTTTCCTATACGTTCGACATGGATTCGCTGGGTAAGGTTTTTGATCAACCGGTTGTCAATCAGAAAAAATCGGAAATCCGATATACAGGTTTTCTGGCCCAGCAAGTGGAACGGGTAGCTTCAGAATTGGGCTATTCCTTTAGCGGGGTGGATAAAACAGGCATAACGAATGAGGTTTATGGCCTTCGGTATGCCGAGTTTGTCCCGGGTTTGGTCAAGGCGTATCAGGAACTTTCAGAAAAGGATGAGGAACAGAAGGAAGCGTTGAAACACCAAACCAGGCGTCTGGCAGATTTGGAAGAACGATTGAATGTTCTTCTTGAGTTAAAAGAAAACGAAACAGTAAAAAAATAGAACATGAAAGCGATGATTTTAAAGCGACTGAATGTCCTCACATTTGTTTTACTGATGACTTTGGGCACTGTTCGTTCATACGGACAAGGTAACTGTAGCACCTGTAAAGGAAGCGCACCTAACATCTACTCTACTACGGACTTTGCAACTACTTTTGGTGACTCTTCGGGATACAAACTACTTTCTGCAGACTATACTGTTCTTTTCGGATATCGTGCGGGATATTGGAACGAGAATGACGATGACAATGTGTTTATTGGTTATAACTCTGGTGTGGCGCGGTATCAGGGGGTTGATAACGTGTTTATTGGTAGGGAAACCGGTTTAAATAATAGAGGCACTGACAATGTATTCATCGGTTGTGAAGCGGGCTCGGACAATACCACAGGAGGCGACCTGGTTATTGTAGGCGAAGAGGCAGGTGAGTCAAATACCACAGGGAACGACAATGTCTTTATTGGCGAAGACGTGGGTAGACAGAATACCACGGCCAGTGACAACACCTTTGTCGGAAGTTTGAGTGGTGAACGAAATACAACCGGATTTCGTAATACATTTATTGGGAACGAGGCAGGGAATGACTGTTTATCGGGAAACAAGAACACCTTTGTTGGTGATTCCGCAGGAGTAGACCTTGGACCTCATTACGGAGTGCCTGACCCCGGTTTCAATACCTTTATTGGAGCCGGTTCGGGGGCAGCCACCGAAAACACATCGTTTAACACGTTTGTAGGTACATATGCCGGCTACAATAATAATCGGTATAGTAACACTGCGGGTGCAACTGATAATACTTATATGGGCTTTGCCGCGGGTTATACCGGTCGTCGGGGGGAAAGAAATGTGGTTTTAGGGTATAGAGCTGACTTTGGCTATGCTCAAAATTCTTATGGAGATAATTCAGACAACGTTATCATTGGTGCTTATGCTGAACTCAAAAGGTATCGAGTGAACCAGAACATATTAATCGGATACAACTCAAGTGTGTATGGGAATAATAATGTTGCTATTGGCAGTGGAGTTACTATTGATGCTAATAATGAAGTTCGCATTGGCAATACTTCGGTTGACCGTATTTCTTGTGTTGTTAATTGGACAGCCACGTCTGACGAGCGGTTTAAGAGAAACGTGAAACACGATGTGCCAGGACTGGCTTTTATTCGGAAGTTGCGGCCTGTTACTTACCAATTCAACATGGATACCTTACACAGGTTTAGTGGTACGGAAGTGTTGAACCCAGAAAAAGGAGACATCATTTACTCCGGATTTATTGCTCAGGAAGTAGAGCAGGCAGCACAACAAATCGGATATGACTTTAGTGGAGTACGCCGCCCTGATGACATATCTACAAGCCTGTATGGTTTGCGATATGCCGAGTTTACAGTGCCGTTGGTTCAATCGGTTAAAGAACTCAACCAGAAGGTGAACACACAGCGACAACAGCTTGAACATATAGAAGAAGAGATTAATGAACTGGAGAAGCTGGTAGAGCGTCTGGAAATGGAGCAAGAGCAATACTCAAATGCAGAAACTTCTAATCAAAACAGACGATAACATGAAAAGAAGTACACGCTTAGCCCTATGGTGCATTTTTACGGTCTTTTTGGCCGCGTCAACGAATGCTCAGATTTCACCGCGAAAAGAATTTCTTGTTAACATTACAACGACCTACGACCAACATGACCCAGTGGTTGCTGCTGACAGCTTTGGGAACTTTGTTTGTGCAATCACTAATGGTAGTAGAGATAAGTCCATTAGAGCACGTATTTTGGATACGTCGTCTACCTCTTCCGGGTCGTCGTTTCAGGTGAACGTAACCGGAACTGATAATCAGCGGGACCCCGCCATTGCTATGGCAGCTTCAGGTAATTATGTTATAGCCTGGAATTCTAAAAATCAGGATGGTGACGGCAGTGGAATATACCTTAGATTGTTTCCCAAAATTGGCGCCTCATCTTCCGAGATCCGAGCCAATACAAGTACCACTAGTAACCAGTCCTTACCGGCCGTCGCAATGAATGGTTCAGGTTCCTTCGTAGTGGTATGGACAGATGATGTACGAGACTTTAGTCAGTCGGGTGTATATGGGCAACGATTTGATGATACTGCTGGCAAGGTGGGTACTGAAATTGCCATAAACTATAACAC
>JAEPQQ010000077.1 GCA_017640445.1 Bacteroidia bacterium | reverse complement strand
GGTTATGCGCACTGACGAAGACGAGATTGCCTGGTCAAGTGATCGTGTAATTACCCAGTTGGAAGATGCAGGTGAAGGAATTTGGGGGGACACCTACATGGTTTCAGGTGATGCTTCTGGCGTAAATCGTGAAGGAGACTCGTTTAATGTAGTAATCGACGAACCTTTGATTAAGGTAATGGAGAAGGGCTGTGCTAAAACCTTTATTTCGGGTATTCTAACCGTTTCCGCAACAAACAGTAGCAAGGTTATCTCAATTGATTACGATCCATTTAAGAATCGAGATTGCGATTATTTTGCAGAAGCGATCATCAATGGTCGAAAAACCATCTTTAAGGTGGAGTAAGTCCTATTTGAACATCTTGGGGTACTCAATAAACCGATACTCACCTTTTGCTTCGGCAACCTCCGACCATTGGTCCACATCAAATTCATACTGACAGTACCCACCAGTAGGTAAATTATCAATCCGAACATCTCCCAAAAAATTTATGAGATCAGTCAATCCCGGGTTATGCGCTACCAGTAAGACATCACCATGGTGATCAGATATATTTCTGATAAACTCAAAAAACGTTTCTGCGCTAAATGAATACAACTCAGATCGCTCCTCCAAAGTGGGTGTTGCGTCCATGTACTCAACCACTCCCATGGCCGTATCTTTTGCTCTTTTTGCCGAGCTGTGGAAACACACCTCAGGCGCAAAATTCAACTGATTGAAACGATGTCCAATGATCGACAGGTCACCCTTCCCCCTTTTATTCAAAGGCCGGTCATGATCTGACAACTCATCAAAACTCCAGTCTGATTTGCAATGCCTTAACAAGGTGATTTTTTTCATAAACCAAAGTTAATCAATCTGAATGTGAATATGGTCGTCGTGACGCACCGAATGGCAGCCGTGAAACCGAATCTTTGAAGATGTTACCCCCAACCTCTGTTTGAGATGGGGTTCGATGAATATTTTTGTGACATCCGTGTCCACGAACAATTCAACTATTCTTTGGGTATTTCGCTCATCGAATTGGAGTTTACCACCATCTTTTCGTAAACCAACGTATTTTGTAATATCGTAGTACTTATTTGAAGAGATACACTGGCTTACCTGATCAAACTCAGTTTGCTCTGGCGGCACGTAAACGCCGTATCCAAAAAGTCCCGGGCTTTGATTCGTGTTTCTGTGAATGTTATTTGTGTTGTAATAATGGAATGCAAGATCGAGTTTGTTCCCGTCATCATGACTCAAATGAGGAAGCAAAGGAAAACCTTCAATAAATGGGAAGTTAGCATCCAAATAACAAAGCTTTCGAGTTGAGCCTTCCGTTTTGGAACTACCGTAGGTCTTCGCCACATCGGTAACCAGGTGATACATTGCCGTGGATACGTAATGTCGATTACTCAATACCGTTATAACGTTTTGGGGCCGAATACCCATACCCCACACTGGAAGAGCTCGCCTACCACCGAGTCTGGCAAAAAGGGGAACCACTAACAAACAGATTAGCAGGTACCACACAACAAAGGAGATTCTTCTCTTTAACTTTTTGGGTTTCCCTTGTTTACCAAATCGGACAAACAAAAACGCATGTAAAAGATAAATAACCCCTCCAACCTGAGTAGTCAGCGTCAACAATACGAACAGAAATAACCTTCTGAGTAACGTCATTCGTCGAAATCAAAACCAAAGACCTGTACTGCGTATAACGACTTGGTATTGGCCCGGTACACCACCTTCAAGCCTGAAAATTCGTAGTGCTCAAACTGCATATTGGCGTTATGGGGAGGTGAGTTTATCCAAGAGAGTGCCAGGTATTTGGCCGCTAATTCGTAGGTATCGATCACTAGTGTATCCAAACCACCACCTTCTCCTTTGTAAATGGCGTTGGTAAACAGTTTAACGTAGGCAGTGTTCTCTCCCACTCCTCTCATTTTGGCTCCGTAAAATTCAACACGGTCGCGTGTCTTGGCCTTCTTTGCATTCGGTTGTGAATGAGATAGTTTCCCGATTTTGGCTATGTAGTTAGCCTGATCTTCTGCCGCCAGGAACAGTTTTTCATTGGGTAAAACCGGCTGTACCCCTTTTTCTTCCCGAAATGCGTTGACCTCATTCAAGACCAATTTTTCCAATAGTACATGGTCGAACTTTTCCGGATTAATTGTATCGCCCGGGGAAGACTGCAAACTAAAGCCAACCATAAGGAACCATGCCAGGGCACATGCATAAACAAGGCGGGCCAACCCTACTCGATTTCCACGAGTCGTACGGAGTCTGTTTTCGTAAATTTGAAATCTACCCATTCGGAGAGTTTATCGTGTTGTTTTGTCTTCACACCTCGGCGCAATCCGGATTTCCAATCAACAAAAACCACTGTGACGAATTGTTTCAAACTATCATCCAGTGGCTTAATCGAATAATCAATGGACTCAATGTCTTCAAACAACACCGAAGCTTCCTTGACTAAAACGTCAAATTCCTTGCCAGTCTTGCCTATACGTTCAATTTTTTGGCTTAAGCGTTTATTCTCGTCATTCTTGATGCTGAGCTCCACTCCAAGTTGATTTTTAATATTCTCCGTTTCACCAATTATGGCGTCCTTTTGCTGGGCAAGACTTCTAAACGCCTCGGAAGTCCCCATGTTGTGAATTTCTAAACGCGTATTCTCTAATCCATGTTCGGCAAGAAGCCCGGTAATCGAGTCTTTTTCAACCTTGGTATACTCTGATCCGTAAACAAATAAACGTATCGTGCTCACCGAATCTGTATAAATAAACTGTGGGCTAATAACACTATGTCCATCGTCGCTAATACATTCCGAAATAAAGTTTCGTGCATTCGTTTTAAAAATAGACTCTCTCAACGCTTTCCCATAAATGATAACACTTGGAACGGCCACCGCAATCACAAACAAAATGATCAAACCACGTCCACGACGTCGAAGTTTTGGATTGATGTAACTCGCAATTGGAAATCGTAAGTACCGCACTACAATTAAGGCAGCCAAACTGATAAACACGGAGTTGATGAAAAACAGATAGATGGCTCCCAAAAAGTAGTTCATGTCCCAAACTGCCAAACCGTACCCAGCCGTACACAACGGGGGCATAAGAGCAGTAGCAATAGCCACTCCCGGAATAACATTTGTCTTTGATCCACGACTTCCGGCCAGAATGCCTGCAAAACCACCAAAAAGAGCAACAAGAAGATCCAGAATACCGGGTGCGGTGCGACTATCAAGTTCGGAATGATCAAAACCGATCGGTGCAAATGAGAAAAATGCGTAAGACGCTAATACGCTTATTACCGTGGCAATGGCGAGATGCTTAAGCGCTAATAGCAACAGATCGCGGTCAAATGTGCCGATGGCAAAACCGACGCCTGTAATAGGCCCCATAAGCGGACTGATAAGCATGGCTCCAATTATGACAGCGGTAGAATTGAGGTTAAGTCCAATACTGCATATTAAAATGGAAAGAATCAGAATCCAGATGTTGAAGCCTTTGAAAACAACGTCTTTTTTGATGCTCTTGGCGGTGCCTTCCTTGTCAATTTCATCATGAACGTCAAAAATTTCCTTGATCAGGTTGCGCAAGCTTTGGAATAAACCGGTAGCCGATTTTTTAACTTCTTCGGTTGAGTCTTTTAACTCTTCACTCATTGATTTTCAGTGGGTTTAGAAAACTGCAAATTGCGGAAAAAACCCGAAAACTTGGTCCTTTTTACCGCAGATTTTCGAAAAATATCACGAAACACGTCTTCCGTTACCTCCTCCCAATCTTTGTATGTGTATTCCAGAATTGGTGTACGGGCCTCAAATCTGACCTCTTCATGTGGTGTTGAGAACCGGTTCCACGGACACACATCCTGACAGATGTCGCACCCATAAATCCAATCGTTCATTTTGCTGCGAAAGTCGTTGGGAATCTGGTCCCTCAATTCAATGGTCAGATAGGAGATACACTTATTGGAATCTACCACACGATCCTCTACAATGGCTTCGGTTGGGCAGGCATCTATGCAGGCGGTACAGGAACCACAATGATCGGTGGTTGGTCCGTCATACTCCAGTTCCAGATCGCAAATAATCTGAGCGATAAAAAAGAAAGAGCCTTTCTGTTTTGAGAGAAGTAACGAGTGCTTCCCAATCCAACCCAGGCCTGCTTTGGCGGCCCATGCACGTTCGAGCACTGGAGCTGAATCAACAAATACACGGGCATCAATTTGACCAAAAGCCTCCTGCAGGTCGGTCATTATTTCGCGCATCTTGTCTTTTAGAACCAGGTGGTAGTCGTCGCCAAACGCATATTTGGATATGTTGGGTGTGTTTTCCTGTTGGTTGGCCGAAGGGAAGTAGTTAAAGAGTAATGAGATAACTGACCGGGAACCTTCAACCAGTTTTTGTGTATCCAGGCGCTTGTCGAAGTGATTTTCCATCCATTTCATCTGGCCATGATAGCCGTTTGTTAGCCACTTCTCTAGTCGCGGTGCCTCCTCTTCCAGAAAACCACTTTCACTAATTCCACAGTGCATAAAGCCGTGTTTCAAAGCTATCTCCCTTACACGTTCTGAACGCTTTTGTAACGAGATTGAACTCAAAACAAGGTATTGATCTGACTTGGGGGAATCTTTCCAAGATGTTCATAGGCCAGGTGGGTAGCCTCCCTACCTCTTGCGGTTCGCTGAATATATCCTTCCTTGATCAGAAAGGGTTCGTACACCTCTTCAATCGTCCCGGCTTCTTCACCAACGGCCGTTGCAATGGTGTTAATCCCTACAGGTCCACCCTTGAATTTTTCGATTATGGTTGCCAAAATGCGGTTATCCATCTCATCCAAACCTCGCGCATCCACATTCAACGCATCGAGCGCATAACGGGCAATCTCGATATCCACAATGCCGTTTCCTTTTATTTGAGCAAAGTCTCGTGTTCTTCTTAACAACGAGTTCGCTATTCGTGGTGTACCGCGACTTCTACGGGCTATCTCAAATGCAGCTGTTTCCTCAATCTTCGTATTTAAGATGGACGCCGATCTTTTGAGAATGGTAGCCAGTAGGTTGGCATCGTAGTATTCCAGACGGCACGTGATACCAAACCGGGCACGTAGCGGGGCTGTAAGCAAACCACTTCGGGTGGTGGCACCAACCAGGGTAAAAGGGTTTATAGAAATCTGAACACTTCTGGCATTGGGGCCGGTATCCAGCATAATGTCAATTCGGTAATCCTCCATGGCCGAATAGAGGTATTCCTCAATGACCGGACTCAGTCTATGGATTTCATCAATAAACAAAACATCGCCCTCTTCCAAATTTGTTAATAAACCAGCAAGGTCTCCTGGTTTTTCAAGAACGGGCCCTGAGGTTACTTTAATTCCACTGTTTAACTCGTTGGCAATGATGTTACTCAATGTGGTTTTTCCAAGACCCGGAGGGCCGTGAAGCAATACGTGATCGAGTGCTTCTCCACGTTGTACAGCGGCCTGAACAAATATCTTTAAGTTGGTCAGGATTTTATCCTGCCCTGTAAAATCGTCAAAACTGGCAGGACGTAAGACTTTTTCTATGTCTCTGTCTGCATTTGACAATCGTTCCGACGAAGGATCCAGGTTTTCGTTTTGCACAGTTCAAAAATAGAGATATTAGGCAGATGTTTTTCAACCACATACAACCATTTTGCCTCTACATTTGTCTATTAACTAACACTTCGGCACACTTGTTGACCTATACAAGCCGTTGTGCAGTACACTATGATAAAGAAAAGCGGAATTTTCTGGGCATTGATGTTGGTTTCATTGATCAAACCCCTGGCCCAGGTGAATGAGAATGAAATCAAATTTGAATCGGAAACCTACAGTTTTGGCACGGTAAACTTTGGCACCACTATACTTAACGCCACCTTCATTTTTACCAATAATTCACAAACCAATTTCGAGATTCGCGAAGTTCGGGCAAGTTGTGGGTGTACAGTACCCTCATGGCCTGATAAACCAATTGCGCCAGGTGAGAAAGCAGTGATTACCGCGACATTTGACCCAAGCAACCTGGCTGGAGAAGTAGACAAAACCATTGAGATTTTTGCGAATTACAACGTAATTATGTCTAAAATTCTTCACATCGTTGGTACGATCAGAGAACCAGTTAGTGCCGATCTGAGCAAAATCTATCCGGGCCAGTTTGGTTATCTCGTACAGTCGAAAAACACGATTGGATTTGGCTATGTGGTGAATACCAAATCGTATACCGAAGAGATCATGTTTGTGAACGAATACAACCTCCCACTTAAATTTACGGGGGTTCAGCGCAAGCCCGAATACATTGATTATCAATTGAGCAAGGAAGTGCTTCAACCAGGAGATACCGCCATTCTCACCGTGACCATGAACGGCGAAAAAGTGAATGACTATGGTTTGATCAACAGCTCATTTGTTTTAAAAACAAACGATCGTTCTTACCAATACAAAGCCATAAAGCTGGCGTTCTTTATGCAACGTGATTTCAGCACACTGAGCAAGAAGGAGCGTAAAATGGCACCCAGAGCGGTTCTAAGCCAGAGCCAGTTTGATTTTGGAACACTAAAAGAAGGTGCCAAGCTGTCACAAAGCTTTGAAGTCAAAAACACAGGAAAAACACCTTTGAAGATCTTAAAGGTCGAAACCACATGCGGTTGTGCCGCCCTGAACCTTACTTCTGACCCAATTGCACCAGGTGAAGTACGGAAAGCCCAAATCACGTTTGACTCCATTTTCATTAATGGACAAACGGAAAAGGAAATTGTCGTCTTCACCAACGACCCAAACAATCATGTTCTTCGTCTGTTCGTAAGAGCGGAGGTACTGGAACAATAAAGAAAGTGTCATCTCGTTTTGGTATCATTGTTGTTTCCAGTACAGGAAAATATGATTCCATATGAATAAGAAGTTTTTTGTCATTACCCTACTGGCCTGCATGGGAGTATCGGCAGGTACAGCCTATTACCTGAGTTCACGAGTAATGAGCCGCCCGAGTTCTGAGGCCTCATCAACTGTAACCAATTCCCAGCCGGTTGTATACCAGCGACAGACCGTAGATGGTGTTGACTTTATAGAAGCTTCAAAACACAGCACACCTACTGTGGTGTTCATTAAAACCGAAGCAGAGGTTCAGCGAAGAAGCTCCTTCTGGCTTTTTGACTTTGATCCGTTTGGAAGCATTGGAAAGGTTTCGAGCACCGGATCGGGCGTTATCATATCCGAAGACGGTTACATCGTAACCAACCATCATGTGGTAAAAAATGCGCTTAAAATTGAAGTTGTTCTGAACAATGGTAAACGCAACTATGAGGCCACCGTAATTGGAACAGCCCCGTCTTCCGACCTTGCATTGTTAAAGATTGAAGCCGAAGGTTTATCGGCCATTCAAATAGCCAACAGCGATGAAGTTGAAATTGGAGAATGGGTACTTGCTGTAGGAAACCCATTTAACCTCACCAGTACGGTTACGGCAGGTATTGTTAGCGCAAAAGGACGAAACATCAACCTGGTTCAGAATCAATTTCCAATTGAAAGTTTCATACAAACCGACGCAGCAATTAACCCCGGCAACAGTGGCGGTGCTCTGGTTAACCTAAATGGCGAGCTTGTAGGAATCAATACCGCAATAGCCAGTAAAACCGGTTCATATGTGGGATATGGCTTCGCAATTCCAAGTAACATTGTTGTAAAGATCATCAACGATCTCAAGGAATTCGGACAGCTGCAACGTGGATTTGACGGCCTGGAAGTAGTTGATATTAACGACGAGATACTTGACCTAGTAGACGGCAGACAGGATGGCGTGTATATAGCCCGAATTAGTGAGACGAACGCCGACGCAGGTCGCCTGTTTGAAACAGGAGACGTGCTGGTGGAAATTGACGGAAAAGCCATAACCGATAAAGCTATGTACGACGAGGTTATTGCATATCATAGACCAGGAGACGAGTTAAGTTATGTGATTTTACGCGACGGGAACAGACTCACCAAAGACATCAAACTTGTGAACCTGGATGGCGATTATGAGCTAAAAAAGCGCGTTTCGCATTACTCTGAGAAATTGCGCGCTGAATTTGAAACGGTCAGCAAATACGAACTGGAACATTTTGCCATCGAAAGTGGTATACGCGTAACCAAAATAGGCAATGGCCAATTACGAAAAATGAATATTCCGGAAGGTTTCATTTTTACAGCTCTCAACAAAAAACCTGCTACCGATTTAAAAGACTTTGTAAACAAGCTTGAAAACCTGCGTGGGCAGATACGGATTGAAGGGGTTTCGCCACAAGGTGGTAAGCAATACCTTTCGTTTTACGCCTATTGATTTAGCCTGACAAAAAAGTGACATAAATTTCGTATATTCGAGCCACTTGTAGTCGTGGAACCGAATATTCATAAAATGAAAGTCGAAAATCTGGTTTTGGAAATAGGCCAGGTCACCCGCGATTTTGAAAGCTATTTTGGCGAACTCACGTCGCATCAGATGAACTTCAAGCCTTCGAGCGACTCCTGGAGCATTGCGCAAAACATTGATCATCTCATGGCCGTAAACCGGTCGTATTACGACACAATAGATGGCATGCTGGATGGAAGTTTCACCCCTCCGTTCCACGGTCGTATTGGTTTCGTGGTTAATTTCCTTGGGAAATCGATTCTAAGGTCGGTAGAACCTTCTCGTAAAAGAAAAATTAAGACGTTTCCGGTTTGGGAACCGACATTAAGTGATTTTGGCCCAGCCATTTTAGACGACTTTAAGCGAGAGCAAGACATGCTTATTGAACATCTTCGGAAATCGGAAGGCTTGCTTAAACAAGGTGCGGTCATTTCCTCTCCTGCCAATCGAAACATCGTTTACACATTGGAAACTGCATTTAAGATCATCATAACACATGAAAAGAGACACCTAGCGCAGGCATTGGAAATGCTTCGTGCTCAGGGGCTTTAAACCATGAAAACTCCTAAATTTAAAAATCTGGACGAATTTCTGGATTACCTTCCTGACGATGAGAAAGAGGTTACGCTTTTTCTGCGACAACTGATTCTGGAAAATGTGCCAAATGTTAGAGAAAAACTCTCATACAACGTACCTTATTTCTACCTAAATAAATCAGTTTGTTTCTTATGGCCGGGATCAGTCTTGTGGGGTAGTAAGCGTCAGTATAACGGTGTTCGATTTGGTTTTACCCATGGCCACTTACTTCCGAAGGAACTTGATTATTTTAAAATTGAAAACCGAAAATACGTTGTTTACAGAGACTTTTTGACCGTCAAGGAAATCGACATCGACCTCCTAAAACTATACCTGTTTGAGGCCATTGAAATAGACGCTCAAGGTTCTAAGCGTACTTCCAGGTCTGGCTAGGTTATGTCGCCTCGGGTTTGATGATAAAAAAACCATCGTCGCCAAGTGGTTGATACAACGGCATAAACACATAACCATCATAAGGCGAACAAATAGGCCCATCCTGGTTCATTGCTAACTCCTCCCCTTTGTAAATTTTTTGAAAATTGGCATAACCAGGGTTCATTTCAAACGCTTCACCGTTTTTGATCTTATACCGACTTATCAGTTTAAAATTGTTTGTACGGGTCACCAATTCTTCTTCCAGTATCGAAGCATGGTGTTGTAAGAAATCATCGGTGAGGTTTTTACAAACGCCTGCATAATAAAGGCATTGCCAAACAAAACTCTCGTGTTTTATCATTGACTGCGGACTCTTGTGTTGTCCGGCTTCATACGCCAGGCCAACATGCCCAAGATCGTTGATATACGAAAGCAGAGTTCCATCTAAAAACCCCATTAAACCACTTACCACCGGCATAGGAAACCGCTTGGTAAACTCCATGGCCGAATTGGTTTTGTTCGTTACAATAAATGGTATGGTTGGGCTTGATGTAGTATGAAGATCGATCACAAACAAACGACCTTTAGTTTGAGCCAGAATAGTCTGTAATTCGTTATAAACCTCTCTAAGTTCGTGGTATTCTGAGTGTTGGTTGTCTAACCGATCATAATGTAAGTCGTCTAACACCTCTCTCGTCCAGATCCTGTTTAAGTCTTTATCTACGTATCGCTTACCCAATCGGGTGGCTTCCATATTTCCGATGAGTGCTACTGCCCTTCCTGTAAGGTCAATATCACCCTGGTTCAATTGCTCAAATACCCGATTAAGTGCTCCAACTCCCGCGGTCTCATTTCCATGAACGCCACCAATAAAGAGCACGGTATTGCCCTCTTGATTCCCTACATCTCCTAAATACCTTGAAACCTCCAGTGTGTTTTCAAACACCGGAATCTCAAATCTGGATTCGCGCATACGTTTCTAGTCGCTAATTTTACTTGTTATCTTGAGAACCTGAATAATATCGCTCTCAGTGATAATTCCCAATAACCGGTTTTCAAGATCTACCACAGGTAGTGCATCCACTCGATTATCAGCCATCAAAAGTACGGCTTCTTTGGCACTTGCCTGTGCCGATATGGTAGGAAATTCCGTTTTCATGATTTCCTTGGCAGCCGGGCTGTCATCTTCCTTTTTATTAACAAGATATTCGATAAGACAATGGGCATTAATGATACCAACCACCTCATTATCAGCATTTTCTACAGGCACATGACGGATATTCTGCCAATTCATCACGTTCACCACCAGGTCGATGGAATCGTCTTCATTCACCGTAAATAAGTCGGTTTCCATAATCTCATTCACCCGTTTGAATTCTTTCTGTACCTGTTGCTCTTTATTACTTAAGTTTTTCCATTTGTGCACGGGTTTTCCGCTGTTCTGATTGTCGTACATCTTCTTTGTGATATTGATGCACGCCTCGTTAGGTGTACTCCCCTTCAGGAGTTGGCTATAGTTCTTACTGATCCATTTCGACCCGGTTATCTTTTTACGGATACGATTCTCTATAACCGACATATACTTGGTTATGTCATCCGAGTTGACCTTCATTTTGTCGAGACCCTGGTAAGCAATGTCTAACAGCTCTTTGGAAAGCAGTCGGTTTGCAGGAATGATCTTCCCAAACCAATTGAAATGGCTGTTTAAACCTCTGCGGGCAGCATTGTAAAAGTTAAACCGAACTTCTTCAAAATCCATCATCGCCGGTAGGTTGGCATACTTTTCGGGCATACCTACCATAAGACCTAACCAGAACACGGAACTTGCCATTTCATCTAAAACCGTTGGACCGCTTGGTATATAGCGGTTCTCAATTCTCAAGTGAGGCTTCCCTCCTCCTACGCCATAACATGGGCGGTTCCACTTGTATACCGTACCATTATGTAGGTTCAATGCCTTTAAATGTGGAATTTCTCCGGCCATAGCCATTTCCAATGCGTTTTCATCTGACTCTACATTGAATAAAGCATTAAATCGAGACACATTGTCCTTGTACAAATCGGTAACCGAGTTTGTAACCCAGTCACTACCAAACGATACCCTGGGTTGCTTGTTGCGAACGTTGTTAAACGTATTGGTGGTGTTCACGCTCTGCTGGAACAAAGCAATTCTGGTCTCACTCCAAAGACGTTTACCCATAAGCAAAGGAGAGTTTGCGGCAATGGCCAATACGGGACCAGCAATTAGTTGAGACCAATTATATTGTTTTACAAATTCTTCCGGGTCAATTTGAAGATGCACCTGAAAACTGGTGTTACACGCCTCAAACAGGATGTTCGGATGTCGGGTCATCAGTTCATCTTTGCCACTTAGGTTAAGTTCAAAGTCACTTCCTCTTTCGGCATAAATCATGTCATTGAGGGCCTTGTACCTCGAATTCGGAGTCATTTGCTCAAAGTGCAAGTGTTGTTGCCCCAATGTAGGTGCAATACCCGTAAGTAAGATGTGGGTGTTATTTGCCTTAGCAACCTTCTGTCCCTTGTTCAGCAAAGTTGATAACTGATTCTCTAACTGTGAGAAACAGTCTTTTTCAAATACAAATGGATCCAGATTGATCTCCAGATTGAATCGTGCGATTTCGGTTGTATAATGCTCGTCGTTGATTTTTTCAAGGAGTTCTACATTGTTTAGGGCTGGCTTCCAGTTTTCGTCAAGAAGAACCAACTCCTGTTCGGCACCGATCCGGTTAATATGACGTTCGATCATGTTGTTAGCCAACATGTAATCCAATGCCTTTATATCATTTAGCAGTCGTTTTGTAAAAGCCCTTTTCTGACTTGAATCAGAAAATTTGGTAATTGCCTGTTCTCCCATCCCTTGAAAATTAAACTGTTACCAAAAATAGCAAAAAGACCAAGGTTTAAAAGACAATCATAAAAATTGAGTTGAAGCACCCTATAGATGCTGTATCACGCTAATCCACCCGGATCATTTGCACGTTCCGATCGAGCAAAAGTTGGTTAAACGCCGGAATTGACTCCTCCTGGATACGCTTAAAGTCTTCTAAACGCTTATCAATCTCTGTTATGATTTCGTTCTTTACCTTGACTGCCTGTACCGTAGGTCCGAAGTTACCCATGCTCACCAGTGAGTTAAGGTGGGCCAGTTTATTATTAAGCTTAATAGGAAAGTTGATTGGGTCTTGTTCGCTCCGGTTTTTTGTCTGATACAACTCGTTCTTGAGAGTAGATAGTTTATTCGTGAGTGAGTCTATCAACACCAAAATGGTATCACCCGCTGGTAGATCGTGTCCACTGCGAAATGCTTCCAGTTGCCCTGAGAGTTTTGTCATACGCTCCAGTGCCTTATGCGTTTCATCCAGCTTATCCACTACTTCAACCAGAAAGTCTGTTTTGGCCACGTAGTCTTCCGGAGTGGCATCGGAACTTGGGTCAATACCTATTTGAAACGGTTTGATTTCCTGATAATCGCCCAATCTAAGCCGAAACGAATAGTCCCCGGGCTTTGCTTTGGGCCCTGAAGTTGATGCCCACCAAAGTATCATTCCTGAAGGCCTTTGTGCACCTCTGAGTCGCATACTCCAATGCTGGTAGTTCATGCCCGTTTTAGGGTTGATGGTTATGGTGTCCCTACCAAACTTAACGTTCGAAAAGGTGCGTATGGATTTGCCGTCAGAATCCAATACATCCAGCATCAACGTATCCTTGCTGGTTAACGTATCCTTTAGATAGTAAACCAGACTTACCTTTCCCCGAGGCACCAGATGTCCACTTTCGGTTGCAATCATGGCCACCTGATCTTCTAGCGGGTCTTTTTTTGCCAGCCTCACCGCCGAAAGATTATCGAGTATCCAAAAGCCTCTACCCTGAGTGGCAACCACTAAATCATTGTCTTTCAGTGCCAGGTCGGTTATTGGAACTTCCGGTAGGTTGAGTTGAAAGGTTTGCCACTCTTTGCCGTGGTTGTACGAGATGTACATACCTCTCTCGGTTCCGGCATAGAGTATTCCATTGAACTCATTATCGGTTCGTACTACGCGAACAAAGTGATCCTTTTCAATACCATTCACAATCAGTTCGGCGTGTTTACCGTATTCGCTCACGCGGTAGATGTAGGGTCGATAATCACCCAACTTGTAACTAGTGGCCACTACATAGGCTACTCCCTTTTGGAAAGGGTCCGCTTCTATCGAATTGATCATGGTCCATTCCGGTAGTCCCTTAGGCGTTATGTTTACCCAGTTCTGCCCGCCATCGCGGGTAATGTGAAGTAATCCATCGTCGGACCCAACCCAAATCACGTCTTGTTCAAGGGCAGACTCGGTGGCTGCAAAAATTGTACAGTAATATTCTACTCCGGTGTTATCCTTGGTTATTGGTCCGCCACTTGTTGTCATTTTGGTGGAGTCGTTCCGAGTCAAGTCAGGACTTATGATGTTCCAACTTTCACCACCATTATAACTCACGTGCAAATGGTTAGAAGCAGTATAAAGCTTGTATTTGTTGTGTGGGCTAAAGAAAACGGGAAAATTCCATTGAAATCGATATTTCATTCCTTCTACACCGTATCCCATCGGATTGTCGGGCCATACGTTGATGGCTCGTCGATCCTTTGTCTTATGATTAAACATGGTTAAGTAACCACCATAGCTTCCGGCATAAACGAGGTCATTGTTTTCTGGATCAATAGCAATATGAGCGCTTTCACCGCCGGCAGTTGGCTCCCATTGGCCGGTTAAATGATTAACACGCATGGTTGAATTGTCCTGCTGTGCACCATAGATCCGATAGGGAATATGATTATCGGTTGATACCCGATAGAACTGCTCGGTGGGTTGGTTCATATAGGTTGACCATGAATTACCGCCGTTGTAACTAACCTGACCACCTCCATCATTTGCCGTAATCATTCGTTGGTTGTCGTTTGGGTCAATCCAAAGGTCATGATGGTCAACATGGGGTGTTTGTATCGCCTTAAAGGTCTTGCCGCCATCAACTGATTTCTGAAACCTAACATTCATCACGTACACCGTGTTGGGTTCTTTCGTATCGCAGTAGACCCTCGAAAAATACCAGGCACGTTGCCTGATCTTACCTTCGCGGTTAACCAGCTCCCAGTTCTTACCACCATCTGCACTGCGGTACAAACCGCCCCCAGACTTGTTCTCTATCATGGCAAAAACAAGATTTTTCTGTACAGGTGAGACGGAAACGGTAATCTTGCCAAATAATCCACTCTTCGGCAGACCGTTATTTTCCAGAATGTTGTTCCAGGTTGCCCCCCCATCGGTACTTTTCCATAAGCCACACCCTTCTCCTCCACTTGAGAAACTATGAGGTGTACGTCTCACTTTCCAAGTAGACGCGTAGATGTTTCTATGGTTCATAGGATCGATCACTACTTCGTTGCAACCGGCTGATGGCGAACCAAACAAAACCTTTTCCCACGAATCTCCTCCATTTTCAGTTCGATACAATCCTCGTTCCTCTGAGTCGACGAACAAATCGCCTAATACGGCTGCATAGACTATATCGGCGTTGGTAGGATGAACAGCAATTCGGGTTATGTGTCTCCCATTTTTTAAACCTTTAAACTGCCAGGTAACACCTGCGTCCTCGCTCTTCCAAACACCATTGCCAAATGATACGTTTCCTCTGAGACTCTCCTCTCCCTGGCCTACATAAATAACGTTGTCGTCAGATGGAGCAACACTAATACTTCCAATACTTCCACCGAAATAGCCATCCGAGATGTTTTTCCAGGAAGTGCCACCGTTTGTGGTTTTCCAAACCCCTCCTCCGGTAGTTCCCATGTAGAACAGATCTCTGTTGTTGAGGTCTCCTACTACCGCTGTTGACCTTCCTCCCCTGTTTGGTCCAAGGTTTCGATATGAAAGGTTTGAGAAATAACTCGTATCTACTTGCCCAAATGCTGACTGGCTTACAAGTGTTAGGAAACAAGTTACTGAAAGTATCGTCTTATGAAATCGCATAATTCTGAATAAAGTTTTTGTGTTGGGAGTCCCATCACATTGTAATAACAACCTTCAATTCCTACAACACCAGCTGCTCCTATCCATTCCTGAATACCATAACCTCCTGCCTTATCAAAGGGTTTGTATGTGTTTACGTAGTAATCGATTTCGGATTCACTAAGTTCTTTAAAAGTGACTATAGTGAGATCGGAAAACGACGAAATTCCGGACGCTGTTCTCAAACACACGCCTGTGTTGACAAAGTGGTTCTTGCCAGAAAGTTCGCGAAGCATAGCTTTTGCCTCATTCATATCCTGTGGTTTATTCAGGATTTGATCTTCAAGTAACACCGTTGTGTCGGAAGTAATCAGTATCTTACCGGTGAGGTCGCCTCCATACGCATTTGATTTTTTCTCTGCCAGGTATTGAGCCACGTCCCGTAACGTAAGGTCGCTTGGGAACTCTTCATCGGCTCCGATATGGACTATTTCCGCATCGATATCTAACATGCTGAGTAACTCACGTCTTCTGGGAGATTTGGAGCCTAATAGGAAATCGACCTCCGGAAGTTCTGGATTGACTTGAAAAAATGCCGTCATTTGCATTCAAAACAAACCATTCTAGACTTTTTAAGCAACTTAATTCTAATATTGCAGCAATATGCCGCTTGAGTTAAAAAGACCGCTCGTAATTTTCGATTTGGAGACCACCGGAGTAAACGTGTCACACGATCGAATTATTGATCTATATCTGATCAAATCAATGCCTGATGGAAGCGAAACCCATTATGCCAAACGCCTGAATCCCGGAATTCCGATTCCTGCCGATTCTTCTGCCATTCACGGCATTTTCGATAAAGATGTAGTCGACTGTCCTAGTTTTAAGGACATCGCGCACGAACTAAGCCAGTTTATCGGAGATGCGGATTTCGCTGGCTTCAATTCAAACCGGTTTGATTTCCCTCTTTTGGTCGAAGAATTTTACCGTGCCGATATTGACTTCCAAACGGAAAAAAGGAAGTTTATCGATGCACAACGCATTTTCCACACAAAGGAGCCTCGAAACCTGGCCGCGGCCTATCGGTTTTATTGCGATAGCGAACTGGTAAATGCGCATTCGGCGGAGGCAGATACAGTTGCGACATGGGAAATCATAAAGGCACAGATAGAGCGATACGACGACCTCACCCCTACCGTTGATTTTCTTCACGCCTTCAGCGGACAGAATGAATTTGTTGATCTGGCAGGAAGGATAAAACGGAACAAAAAAGGAGAACCCTGTTTTGCCTTTGGCAAGCATCGCGGCAAACCCGTGTCGGATGTGTTTAAGACAGAACCATCCTATTTCGAATGGATGATGAACGGTGATTTTCCTGAAAACACGAAGCGCGTTATAACCCGTTTGATGCTACAACTTAAAACGAAGATATAAGGACATGCAAATTGGAGAGCATACAAGTTTACAAGAAGTTCTCGAACTGATTGAATCCGACCATAAGATTGAATTAACCGAAGAGGCGATTCAACGTACGGAAAAATGTTTTAACTACGTTCAACGGAAAATCCAAACATCAGAAAAGCCCATATACGGTGTCAATACCGGATTTGGGTCGTTGTGCAATACAATTGTCCCTCCACATGAACTTGAGCAACTTCAACGCAACTTACTCATGTCGCATGCCTGTGGCACTGGAAGTTACGTAGAGGCAGATATCATTCGGATCATGCTCATCCTAAAAGTTTTGAGCCTCACCAAAGGTCATAGTGGAGTTCAGCTCGAAACGGTTAACAAACTGATTCATCTGTACAATGAGAATCTGTTGCCCGTGGTATTTGAACAGGGCTCACTCGGTGCGTCAGGCGACCTTGCCCCTCTTGCACACCTGGCACTGCCTTTAATCGGGTTGGGAAGCATATGGAAAAATGGAGAGGTGGTTTCGGCTAACTTTCTTAAAGACGCAACCTATTCGTTGAAGGCCAAGGAGGGATTGGCGTTGATCAATGGTACTCAGTTTATGGCCGCGTTTGGCGTTTATTGTACGGGCAAAGGTCTTTCCCTTATCTCCGTTGCCAACAAACTAGCAGCCCTGAGCGCCGAAGCCTTTGACGCAAGAATCGAACCTTTTATGGCTTCGAGCCACGCGATACGAAACCAACATGGTCAACAACAGTGTGCGCTTGAGATCTTTGAAATGCTCAAAGACAGCCCTATGCAACAAACGGAGAAGGTTCATGTGCAGGATCCGTATAGTTTCCGGTGTACGCCTCAGGTACACGGCGCGAGTCTGGATGCATTGAGTCAGGCTGAAGAGATCATCAACAACGAGATTAACGCGGTTACCGATAACCCGAATGTGTTCCCAGACGAGGATTTGATTCTGTCTGCTGGTAACTTCCATGGACAAACGCTTGCCATACAGCTCGATCACATAGCCATTGCACTGGCAGAGCTAGCCAATATTTCGGAGCGACGCATCTACAAACTTATATCCGGGGAGCGTGGTTTACCGGCCTTCCTAATTGAAAATGCCGGACTGAACAGTGGTTTTATGATTCCTCAATACACCGCAGCCAGTATTGTGAGTCAAAACAAGCAACTCTGCACACCGGCATCGGTCGACAGCATTGTGAGCAGCAATGGCCAGGAAGACCATGTAAGCATGGGGGCGAATGCCGCAACCAAGTGTTATAAGGTATTGCAAAACACCATCACGGTTTTAGGTATTGAAGCTATGGTAGCTGCCCAGGCTATGGATTTCAGACGACCTTCTCAAAGCTCAGAAAAGCTGGAAGCCGTTTATACGTCTATCCGGCAATCGGTAAATTACATAAAGGAAGATGTATAT
>JAEPQQ010000076.1:9184-19064 GCA_017640445.1 Bacteroidia bacterium | reverse complement strand
CACAGCTTTGTAGGAGTTTTAAGGAATCGGTGTGTAATCTCCCATTCTTTTGAATCGCGATTTTTAGCTTACTCATTTTTTTGTTTTAATGTCTGAGTAAACCGAACAGGAAGTTTGAGGAAACAAAAAACCCGCCTGATTTACTCAGACGGGTTTTGAAATATCATTGAATTACATGCATATCATTTCCTGCTCGCCTGAGTGCCAGTATGAAAATGATGATGATGTAATTGTGTTAAAAACATAGTTCTTGTCTCGGCGGCAAAAGTAAGTATAAAACTTGAAGTGCCAGTTTATGAAAAAAATGGGGAACCTCTCAGCTCCCCATTTTTTTTGTAAATACCATTTCAACCTCAGGTGGTTTTAAGCTCTGGTAAGCCCATCGGCTCCATTTACCATTTCTTTCTGAAGAATTGATCAGGCGATTGCCTCCTCCGACTTGTGCAGGCTAACCACGGTTAATACGGCTCCTCCATTGATCCAATAGTAGTAGGCATCTATACCTTCGAATGAGAAGATAAACGGAGCGAGTACAAAGACCACTCCTACCGCAAAATCAACGTACAAATGCCATTGGTATGGGATTACGCGATACACACCCAAATGATGATCGGTGAGCAAGGTTAACACCAATGCGGCAACTCCAGTTGTTACTGATAGGTATAACGCCATGGGGTTTGATTGTCCTAATCCAAACAGGAAGGGAAGCGCCATCAGGGCCAAGGCCACCGGATAGTCAAGAAAGGCATGTATTCTTTTCGTTACGAACTTCATGATTTCTGATTTAATGCGTCAAAATATTCTTCTTCTACCACTTTGCCCTCCTCGTTCCATACTCTGCGAATGATTTCGTGCCAATAGACGGCACTACCATCTTTCATATCGAAGTCGAATGTAAATTCGGAAGCAGACACATTCCCGTCAACAAGACTGCGGTGGTGGGTAATGCCATTTACGTTGGCGATGGCCCCCACAAACTGCTCCATTTTTTCCACCATTTGCGACTTACCACTGGTGGCTACCTTGCTGTAATCGGATGTGGCAGCATCTTCTGCAAAGTATTCTTTTACTGCGTTGACAATATCACCTTTTGATACCATCTCATCCATTTTTGTTGTTTGTTCTTTAATATTCATAATGACTGATTTATGTGATTAAAAATGTTATCACAAAGGTGAGAGAGCATCAGCCCGGTGTAGCTACAAAAAAGTGGTAGTCTATTGCACTTTTTTGCTTTGGTATTGACTGGGGGTTAAGCCTGTGTAGTGTTTAAAGAACGAGGAGAAGTGATTGCTTTCCTCAAAGTTCAGGAGATGAGAAACCTCTTTGACCGACACGTGTTCATCGAGGTGTTTTTTGGCTGTCAGAATAATTTGCTGCCTGATAAGCTGACCAATGGTGATTTGCATTTTCTCCTGCACCTTCTTCGACAAGGTTTGTACCGACATATGCATTTTGTCGGCATAAAAATCGACATTCCGTTGCTGGTCATGATGTAAGCTCAGGAGTTCATTGATATTCATGATGAAGGAATCGATTCCATCCGCCGCTATGTTCTCACGGAACTCGTTAGGTGTTTTACCAACGTTAGATTTAAAGATGCGATTGAAATAGGCTGGGTCGTTGTAGCCAAATTCATATGAAATTTCCTTGATGCTTTTACCGGTAAAGGCAATTTCCTTTTGCGACTCCAACAACCGTTTGTTGGCAAACATCTTTTTGATGCTTAGGCCTACCTTGTCTTTGTATATGGATTGTGCGTCCATATCGTATTGGCGAATGAGTTTTGCTATTTCGCTGTTGTTGAGATGGTTCTTGAATTTATGGTCAACAATGTCTTTAACGTCGAATATGATGTGGTATTCGTGGCTATTGGCTTGAAACGGATTTTGCCAAAACCACTGTTTAGCGGAAACATCTAATATTTCGTTTGGGTTGGAAAAAATGGAGTTGTTCAGATAATTCTGACAATCGGTACATTCGCTAAAGTTGATATAACCCAGCGAAACCAGGTGTTTAAATAGGACACGGAAGTTCTGGTTTCTAAAAATCTCGACATCGTTGAACTCGATTTTTCTAACTAAGAAATCATCATTGATGAACTTGATGTACTGACCTTTTTCAAGAAATATGAGTTTGTCGCTCCAATTGTCAAAATTTTTAAAGTCCACCTGAATCATACCACTACCATTGAGAATATGGATCATGGTATATTGATCAATGAGGTACGCTTTATTTATTTCTGGTTTAAATTTTTCGACCATTGTCTGCCTTCGGCGAAGTTTAAACTTTTATGGCGTTTAGCCAAAGGGGGGGCGTTGGTTTGCTCAAGCACAAAGAAGCCTTCGCTCACAAGCGAAGGCTTTCTATTACGTGGGCCCACCTGGGCTCGAACCAGGGACCACCTGATTATGAGTCAGGTGCTCTAACCAACTGAGCTATAGGCCCTCAGTCTGTCGACTACAACTTCCTTACGTAAACCGGCCTTAGCGAAGTTGCTTGTCCACCGCTCAGGTGGAAGCTATAGGCCCATTGTTCTCCCAAGCTTTAGCGTAGGAGAACAATGTTTCAGACAAAGATACCTCTTTGCCCGTTTATTTCTTAGTGTTGCTCCAATTGGCTGAAGAAGAAGCTTCCTTCAATCGCCGCATTTTCATCGCTGTCACTTCCGTGAACCGCATTTGCGTCAATCGACTTCGCATACTTCGCACGAATTGTTCCTTCAGCAGCTTCCGCAGGATTGGTAGCACCAATCAACGCTCGGAAATCAGCAACCGCATTGTCTTTTTCAAGAATCGCAGCCACTATCGGACCGCTGGTCATAAATTCAACCAAATCGTTGTAAAAAGGACGCTCTTTGTGAACTGCATAAAATGCACCCGCAGATTCTTTGGTTAGATGGGTATACTTCATCGCCTTAATAGTAAAACCACCTGCAATGATGTCTGCCAAAATGTTTCCAATGTGACCGTTGCCAACCGCATCCGGCTTAATCATTGTAAAAGTTCTGTTTGTAGCCATGATTTTTTTCTTCTCGTTTTTTAAAATCGGCTGCAAAAATAGGTTTAGTTACACATATTTTGCGAGTTTTGTCAAAGAATTCGAAACGCATTATGTTGGAAGACACAACCGAAGGTATACTGCCTTTTATACACAGTGGTTCTGGTACTAAAATTGTCATTACCACACACCACAAACCAGACGCCGATGCCCTTGGGTCTTCCCTCGCATTATATCATTATCTGACCAAGCTGGGTAAAGATGTTTCCGTTGTAACACCCACCGACTACCCATCCAATTTACACTGGATGCCTGGAAACGACATCGTGATCAATTTTGAACAAAACGTCGATCGGGCCGTCGAACTCGCTCGCGCAGCAGACATCATCTTCTGTCTCGACTTTAACGACTTGTCCAGAATCAACCAATTTGGGCACATTGTAAAGGAATCGGCAGCTAAAAAGATAATGATCGACCATCACCGCGAACCATCGGGGTTTGATGATTACCGCTTCTGGACCATCGAAACAAGTTCGACCTGCGAGTTGATCTACGACTTTATCATCAAAAATGACGGAGAAGAATTGATCGATGCAGATATGGCTTCGTGCATTTATGCCGGAATGGTTGCTGATACCGGTTCGTTCCGATTTAGCTCTACCAGCAGTCATACCCTGAGAGTAGCAGCCAAACTGATGGACCTCGGCATCGACTCCGCTAAGATTCATGCCCTGATGTTAGACAACTTTTCGCTTAGTCGATACCGTCTTATGGGGTATGTACTCTACAAGAAACTTCACATCATACCCGAGTTGAAAACAGCCCTCGTATACCTAACCCAGGAAGAGCTTATGAGGTTTAACATCCAAACGGGAGATACCGAAGGCTTTGTGAATTTTGGTTTGGGTATAAGAGGAATTGTGTTTTCGGCGTTAATAATTGATCGAACGGTAATGGTCAAAATGTCCTTCCGGTCGCAAGGAAGCTTCCCGTGCAACGAATTTGCCTCCGAACACTTCAATGGAGGAGGACACTTAAATGCCGCTGGAGGATCTTCAACCGATACACTGGAAAACGCCGTGGCGAAGTTTAAAAAAGTACTACCACAATACAAAGAACAACTGTTAAACAGCGACGCAGAATGAAAAAACTTGTTGGCACATTAACTGCATTAATCTTAATCACTTCCTGTGGCCCGAAACAGTTCTATGAACGAACTGAAACCGGACTGGAATACTACTTCTTCGAAAAGAACGACGGAGGTAAAACAGGCGACAAAGGAGATATATACAATTTGAATATCACCGCAATGACCCGCCACGACAGCGTTGTGTTTCAGGAACGCGCTATGTTTCAACGAAGCGAGCCCATTTATCCGGGCGACTTCCACGAAGGTCTTGGCATGTTGCGGGAAAAAGACAGCGCCGCTTTTAAACTCAGTGTCGACTCGTTTTTTACCCTGCACAATCTGTCAATACCCAGGGGGTTGGAGAACGATTCCATGTTTAAACTTCATATTGGTGTTGTGGCCATCTTAAATCCATTTGAACACACCATTTATAAAAGCGAACAGGAACTCGCCCAAATGAAAAAATTTGTTGAACGGAAGGCCTGGACCACCCAAACGGATACAACGGGCATCATGTATGAGATTGTCAAATCCAATGACCAGGGAGAACTTCTCGAAGAGGGCGACAGTGTGGCCCTTACCTATATTTACTCTACACTTGATGATCGTGTAATAGAACGTACACGTGAAGGCGACGCCTGGAGTTATAAGATTGGAGGCCAACAAACACGAGTAGCCGGCCTCGATCGACTTCTAACCCTTATGCGCAACGGAGAAAAAGCACGGGCACTAATTCCGTTTACAGAGGCGTTTGGAGAAGAGGGGTTTGGCGCGTTGATTCCTCCTTACACCACATTGGTCATCGAACTTAGTGCCGAAAAAGAAAAATGAAGATATTAATAACTGGAGGTGCCGGTTTTATTGGCTCGCATGTAGTGAGACGATTTGTGCTGAACTATCCTCAATATGAAATTATAAACCTCGATAAACTTACCTACGCAGGTAACCTGGAAAACTTACAGGATATTGAATCAAAGGAAAACTACCGATTCATAAAAGGTGATATTGTAGACCGCGAATTCATCGATGGTTTATTTGAAAGAGAGCAGTTTGATTGTGTCATACACCTGGCTGCTGAGTCTCATGTAGACCGAAGCATTTCCAACCCTTTGGAATTTGTTTATACCAACGTGGTGGGCACGGTCAACCTGATTCACGCGTTTAAAACACACCGCAAAAATCCTGAGGGTTTCTTTTACCATGTGAGCACAGACGAAGTATATGGAGAGCTCTCCGACGAAGGGAAGTTTACCGAAACCACACCGTATAGCCCAAACTCACCTTACTCAGCTTCAAAAGCCAGCTCCGATCATTTTGTACGGGCATATCACGAAACGTACGGACTGCCTGTAAAACTTTCGAACTGTTCGAACAACTACGGATCTCATCACTTTCCGGAGAAACTGATCCCCTTGTTCATTAACAACATTCGAAATCGCAAACCCTTGCCGGTTTACGGAACAGGCGACAATGTACGCGACTGGTTGTTCGTGGAAGATCACGCAGCTGCCATTGATGTAATCTTTCATAAAGGCGGGGCGGGAGAGACCTACAACATCGGTGGAAACAACGAATGGAAGAACATTGATTTGGTTCGGCTGATGTGCAAGCTCATGGACCAAAAACTGGGACGACCCGAAGGAGATTCCGAGAAATTGATTACGTTCGTGAAAGATCGTGCAGGTCACGACTTCCGTTATGCCATCGATTCATCGAAGTTGATGAACGAATTGGGTTGGGAGCCGTCGCTTCAGTTTGAAGAAGGCCTGTCTAAAACGATCGATTGGTATTTTGAGAATGAACAGTGGTTGGAACATGTAACTTCCGGGGCATACTTAGAATACTACAAACAGCAGTACGAACAACGATAAAACGTTGACTATGAAAGGAATAATTTTGGCAGGTGGGTCAGGTACCCGGTTACATCCATTAACATTGGCCATGAGCAAGCAGCTCATGCCGGTGTACGATAAACCCATGATCTACTATCCTTTGTCCACCCTAATGACCGCTGGTATAAGGGAAATTCTGATCATATCAACACCGCACGACCTTCCTCATTTTTCGAAATTATTAGGAGACGGCAGCCAACTTGGATGTCGGTTTGAGTACAAGGTTCAGGAAGTTCCAAACGGCCTGGCTCAGGCCTTTGTACTCGGGGAAGAATTTATTGGAGACGATAAAGTAGCCCTGATATTGGGAGACAACATCTTTTTTGGTACGAGTCTGGCGCACATGTTAAAAGAAAACGCCGACCCACAGGGAGGAGTGATATTTGCTTACCACGTAAGCGATCCCGAACGCTATGGAGTGGTTGAGTTCGACGACAACATGAAGGCCGTGTCCATTGAAGAAAAACCGGAAAATCCCAAATCAAATTTTGCGGTTCCGGGTCTATACTTCTACGATAATCAAGTAGTTGAAATTGCGAAGAATCTGGAGCCATCAGCTCGAGGGGAATACGAGATCACAGATGTAAACAAGGAATACCTGAAACGAAACGAACTAAAAGTTGGGGTGATGCATAGGGGAACTGCCTGGCTGGATACCGGTACGTTTGGCTCCCTCATGCAGGCTGGCCAGTTTGTTCAGGTGATTGAAGACCGGCAAGGTTTGAAAGTAGGTTGTATTGAGGAAATTGCCTACAAACAAGGCTTTATCAATGAAGAGCAATTGAAAACTCTCGCAGGAAAACTGACCAAAAGTGGATATGGGAACTATTTGTTAAACCTGATTGAATAGTTTGAAGCTCTTTTCACTCTTTCGGTATCAAAGAACGTTGCTCAACGCACTTAATGCTGTAGAGAAGAAAGAGTATACACATCTCATTTTCCTGAGTTTCACAAGCATCCTTCTCGAACTCTTTGGGCAGGCCCTGTTGTTTGTCATCCTCATAGCTTTGCTCGACTTCGACCAATTGACGCCATTTCTGGAAAGACTTGGAACTACCAACGTATCCAACATCCAACTCATAGCCGTGCTGGCCGTTCTTTTTTTGGTCAAGAACATCGTAATCATGGCGCTAAGCAACCTGCAGTTTAACAAGTTATTTGGTATAACATCTACACTTTCAAGTGATATTTACCGCGGAACGTTCAGAACCGACCTGAAGGCCTTTCGAAAACTGGTTTCCGGAGAGCGATTAAACGAGATTAACTCCGTCACAAACTCCTTACCCAATTTTGTCATTTTGCCTTCTATAACGGTAATAACCGAACTGAGTTTTATGGTGTTGGTTATAGGTGTGCTGGCTTTTTGGTTCCCAGTGTTGATGGGTTTCCTGGTTTTGTTCCTTGTTCCACCAACTATGCTCTTTTTGTGGTGGGGTCGTAAACGGCTCGATGATCATGGCAGAACCATTTCGGCTGGTATGCCTAAGATCTATGAGGCAGTTTCGCATGCGGTATTTGGTTTTTCAGAAATTAAACTGTTCAACCTTGAGAAAAAGTACACCGACGATTTTGAGAAACACAGAGAGCGGGTATACCATAGCAGAATAAAGTCGCAGTTGTTAAGTGGAGTAGCACCACAGAGATTAATGGAGGTATTGGCGGTTTTTGGCATTTTGGTTGTGGCCTGGTACTTTAACCGCTTTAGCACCGCCGAGAATATCGCTACGATTCTGGCTCTTTTCGCGTCCATCGCCTTTCGATTATTACCTTCCTTAAATCGAATTGTGAGCTCGATGAATACGTTTCAAACGTTCTCCAATATTTTGGAATTCATACCTGATAATAGAAGTACTATTGTCGTTGAACAAAAACTTGATAAAATAAATTTCAAATCGTTGAATATCAATTCACTAAAATTCTCATTTGGTGAAGATAATAAAGTGCTTGAAAACGTTTCACTTGAGGTGAAGAAGGGTGAGTTTGTGGGCATATATGGAGGTTCGGGATTGGGAAAAACAACTTTGTTAAATGCCGTGATGGGTTTCTATAAAGTGGAACCTGATACCATTTTGGTAAATGACCAACCAACTGAAAACGTGCTTCGAGAATGGCAAAACACCTTGGGGTATGTAAAGCAGGATGCGTTTATCCAATCGGGCAGCGTTGAGTCGAATGTGGCCTTTGGCCACGAACACCCTGATAAACAACGAGTAAGGAGCTTGCTTGAGCAAGTAAAACTATTGGATTGGGTTGAATCACTGCCAGATAAACTTCAGACAGAGGTGGGAGAGAATGGATCGCAACTATCTGGTGGTCAACGACAAAGACTGGCACTGGCACGTTGTTTATACCGTGATCCGGAGTTTCTTGTCTTTGATGAAGCAACCAATGCACTGGACGAGGGTACAAAGGCAGAAATATTGGACTTGCTTAACGAACTGAAACTTCAAGGCAAAACACTGTTACTGGTTTCTCACGATCTGGATTCTTTCAAATTCTGTGATCGGATCTTTCAACTGGAAAATGGCCGCTTAACCAAGCGGAAATAATTGTTTAAACAGATTCATACCTTTGTAGCATGAAATTGAAAAAGCTACTTAAGGTTAAAGCGTTTCGAAATAAGTGGGAAAAGTTGTTGTTTAATTTCCAATTGGCCAATTCCAATGTAAACCAGCATATCCGTGATTGTTTTAGAGGCTCAGAAGTTACCTATCAACAGTACCTGGTGCTTAAGATTGTTTTTGAGGCAGATGATGCCGTAAACAACTCGTACATCAAGCAACGTATTTTAGATCGGGATTCAGATGTTTCGCGACTGCTTAAGCGGTTGTTGGACATGGGGTTGATTCGGAAAAGTATCAACGCCTCAGATAAACGACATGCCGAGATTAGATTGACCGAAAAAGGCGTTGCAACATACGAAGAGATCGCAGCACGCATTCATACCATCGATGAAGTGTTCTTCAATCTGAGTTCAAAAGAGGTCAAGGCGCTAAACATGCTGCTTGACAAAATCCGGGAAAATTAAAACCAGCGCTTAGCTAAGAAAATCCATTAGATTTTTCTCGAAAAGCTTTTGCTTTGTTTCGACTGACAGGTCGTCCATTTGCTCGATGAACTCGCCATGGCGAAGGTCGCCTAAGGGAAATGGATAATCCGTGCCATAAGAGATCTTATCCTCACCAATTACACTGATTAGGTAGCGCAAAGCGTCCTGGTCGTGTGTTATACCATCTACCCAAAACCGACCTTTGTACTCGTACGGGTCAGCCACGTCATTAACATTTACGAGGTCGGGCCGGCAATGCCAACCATGAGATATTCTGCCCAGTGTGTGAGCAAAGGATCCACCGCCATGTGCAAACATTACTTTAAGTTTTGGGAACTTGTCGAAGATGCCACCAAACAACATGCTGCAAATAGCACGACTCGTTTCGGCGGGCATACCTACTAACCAGGGTAACCAATACTTGGTCATGTCTTTCTGGCCCATCATTTCCCAGGGGTGAACAAAAATGCTCATGCCTAGGTCCTGTGCCGCTTCCCAAAATGGATAGAAATCGGGATGATCGAGGTTTTTATCTTCAATATGAGAGGCAATTTCCAGGCCGGGCATACCATTGTTCTTGCACCATTCCATCTCTTCAATGGCCAGTGAAACGTCTTGCATAGGCACCGTGCCAAGACTTATAAATCGTTGAGAATGATGATCTTGAACGCTTATAAGGTGATCGTTTATAAACCGACTCCATTCTTTTGTGTGCCGTGGTTTGGCCCAATAGTTAAAAAGAACGGGAATGGTACACAACACCATCTTGTCAACGTTAAAAGCGTCCATTTCTGGCAAAATAGCTTCCAC
>JAEPQQ010000076.1:0-9174 GCA_017640445.1 Bacteroidia bacterium | reverse complement strand
AAAACGCCATCATCGCGCATCATTTTCTTTGCACCCGTCTCTACCTCATCTTCCAGGTAAATAAAGCCGCCATATCCGTATTTTTTGTCTAAGCGCTCCCAATTTGGAGGCATGATATGGGCATGACTATCAATCTTAGTAATTGTATTCTCTGACATACGTGTTGTTACATGTACTTACTTAAACAAACCTTGGGTCGGTGTCCATTACCGTGCCACATTCGTTACATGTGCGCATTTCTTCCGATCCGTAAAACTCCTTGAATCGAGGTAGAAAGTCTTTTTCAATGTCGTTGAGTGTGAAATAGGTTTCATGAAGTTTGTTGTTACAATTATCACAAAACCAAAGAAGACCGTCTGTGGTATTAGGTCGTTTTAACTCAACAACAAGTCCCATTGAGTTTTCACTACGCATTGGCGAGTGTGGGATTTTTGCCGGCAACAGAAACATCTCACCTGCTTTGATTGGAACATCAACCGCCTTGCCGTCCACTTGAATTCGAACGTTGATATCGCCTTCCAGCTGATAGAACAACTCCTCGGTTTCGTTGTAGTGGTAGTCTTTACGTGCGTTGGGACCTGCAACCATCATTACGATGTAGTCGCCCGCATCTTTGTATAGGTTTCGGTTGCCAACAGGAGGTTTTAACTCCTCGCGATGCTCATCGATCCAGGCCTGAAGATTAAACGGTTTTCTTACCATGATACTCGTTGTTTAAGGAATCCGAAATTAGTAAAAAAAGGTAATCTCATTCTGTTTAAGGCTGATTATTTCTCGTGAGATTATCCCGTATTAATTCCGTATCTTTGTGTCTTATAAAAAGTAGGAAAAATGATATCCTTAACAATTTTTCTCTTAGGTTTACCAGGAGGTATGGAATGGGTAGTTATAGTACTTGTAGTTCTTCTTCTTTTCGGAGGTAGAAAGATCCCTGAGTTAATGAAGGGGCTTGGATCCGGAATTCGTGAATTTAACAATGCCAAAAACGATGTGAAAAAGCACATTGAAGATGGTATGAAAGAAGAGCCAAAAAAAGAAGAAGAGTAATCCCGAGTGAAACATACGTCGCTTTTAGAGCTTCAACATGAAATAGCTGCAGGGAACACATCATGCCGTTCGGTTGTTGAACGCTACCTGCAGAATATTGATCAAAATAAACATCTGAATGCCTTTTTGGAAGTGCACAGCAATGAAGCACTTGAACGGGCAAGCGAAATTGATGCAAAGTATCAATCAGGTGAACAAGGCAAGCTTGCCGGTTTGGTCATTGGTTTAAAAGATAATATTTCCCATAAAGGACATCGGGTCTCTGCATCCTCCAAAATACTGGAAGGCTTTGAGGCCGTGTTTAATGCTACCGTGGTAGATCGGTTGCTTGCTGAAGATGCCATTGTTATAGGTCGGTTGAATTGTGACGAGTTCGCCATGGGAGCCAGTAACGAAAACAGCGCTTACGGGAATGTGCTGAATGCTGCAGACGAGACACGGGTTCCAGGAGGTTCGTCCGGAGGTTCAGCTGTGGCGGTTCAGGCGGAAATGTGTATGGCCGCACTGGGGTCAGATACCGGTGGTTCCATTCGTCAACCGGCATCCTTTACGGGTACGTTTGGTATGAAGCCTACCTACGGACGCGTTTCACGTTGGGGATTGTTGGCCTATGCCTCGTCTTTTGATCAAATAGGACCGATTACGAATTCGATCGACGACATGGCGCTGATCCTTGAAGTAATGGCAGGTAAGGATGAACGGGATGCTACGGTATCAGAAAATCCGGTTCCGAATTACATCAATGCGTTAGAGGTTTCAGGCAAAAAAAGAATTGCTTACATCCGCGATTGCGTTGAGTCGGAAGGCTTAAACCCTGAAGTGCGTGACCATATGAACAAGGCGATTGAAGCACTTAGATCGGAAGGACACGAGGTGGAAGCCGTCGATTTTCCATATCTCGACTATATGGTACCTTGTTACTACGTGCTTACAACGGCAGAAGCTTCATCGAATCTGGCGCGGTACTCTGGTCTACTCTATGGCCATCGCAGTGAAGACGCCAACGACCTG
The DNA here is from genome assembly GCA_017640445.1 of Bacteroidia bacterium. Lineage (GTDB taxonomy): Bacteria > Bacteroidota > Bacteroidia > NS11-12g > UBA9320 > UBA987. The sequence continues at coordinate 7,116 of JAEPQQ010000076.1, read as the reverse complement.
GAGTCAACATTTAAACTAAGCAGAACCGAAGGCTTTGGCGAAGAGGTGAAGCGGCGCATTATGGCCGGTACCTTTGTATTGAGTTCAGATTATTACGATGCGTATTATACAAAAGCGCAACGTGTAAGACGCATCATTCAACGTGATACAGCCAAAATATTGGACAGTTTTGATTTCATTTTATTACCAACCACACCTGATTCTGCGTTTAAAATAGGTGAACGTTCTGATGACCCTATTGCCATGTACCTTGCTGATATCTTCACGGTTCAGGCACCTTTGGCAGGAATTCCGGCTATATCGATTCCAACCGGAGAAACCGGAAATGGAATGCCTTTTGGTTTACAGTTGATGAGTAATAACTTTGAGGAGGCCGGTTTACTCGGTATCGCAAAGGAGCTGTACAACTTAATGAAAAAATAAAATGCGTTTTCTAAGCCTAGCACTATTCCTGTTAATTGGAGCGTTTGCACGAGGTCAGGCATACGATATAAAGAATCGAATATCGAAGTTAACTTCGGTTGTTGAGCTATCGTACAACGACCATGTACAACACGCCATTGAAGAATATCTTGCCAATAAAAATGGGCATACCGAAGATATCTTAGGAAAGTCGGGAACCATTTTGACGGTGATTGAAGATAGCCTCGATATGCACGGTTTGCCGGTGGAGTTGCAGTTTCTTGTACCCGCTTTGAGCGATTACGACGTTTGGAAAGTGTCGGATGATGGTGGCTCAGGGTACTGGCAGCTTCGGTACCTCATTGCAAAACGATATGGTTTGAAGATTAGCAGTTACGTCGACGAACGAAGAGATTACCACAAGGCGACCTCGGCAGCCATCCCGTATTTGAAACACCTGTATGAAGTGTTTGGAGATTGGCATTCGGTTATAGCAGCATTTGTGGCTGACGAAGTTGAGGTAAACAAGGCCATCCGCATGGCGGGAGGAGATTCTTCCTACTGGGCCTATCATAGTCACCTGCCATCGAGATATCAGAGCATTGTTCCTCGATACATCGCATCGGTTTACATGCATAGTTACTACGAATCGCACCAATTGCGACCGTCGAATCAGGTTAATGGCGACTGGGAAAAAGTAGCTGTTACAGAGTGGCTGTCCATGTACCAATTGAGCAAGGCACTGGAAACGAATTACGACGCGCTTAAAAACGCAAATGCCATTTACAAGAAACAGGTTGTTCCGAATACCGATAAAACATATTGGGTTAAGATTCCCTTTGAAAAAGTAGGTCGGTTCAACGAACTTGGCGACTCCATCTATCGGGTTGATAGCCACCCAAAGGACAGCACAGAGCCAAAACAGGTTAAAAAAGATGAACCAAAGGTGGAAGAACCAGCAGTGGTAAAACCGCCTGTAAACAATGGAAATCGGCTAATCTATTACACGGTGCGAAGAGGTGACTACCTCGGGAGGATTGCAGACTTGTATGACGTACGGATTTCAGACGTAAAGAAATGGAACAAGTTGCGAAGCGATCGCATTAACGTAAACCAACGACTCAAGATTTATAAGCCAGCATCGAAGTATGCCAAATACAATAAGATCAATTCGATGAGTGCATCCCAAAAAAATCAACTGATCAAACAAGACTAAGCCCTGTCGCAGGTGAGGCTCGATACCAAAAAATATAAGAATTCACAAAAGGTTTCACCCGGCCGTATAGCGGTAATGTTGATCGCCTTGAATGCAGTTCTCGGACTTTTGGTGATGCTTTTTCCCGATGGAAAACGGCAGATTACGGAAGCGTTTAGCGTTCAGTTTGTTTCGGCTTCCGACCTCTTCGATGAACGAAACAGAGTGGTGGTCGACCTCGATACCGTACTGGGTGATGTAGATCTTTCCGACACCCTGGTAGAAGAAGTGGTTGTGAAAGATACAAGTTTTGAGGAACCCGAGTTACACAAACAGATCCAGTTTGCATCCAACGAAGCATCTTCTCTTAGTCAGTTCTTTAAGGCACTTAGCGAGGTTGAAAATGGTTCTGAAACGCTTATCCGTATACTTCATTACGGCGACTCCCAGCTGGAAGGCGATCGCATATCGGATTACCTCAGAAACAAAATGCAAAACCGTTTTGGGGGCTATGGCCCGGGTATTGTATTGCCGATAGATGTTAGCCGGGCGCGGGTGTCCGTGCGCCAGAGCGAAAGTAAAGATTGGAAGAAATACGCCATCTATACCCGCAAGAAACTGGATGGAGGACATTATGGTATTGGTGGATCGAGTTACAAATACACCGGCAAGTTTGCGGTAAAAATTGGTGAAGACACCCTGATTCAAAAGGCTTATGATTCATTGGTAGTCAAACAAATCAAGGAGAAGATAGAGCCAGTGGATAGCGTAAAAGTGGATTCGACCCAGTATCGAATAACCGAAATTCAGGTACCGTTAGACTCTAATGCCTTTAGTTGGGATACTGTTTACAAACCAATTTACGAAAGCCGCGATGCGGCCTATAGCTGGTTGCGCTACAGATGTGCGACACGAAGCTATGCCCGGGTTCGCACTTTTAACAAGGTAAGCCTGCTCTATAGTTCCACGGACACGTCGGAGGTAGTGGTTTCGGTAGATGGAGTTGACTATAAACATACGTTGTTGCCCAAACCATATGCTTCCAAGAAACTGTTGCACAGTGGTTCCGTAGGCTCTGAGGTAATGTTGAAGTTTACAGGTGTGTCACCTACCGTTTTGGGCGTTTTTCTAGATGGTGAACGAGGTGTTGCGGTAGATAATTTCCCGATGCGTGGCAGTAGCGGAACCGGGTATTCAACCATTAATCAAACGGTGTATAGAAATCAACTAAGTCAATCGAATGCCAGGTTGATTGTTATGCAATATGGAATCAACGTAGTGCCCAATCCGGTGAAGAACTACGATTTCTATGAGCGTATGTTTGCCGCGCAATTGAAGGCCATTAAAAAAGCCCGGCCAGAGGTGGATATTTTGGTTATAGGCCCAAGCGATATGAGTAGAAAGGTGGCAGGAGAATATGTTTCCTACCCCAACATTGTTAAAATACGGGATGCCATGAAAAAAGCGGCGTTTGACAATGGCTGCGCTTTCTGGGATTTGTACAGTGTAATGGGGGGCGAAAACTCAATGGTAGGATGGGTAAATAACAAGCCGGCACTCGCCTCAAAAGACTATACCCATTTTAATTCCAGAGGCGCTCGGTACATCGGAGAAATGCTCTATAATGCATTGATGACCGAATACGTAAAATGGAAAAGCGAAAGCAACTAAGTACCCTCGCCTTCCCAATTGGATTGGATTACGTTCCGATGAACCTCATCGGTGCTTTTCTGTCGTTGTAAAAGAGAAACGAAGTACCCTTATTACGTTATCAAACCTACAAAGAGCATAGTGCCATTTCAAGCTCCATTTGACCAAAGGGCCGTATCACTATAGAAACGAACAGGACATAATTGTGAGAAAGCATTGGTAAGTTTTTACTAACTTAGCATAAACTCAAGTGTTATAACTAAATGCGAAATTCAAGAATAGCGGGAATGGGATTTTATGTCCCGGATAATGTGGTGACCAACGATGACCTGTCCAAGATGATGGATACGGACGATCAGTGGATTCAGGAGAGAACAGGGATCAAGGAGAGAAGATGGGTGAATCCGGCTATTGATTCAACATCGGGTATGGGAGTAAAGGCGGCTCGTATGGCACTTGAGAGAGCCAATATGAAAGCCACTGATATTGATTTTATTGTATTCGCAACCCTTAGTCCTGATTATTACTTCCCTGGGCCAGGCGTTTTGGTTCAAAAAGAGCTGGGATTGGATACGATTGGAGCCCTGGATGTGCGAAACCAGTGTTCAGGCTTTGTATATGGCTTGAGTGTAGCTGATCAGTTTATAAAAACCGGTATGTACAATAATGTATTGGTAATTGGGTCGGAACTTCATTCCGGCGGGCTCGATAAAACAACCCGTGGAAGAAGTGTTTCTGTAATTTTTGGTGATGGTGCCGGAGCGGCTGTGTTAACCGCCACGGACGACACAAGCGGAATTTTAAGCACACACCTGCATAGCGAAGGAGCACACGCAGAAGAACTTGCGTTGATTGGCCCGGCCACAAACCGCTGGGTGAACGAGATTATTGAGGAAAATGACGAAAACGATGAATCCTATTTCCCATATATGAATGGTAGCTATGTGTTCAAGCATGCCGTAACCCGTTTTCCCCAGGTGATTAATGAAGCGTTGGATGCCAACGGGTACCAACCATCAGACATCGATCTGCTCATCCCGCACCAGGCGAACCTCAGAATTTCGCAGTTTATTCAAAAAACTATGCGACTTCGAGACGATCAGGTGTTCAACAACATTATGAAGTATGGGAACACAACGGCAGCCTCCATTCCAATTGCGTTAACCGAAGCAGTGGAAGAAGGAAAAGTGAAACCGGGCGACCTGATTTGCCTTGCCGCATTTGGCAGTGGTTTCACCTGGGCAAGCGCCTTAATCCGTTGGTAGTTTTGCCACATAACCATCATATTTAGCGGTTTTACGGAAGATTTAGTCTAAAAAGCCTGGAATTCAGTGGTTTGATAAAACGAAATCTCCCAGGCGGTGTTACTTTGTAACCAGCTGAGTATAGACGCATAAAATTGAAAGTTCTCGCGTTATACTATAACAGCCTAACCTATTAAAGTAAAGTTAATTTATGCGAATTCGAAGAATTTGGAGGAAACTCGTGGGGTGGGGTGTCACTAAAAAGACGCTCAAGTGGGGTGTGGTTTTCTTCGTTCTGAAGTGGGTGGCAACGTTTACGCTTGTCGCTTATTTGATTCGCATCGAAAAGTGGAGGCCTTTCTATTGGCTTCTGTTCCCTGTTTTAGCAGTAGGCCTTTTTCTCGTGTTTGGAAAGCGCAGAAGCCATGCCAAGTAAGGCTGCGAGATTCCAAGGCACCCTCCAATACGTATCGTAAAAAAAGTTCTGTAGATCGTTTTTTGAATCTATTTTCATTGCACTTTTGTAAGTGGAAAAATCGACAAATTGTCGATCAAACACACTCACATTTTGGTGCAAAGACGAACACGCTCAAAAAGAACCATCGGTATCACCGATTACATTGACCTGCCTGAGGCGGGCATTTTGAACATTCCCTGTAAAATTGATTCGGGTGCGGATACATCCGCCGTGCACTGCGAACGCGTTCGCATTAAGGAGATTGACGGGGTAGACCATCTGGTGTTTAAGCTGCTTGATCGCAAACACCCGCTATACACCGGAAAAGACATTGTGACGTCTCAGTTTAAGGAAAAGAAGGTGAAGTCGTCGTTTGGAGACTATGAGTTTCGGTATCAGGTAAAACTGAAGATGACCATATTTAACCGAAACTACACGGTTTCTTTCAATTTGTCTAACCGTAAAAACATGCGATACCCTGTATTATTGGGTCGTAAGTTTTTGAACAACAGGTTCATTATCGATGTGTCAAAGATGAACCTATCCTACAACATGAAAAACGATACAAAATGAGAATTGCGATACTAAGTCGAAAACCTTCTTTGTATTCTACCCGCCGACTGGTGGAGGCCGCGGAACAACGGAATCACGAGGTTCAGGTGATTAATCATACCAAATGTTACATGCTGCTGCAAACCGAAGATCCCGATGTGTATTTAGGTGATCATGAGGTCAGTAACATTGATGCAATTATCCCAAGAATCGGGGCATCGGTAACGTTTTACGGGAGTTCGGTGATACGACAGTTTGAAGTACAAAAAATATTCACCACACTAAGCTCTTTGGCTTTGATGCGGTCGAGAGACAAGCTTCGGAGCCTTCAGATCTTGTCGAAATCGGGTATTGGTATACCGCGTACGGCTTTTGCAAAACACCCGGGAGACATTAAAAACCTGATCAACCTGGTGGGTGGAGCACCGCTGGTAATTAAACTTCTTGAGAGCACTCAAGGGAAAGGTGTGGTACTCGCCGAAACGCAAAAAGCGGCACGTTCGGTAATCGAGGCCTTCTACGGTTTGGAAGCAAACATCATTGTACAAGAGTTTATTAAAGAATCGAAGGCTGAGGACATTCGCGCGTTTGTAGTAGATGGAAAAGTAGTAGGTGCCATGAAACGAAAAGGCGTTGAAGGCGATTTTCGTAGTAACCTGCACAAAGGTGGAAGCGCCGAACCAGTTAAACTGACGCGAAAGGAGAATTCGATGGCCATTAAAGCTGCTAAGGCTTTGAATCTGAACATCGCAGGTGTTGATATGCTTCGAAGCGATAGAGGACCGCTTATTATTGAGGTAAACTCCTCGCCTGGGTTGGAAGGAATTGAGACAGCAACAGGCATTGATATCGCATCTGAGATCATCAAATACATCGAACGAAGCATCTCTCTTTCGGTGCGTAAACGCAAGGACTCCATAGGCGTTTAACCTTTTTTCGCTAAAAAAGGTTACCTTTAACCATTGTAACCATTAACTATTAGCGTGGATGCTAATGCACATACCGAAGTAGAAGAGCCCATCTCGGTAGTCGAAGGACTGGCTAAGGGAAACTCAAATGCAATGAAGATGGTATACCAAAATCATTTTGGTATGGTACGGCATTTGGTGGTCAAAAACTCGGGATCCGACGCAGATGCGGAAGACGTTTTTCAGGAAGCAATGGTTATCCTCTTTCAGAAATTGAGTTCGGACGATTTCGAACTCAAAGTTAAACTCAAAACATACCTATACTCAGTTTGCCGCAACCTGTGGTTAAACGAACTAAAGCGACGTGGACGAAGGCGCTCTACGCTCAAAGACTATGAGAAACACGTGGAGACAGGCTTCCTTTTTACAGCTGACTGGAAGGAACGCAGAGAGGAACATCTCAACCTGATGGAGAAAGGCATGAAGTACCTTGGAGAAAAATGCCAGCAAATTCTCCTACTTTATTATTACAACAAACGACCCATGGCAGACATTGCCGTGGAGTTGGGTTACTCCAACGCAGATAGCGCCAAAAACCAGAAATACAAGTGTTTGCGGCAGCTTAAGTGGAACATGAAACATTGATCAACGAGGACGACATAGCGCTTATTGACCAGTTTCTCAATGGGGAATTGGAATCGCTGGAAC
>JAEPQQ010000075.1 GCA_017640445.1 Bacteroidia bacterium | reverse complement strand
TCAAGGTCAAGGATAGCTACTTCTGGGATTGAGATTGCGACAGTGTGATTGTCATCAGCGTCGTCTTGTGCGTTAGCATTGAAAGCAAATACAACTCCTAGAGCTGCAAGAGCAAATAATTTTCTTTTCATAAATAATAGTAATCAGTAGTTCGCCCAATTCTGAAGTTACACACCACATCTTCGGGCTCCACAAAGATAAAGTACAAAATTCGACATATCCAAAATTTTTCAGAAAAAAGTGGTTTTTTCCGGCGACAAAACGTTTGTAAACGGTTGATATACTTGTTGTTGACGTTATTGTGACAAAGTTTTTGGTTTACGATATACAATACGTACTTTTGATTGATAACCAAACTTGATAGAAAATAATACCTATGCTTTATCGGTTACTCAAGATCATTTTTTCGTTCGCTGTAAGCAAGTATTTTGTTCGAATTAACGTTTTGAACGAGGACCGTATCCCTATGGATAAGCCCATGCTTCTTCTTCCAAATCATCGAAGTGCGTTTATGGATCCGATTGCACTAGCCACCCAATTAAAGCGCACTACCTTTTTTCTGGCCAGGGGTGAGTCTTTCAATAATTCCATAATGGTAAAACTCTTTAAGCGATTAAAGATGATCCCCATTTTTCGAAAGGACCACAATCCAGAAAAAACACATCAGAACAAGGATATTTTCCGGTATTGCCATAAGCTTATGGAGGAAAAGGGCTGCCTGATGATCTTTCCGGAAGGTATATGTCAAACCAAATATGTATTGGCCCCGCTTAAAACAGGAGCAGCCAAAATTGCGTTAGAAGCTGAACATAAGAACGACTATGCGCTCGACCTTCACATCGTTCCGGTTGGAATCAATTACTCCAACCCTCACCGATTTCGCGGTAATTTGACCCTCAACGTTGGGATGCCCATTAAACCAAAAGACTATAAACAAGCTTATCAAGAGGATGCCTGGAAGGCAGTAAACCAACTTACAGGTGATATTGATAAGGAATTGCGCGACCTGATTATTCTGTTTGAGGATCAGGGACAGTTAGATGTGGTTCAACACATTGAGAACCTTATTGGGAGCATGAACAATCTTACCCCGTTAAGCGAGATGGACTGGTTTGCGAAACGTCGATTCTTGAGCAGCGTTGTTGGAAACCTGGCCATGCACCAACCAGATGACTACAACGAGTTTCGAATTCAACTTCAACAGTACTATGGTGGTTTGCGCAGACTCAAAGTGAATCAAAGCTACTTGCCGGATCGGAACATTGGTTTAGGTGTTAGCACATCATTTTGGGGATTAAGCCTGTTGTTGGTTGTCGGTTTCCCGTTGTTCCTCCTTGGTTTTCTGTTGCACATCGTTCCCTTTGTTCTTACCCGATTTGTTGCTCTGAAGGTGGTTAAGCGAGTTGACTTTATGGGCTCGGTGGCGTTGGCTCTTGGCGTGTTCTTCTTTACCACGTTTGGGTTGGCACAGGTTTGGTTATGTTTCGAAATGACACATAGTTGGTTAATCACCATGATTTTCGCACTGTCGTGGCCGAGTCTGGGTTTGTTCGCGTATGGCTACCTGGCCGATTCGGTAAAATGGAACGATCAGATGCGGTGGATTCGTGTAAGGTCGAACCACGCAAGGTTGGGTGCCGACTTAGTAACCATGAAAGAACAGTTGGTTGAGAAGTCAAAGGATTTGGTGCAAACCTACATAGCCCACCAGAAGAAAGGAGCTGTAGAAACTACAGATAATTGATTATTCCAAAGTGAATTTTCGCGAGGCTAAATTTTATCGGATTGCCTTGTTCTGATCCTAGTGCATAAGCTAAGCTCAGTATGCCGGTGTTTACTTCAAGGTGCACACCTGCCCCAAAACCGTAAGGTGTGTCAGTCCGCAAGCCGTTTTGCAAGTCACTTTTATTTTCGAGATAAGCGGCATTGGCAAACAACTGGAAAAAAGCGTTCCCACCAAGAATGTATCGATATTCAAGTGTAAACATGGTAAAGCTATTTGCCTGAATTGACTCTTCATTGAAACCTCTGAGAGATCGGCTCCCTCCGAACCGATACAGGTCGTTGGAAAATATGGTTTCCGATATAAGTTGTTTACCCGATATAGACGGCACAATTGTGCTCTTTTTACCAATAGGGAAGAAATAGGCCAGGTCGTACCGAAGCTCGGCTTGAGTTGTCTTGAGGTTAGCGGAATCATAAACCGTGTAGGTGTTGTTTTCACTATCGGTAAAAAGAACCTGTTCGATGCGAATGTCTTTTTGTATGGTTCGCCGTCCCACATTGGCGTCTAATTCGAGCCGTAGCCCTCTTCTTGGATTGTAGGGCACATCAAGGGTCTGTTTCAGTACCTGGATTCCGTAACTCAACGATCGTACCGGATTTGACGTTGGGATGGATTTGGTCTGTCGAACTTCCGATGTGTCGGTGAATATGAGAGCAGATTGATGATTCTGTACATATATCTTAAAGAAATCAGTTCCTTCAAACAGGTATTTTACACCTAGAGCAGTTCGCAGGGTAAAGAATTGGGTGTCGAACTTGACATATTCGAATTGTCCGTCAACACCTATTGGACTGCGAAACAAAAAGGGTAACTGAGCCCCCATTTTTAGTTGTTGGGATTGCTGTGCAAAACTCTTCCAGTGGAGGGTGTAACCAATTCCTCGTCTCAAGAGGTTTTTGAGGTCGATATTGACTTCTCCTGTAATCAACAGGCTGTTGTCTGTAGACGAGTTAGGCGCAAAGCCAATAATACCATCAACCCGGTCCGTTTTTCTATGGTCGAGATATACTGCAATTCGTACCCGGTTCCCAACAAAATACACCTTAGGTTTTGAAGTTTGAGAGGTGTATGGAAGCTTGGATAGTCTGGAGTCGAGTTTGCGAATTAGTCGTTCGCTGTATACATCTCCAGGTTTGAATCCCAGGTATTGATACAAGAAGTTTTTTGATAACCTTGCATTGCCGTTGATCGATACGGTATCGAATTGGAAAAAACGGTTTTTATCTAAAAGTAAAACAGCCTCAACACTGTCTTTTTTGATCGAAACGCTGTCGAGTCTTATGTTGACAAACGGGTAGCCATGGTTTTCCCCATATTCCAGAAGACGTGTGGTAAGTCTGTTAAACGCAACCGGGTCTAATACCTCATTTTGAAACGATTCAGGAAACAAACCAACTTCCGAAAGCCAATCGTCCACCGTTTTAGAAGTTCGAAGCCTGGTCCACTTGTATCGATTGCCCAGGTGAAAGTCGGCGGTGATCTGAGTTGAATCGTATTTAACTGAGTCAAATGATGCACTTAAATATCCCGATTGTCGGGCCTCACCAAGAATCTGATTGAGGGTCGCCTTTGCTTCATTCAGATTGTTAAACCTGGTTGGAACATCCAGTTTTCTAAGAAACAAACTGTCCGATACACCATTTGTTGAAAATTGAATGGAATAAGCGGTTTGTGCAATCGAGAAATTAGACCAACCAAGCAAGGCAAGCAATAACAATACTTTGCCGAGAAATAAGAGCCTGAAAATGTGTCGATTGCGCACGGTGTAAAGATAGGAATTTTACTCCTTAAACACCTTTACAACGTGCGTTTACACGTCCTCATGTCTTACCATGAGATTTCTACAGTTTTACGACATTCATACGGAAACTAACGCCTTGTGACCGTATCAGGACCACATACAGACCAGCAGGTGCGTTTACCTCAAACTCATGAAGCTGGACGGCTTTTAGGTTCTCATTTATTACATATCTCCCATGGACGTCCATCACCTTGAACTCAACATTTTTCTGCCTGGAAGGGAATTCCAGCGTGAAGCCCTCTCGGCTGGGGTTTGGGTAGATCCGAATCGGAGTTTCAGGAAGGTCAGTGATTGAGCTTAGACCATCGATTTCATAGCATACACTGGTGTCAATGCAGCCGTATGTCTGTAGCTCAACAGCATACCTGCCATTGACCGCAGGCGTAAATATCCTGTCTGTGGCGCCATCGATAACCGCTCTATCTTCGTCACAGTTTAACCATTGGAAGCTGGCGTTAGAATCCAGGGCCATTAGCGAGTTGCTCTGGATGGAAACCAGGTTGTTTAATGGTTCTTTGCGGTAATTAACGTGTAAGATGCTATCCACACCAGAAAGTGTTCTCAAGGTGTCGGTGTAAAAACCGTTGTTAACCCAACGATGTTTTCCGCTTGGAGAATAAACTGGTCTACAGCTAACTAAGTCAAGGTGCTTAACGTGGCGTTTTTTATCGCCGTTGACATACACCGTGTGGGCGTCGGTTAACGCGGAATTGTATAGTCTAACCCAGGGGTTGTTCGTGGTTATTGGTGCATTAAAGTCGAAATATATCTTGGCTCTGGACCCAATGTGTCCATACCTTGATGCAGTTTTTTTTATTCGAATCTTATACTTGACAAAGCCTTGGCTCTCGATGAGATTGGTGCTGCTGTCAACCAGGTTGATGTCGTCAAAAATAAACTCCAGCTTGGGGTAGTTGAAGTTCCCGGAAACACGTGGTACAAACGAGTGCGAGGAGGAGCCCCATTCCAATGTACTTAAATCCAAATCGTTGTCTAAGTAATCTTCTATCACAACACGATAAGCGGTATCGTTTCCGGTGTTCTGAAATCGGATAGTGTATTCCAATAGGCTTTCGTCTTCTACAAAACGATTGACTTTCATGCCTCCTGGAGTAACCTGTTTGTCATTTGGATCGTAGCTGTTGCGAATAATCCCGGAGTCTTCGTCGTATGTCCTGCCTCGGTGTCCGAAAAATTCTGTGGAACTACCACTCTGAGAGAAGCCCTGCTTCCCTTTGCTTCCGCAATTATGGATTGAGGTTGTTGTGGCTCTTCTATAGTTTTTGGAATGACCCGTATAGCGATAGAGTGGGTGTTGACGAGCTTCCAGTCGAAAGAACCGATTTGAGTCCGCCGGTATGTCTACCATCATTGTGTCTTTGTTAGCAAGTAGAAACGAGTCGATATAGGTGATGCCCAGGTTGGTGGAGATTAAAAAACGTCTTTTGTGTTTCATGCCTCCAGGGCCATTGTTTATGATCTTAAATCTAACCATTGAGTCTCCCAAGCAGTGACTAGATGTTTCAATATTCGAACTATCATACTGATCGGCGGCATTCAGTTGGTTATAGCATGTGTTTTCTGGTGTGATCCAGGCTTTTAACGTGCGCGGGTAATTCAGGATGTCTTGGTCACAACTGACTTTGGCATTGATCACTATCCGGCCTTTCATTCCTCGTTTTACAGTTCCCAGATCAAACTGATAAAGTCCCTGTGGAGTGGTGGAGTAGGTGTGATTTGTACTTTTAAAGATAACGTCTTCCGGCATTTGAACAGTAAGCAAAACGTTCTTTTGCTCAGAGAAGCCCCAGTTTTGATAATCTATAAACAACGAAGTTTCTGTACAGTGGCGAAGTCTCCCCATTGTTGCTACTAGTGATAAAATGGGACAGGAAGTCATGTCATATCCAAAGTCAAACCCAAATGTGTCACAGGTCAGACTGTCAAACCGTACGGTATACTTTTCCGGGCATACGTTTCGAATTAAAGGAGCAATAACTTCTGGAATCACGGGTTTTATCTCAGTAGCTCTTCTGTAAAGTGCCAGTTGTTTGTAGCCCGCCGAGTCCAAGGTGTTTTGGATTTGGTCGTTTAATTTAATTAGTGTTTGAATGACAGCTTCGCCCGAATCGCGTTTACAGTTTGAGTTGCTATCGAGGTAGGATGAACCGCTTACCTGAAGTTTTGCCGGGGAAACCTCAAAACGTTCTGAACATCCCCACGAAGCTGTTGCGCTTATGGATAAATTAAAATCACCTCTGGTTTTATACCATTTCTGGAGTATGCCATCCATCTTTTTTCCGGTCCAATACTCTGTATTGGTATTGGAATCTCCCTTGATTACCGTTCCATCTCCAAAATCCAATTCAAAAGAGGATAGATCGTTAAGGTCCACACCTCCTCGGTTTTGCAAATGCCTGAGATAGGTTCGATTGGTAATGGTGGTGGTAACCGAGTCGCAGAGGAACGGAACTTCAGCACTTAATTCTAAACCAAGGGAGGGGAAGATGTGAGCAAATTGGGAATACATTTTTTTTGATTCACACCCATCGGCCGTGCGCAATTCCACCAACAGCGAAAATTCCCCACCGCGTCTGGAATAATAACTATGGCAAACTGTGTCTCCATGTTCAGGTGACGTTGATACATAATCTGCACCGTCACCAAAGCTAAGGTGTCGCCAAACAATATTAGTTGAATAGTCACTACTATCTACGATGCAGTAGAGGTTGTTGTCAAAACATTGTTGCCAATCGGATAAGCGAACCAGATGAATGTCTGATGGTGAAGGTTTTACTGTAAACACGATGGAATTCTGACATGAACCCTGAGTGCCGGATGATTCTAGCGTAGCCTTGTACTGCCCTGGTTTTTTGAAGATGAACAAAGGGTCTCTATCGGTACTGGTGCCGATAACGTTGTTGTCACTGCTTCGAACAAATGTCCATAGATACGAAGAGTAGCCTTGGGCGTTTGCTTTAAACCTTAGAGTCGCGTTGCTGCATAAGAGGGTGTCAAGAATCTCAGGTTTGCAGGTCTGAGCCTTGGTGTCTTTTGCCAGGAAAAAAAATAATAAAGAAAGAGCAATGGTGTTTAGCGTGAGTTTCATAGAAATGGTAATTAGGTCGTTGTAAAAAGACGTTGGTCTGACAATCAGACGACAGGGCTATGAAATAGGTTGCTTTGGAAGCTATAAATCTACTTTTTCTGACCGGTCATGAAGAACTCCTTCAGATAAAATGGTTCGAAGTAGGCTACGCTTTCCACCTTTTTTTCGTTCCACAGTGACACAGCAATTTCGCCCATGTATTGTGCCGATAAGACATCGTCACTGTAGAATCGGGCGTTTCCATCAACCAGAAGGGGTTTGGATTTTTCTACACCGTTCCCAACGAAACATACAGTTCCTTTGTCAAAAAGTGATTCAAAGGAAGATTCATTGACGATGTGCGGAGAGGGAGCTTCAATCTGATTTAGCTTCTGATCGTAACAGGCAAAGTAAACCTCCATACGCCTGGCGTCAATTAACGGGCATACAAGTCCGCCTTGAGGCAGTTTTTGCTGTTTAAGTAAACCATTGGCCATTATCTGAAGCGAAGGAACTGCTACAAGAGGGATGTCCAGCGAATAACAAAGGCCTTTTGCCACGGAAGTGCCGATGCGCAATCCGGTGTAAGAACCAGGGCCTGCGCTCAGCGCGATACAGTCCAGGTCCTTGGCCTCCTGATTGTTTGACTTAAGCAAACGTTGAATCAGCACGGTTAACACGGCAGCATGCTGGAAAGACTCCCTTTGTTCAAGGTGCCCGATGCACTGCGCGTTGTCGAACAGAGCAACGGAACATACCTTGCCAGAAGTCTCAATACAGAGGATGCGAGCCATGGTGCAAAGATGCATGATTTGTTGAAACGATTTTCATTTAACAGATGCTTGTGTTTGGCTAATATTGCAGAAAAAAAGGATGAGGAAAAACGCTGCCGCAGCTCCTGTTTGTACGCCCAAACCCCATGAAATGACGATTCATGGAGATACGAGAGTCGACAACTATTATTGGTTAAACGATCGAGAGGATAAAGATGTAATTGCTTACCTCGAGGAAGAAAATGCCTATACGAAGTCCGTGATGGAAGACACCGAGGCCTTTCAGAAGTCGTTGTACGATGAAATGGTTGGGAGAATCAAACAGCAAGACGAGTCGGTGCCGTATTTCTTGAATGGTTTCTGGTACTATACACGTTACAACGAAGGACAGGAATACCCAATTTATTGTCGGAAGAAAGACAATATGGAAGCGGATGAAATCATCTTATTGGATGTAAATGAGTTGGCCGAAGGGCATGCATATTTTCAGGTGGCAGGTCTGAGTATTAGTCCGGATAATAAGTACCTGGCGTTTGGAGTCGATAAGGTTAGCCGACGGATCTACACCATACATTTTAAAGATTTAAATACAGGTGAAATACTGGAACAAACCATTGAGAATACCACGGGAGGTAGTACCTGGGCACTTGATAACAAGACACTTTTCTATTCATCGAAAGACGAGCAAACACTGAGATCAGACAAGATTCATCGATATGCCATGGATACGAATTCCTCCGAGTTGGTATACCACGAAACGGATGAGACATTTTACACGGCGGTTTCGCGAACTAAGTCAAGAGCGTACATCGTCATTTCGTCGGGCAGTACGTTAACCACAGAATACAGATATGTGCCTGCCGATAAACCGTATGAAGAGTTTACAGTCTTTCAACCAAGAGAACGCAAACTTGAATATGGCATTGCCCACTATCAGAATCAATGGTACGTGTTAACCAACTGGGAGGCCACAAACTTCAGATTGATGAAATGCGATCTGGGGAAGACACACAAAGAGAATTGGCAGGAAGTAGTGGCGCATAGAGAGGATACGTTGTTGGAAGGCATTGAGTTATTTGACGATTACCTTGTTCTTGAAGAGCGTAGCAAGGGACTGACGCATCTGCGGGTACATCAGTTCAGTACGCGTAACGAACACTACATTGAAATGGAAGAGTCGACCTATACATGCGGTACCGGGACGAATCCTGAGTTTAATACGGATACGCTGCGATTTGGCTATACATCGTTGATTACGCCAATGTCTACCTACGACTACAACATGAATACACGGAGTCGGTTGTTAAGAAAGCAACAGGAAGTGGTTGGCGGATATGACAAACAGCAATATGAAACCGAGCGTAGAGTGATTTTCGTGCGCGATGGCGAAGAAGTTCCTGTATCCATTGTGTACAAGAAAGGCTTTGTAAAAGACGGGAATGGTCCGTTGCTGCTTTACGCTTACGGAAGTTATGGCCATTCGATTGACCCTTATTTTAGCTCTTTTAGACTGAGTTTGCTTGATCGTGGCTTTGCCTATGCCATTGCCCATATCCGTGGAGGAGAGGAAATGGGAAGAGCATGGTACGAAAACGGTAAGTTGTTAAAGAAGAAAAATACGTTTTATGACTTCATCGACTGTGGTAAGGCTCTGATAGAAGAGGGATACACCAGTCGGGAGCACCTGTACGCCATGGGCGGGAGTGCCGGCGGTTTGTTGATGGGCGCTGTCATCAATATGGAACCAAATCTTTGGAATGGAGTGGTTGCTGCTGTACCGTTTGTTGATGTTGTAACCACTATGTTGGATGAGTCCATCCCTCTAACCACAGGCGAATTCGACGAGTGGGGGAATCCAAAAGAAGAAGCGTACTACACCTACATCAAATCGTATTCGCCATACGATAACGTGGAAGCCAAGGATTACCCAAACCTGTTGGTTACAACGGGGTTACACGATAGTCAGGTACAGTACTGGGAGCCTGCAAAGTGGGTGGCGAAATTGAGAGAGTTGAAGACCGACGACCGTATCTTACTATTACAAACCGAGATGAAGTTTGGTCACGGTGGCGCAAGTGGTCGTTTTGAACGCATCAGAGAAATAGCTCAGGAGTATGCTTTCCTGCTCGACCTGGAGGGAGTTAAGTCCTAGTTATACCACAGGTGGTTTGCTCTCCGTTTTAGTTTAGTGCGCATCCACTATTTATTTGTCCTTTTTCTTGTTGGCCCATTGTACAGTCTTGGTCAATCCAAAGCAGTTTTGAAGTTCAAAGGTGTGCATGAGCAATGGCAGGGAGGATTCACGCATGTTAGAATCGCCTCTACCGATTCTGTGGTGTATGACTCTGTGTTTGATCCGCACCAATCGCATATTCTTGATACAGGTAATCATCATGTTGCGTATTACTCCGGGTATGGAGATACCGTTCACAGATACATTCGCTTGAGAAATGGAAGAAGTAATACGGTTAGGGGAGTAAACAAGGAGGAATTTATGAGGATGCCCCAAAAACGCGTGATCACGGCGGCGTTAATTGATCGCGATTCGGCAGTAATGCGAATTCAGATTGAAACAAGAACGTCGTGTGATGCAGGTTACAACGATCAAATATGGGTGTACAAAAAGTTGGGAGAAATTCAGTGCATGGTTAGGCGAGATGTTAGCCTAAAGGATACCGCTTCTTTTTTTCGGACTTCCCTTTCCATTGAAGATGTGTGGAAGCTTAATTCTCTTGAACAGGCATACAAGAAAAGCAGGCCACCTTGTTCGTCGGGTTTTGGAGGAGGCAAGGCATCATATATTACGCTGAATCTAGAAGGAGAGGAGTCAAAACTCTCGTCTTGCAGGAACGATGGCCTAGGCATGATGGAGTTTCTTGAGGAGACGTTTGGCCTCAATCTGGACTATCTTTAAACAATAAAAAAGGGGCTGATCACTCAGCCCCTTCGCATTTTCAAAAAGTACCTAAAAATTTGAAAAATTATTTTGTAGCAACCAAGTTTACTGAAAACTCGATTTCGTCTTTAATAACGTTATCTTTCAAAAAGTCGATTTTGTGAGTAGATCCGTTGCCCCAGGTTACACCCCAATCGTTTCGGTTGATGGTGAATTCACTTGAAGCGTTAAGACCAGCATCGGTCATTTCCGTTGTAACCGGAATCTCGATTTGTTTTGTAATGTCTTTGATGGTAAGGTTTCCTTTAATCATATCTGCTCCACCTTCAGTAACTTCAAATTTTGCAGTTGGGAAGGTATCCACGTTAAAGAAGTCAGCGCTCATAAGGTGACCAACCAACTTTCCAACCATTTCCTCGTTGTCGTTATCGGTTTCTGTAAAGCTCTTCATATCAATGGTAAAGCTTCCAGATTCGATTACTCCTTCTTTTGCGGTTAATGAACCATCTGTAATATTGATGGTACCTGTATGTGAATCATCAAGTACTTTTCTACCAGTCCATTGAACAGTAGAAGATTCAGTATTGATTGCATAAGAAACGCTTTCAACGGTGGCCTCAGCAGCTTCTCCTTCTGTTTCTGTGTCAACCGTGTTTCCTTTGTCAGGGTTTCCACATGCAGCGAACAACAAACCAGTAGAAACCGTAAGAATTAATAGTGTCTTTTTCATTTTTTTTTGTGTTGTATAGATACTTTACCTGCAATTAACTTACGTTGACGCAAAATGTTTGTATGTACATGTAATTTTAATTTCTTTGACATTCTAATGACAAATACTCTGGTCGTAAACAAAAAACCGTTGGTCAATTCTCGCTTCGACTCCTCTGGTTTATACATTACATTTGAATACCAAACATTCTAATGCGTTACTGTATCCATATCGTCCTTTTTCTCCTATTTGGTCAGGCCGTTGGGCAGAATACAACGCATCGGTTCGAGGTCGAACTGACAAAGGAAAATGGAGTCGGTGAGGCAAGTATTCTCAGCCATTACATTGTATTACCGGTACACGACGACTATTCGAAACGCGAACACAATCCAGACAGGAAATATCTGGTTTTAGACACGGCCCTTAATACAATTGATCAAGTCGATATTAACATCGAGTTCCGGCAAAAGTTTGCAGATGGTTATTCGAACGACACTGCGTTGTACCAGCTGTTTTACGACTATCGTTTGGGTGACTTTACCCTTGTTGCGGTAATTCCGGGTCAAGAAACTTTTCGGCATGAAGGCCGACTTCCTCCTCGCATGTTTGAACCCACCATATTGGTATTTGACGAAAATCTGTGGGTGGTTGACCATCAGCCGGGTAAGGAGAAAGTGGTGGTGTACAACTTCAACAGTGAAGCGGCCCATAGTTTAGATATCTCTCCTAAAATGAAACGATCAAAGAATCGGGAGCTGGAGTTCAAGTGGTTGGATGGCCCGTTACAGGCCGTGTATTGTTGGCAAGAGGAATCTGCTAAAGATTGCCGAACATACATAGCCGTTTGGGATGATGAGGGTGAACTCTTGTCAAGTCACAGACTCGAACACGAGACGGCTTATAAGATTCAGGAAATTAGCGTCTACCCGGTCGATGAAAGCCAGTACGTTATGGCCGGGGTAATGGGCAACAGGTCAACAAGTAAGTCAAACCGGGTGTTTTTTGGTCGGTTAGAGGATGGGTCCATGACGATTTTTAAAACGACTCCGTTTTCGGAATTGATCCACTATTTCGACTACTTGTCAAAACAGCAAAAGAAAGACATGAACCGGAGGATAAAACGACTCAAGCGGCACGAAAAGGAGTTTGACGTGAGCGTGTTGGCCCAGGTAAGTCCATTGGTTTATATGGACAACTCGTTCTTTCTCCCAGTAGAGGTCTATAGTGGTGTCTATACCGATCAATATGGTGCAGACCGCACCTACATCGACAATTCCACGACCGCTATTTCGCGAACGAACATTTCAGGTATACCGCAAGAACTGCGAGGCTACTATTACTCACATGCAAGCCTGATACGTTTTGATTCATTTGGAGATATTAAACACGACTATTTCGTTTCATTAAATACCAACGTTACCGGGCAAAAGAGAGACAAGTTGCTGAGACTGCATGTGCAGGCAGATACACTGTGTGTCATGTACACTGCTAAAAACAGTACATACAGAGGTTCTGTAAAGCCGAGATCTTTTTTGAAGATGGAGTTGGATTCAAATGTGATCATCCGACCAGCAGATGTTGTAGAGCAATACAAAGATGTGTTTTTTGACACCGGACAAGGCGTTGATGGTCAAGGAGTTATTTTGTTGGGTTTCGAAACTAGAGTCACAAAGTTGAAGACCAGACAAAAGGAGAATATTTACGTGATAGAAAAGCGAAAACTCCGCTAATTTTGCGGACATGTCAACACCACAAAAACATCTGGTCACTTGCGCACTTCCTTATGCCAACGGACCACTCCACATTGGTCACATTGCAGGATGTTTCCTCCCCAGTGATATTTATGTTCGGCATTTACGCAGGGAAGGTAAGGAAGTGTTGTTTGTTTGTGGTACGGACGAACATGGTGTTCCCATCACGTTGAAGGCAAAAAAAGAAGGTGTTAGTCCTCAGGATGTGGTAGATCAGAACTACGTACGCATCAAAGAAAGCCTCGAACAGTGGGGGGTGGAATTTGATAATTTCTCTCGAACAACACGACCGATCCATCACGAAACAGCCAGCGACTTCTTTCGCACCTTGTATGACAAAGATGTCTTTGTAGAGGAAATTACCGAGCAGTTTTACGACGAGAAGGCGAATCAATTTTTGGCAGACCGCTACATTGTTGGAGAATGCCCCAATTGTGGTTTCGACAGCGCTTATGGCGACCAGTGCGAAAACTGTGGAACAACGCTTAGTCCAAAGGAGTTGATAAACCCAAAGTCGGCGTTAACCGGAAACGCACCGATCAAGAAAGAAACTAAAAACTGGTTCCTGCCATTGGATACCCTTCAAGAGAATTTTTTGAATGATTGGGTCGCCACGAAAAAGGAAGTTTGGAAACCGCATGTGTTTGGACAGTGCATGAGTTGGTTAAACGATGGGTTAAAGCCGAGAGCTATGACACGCGACCTCGATTGGGGAGTTCCCGTTCCCATTGAAGGAGCAGAAGGGAAGGTTATGTACGTTTGGTTCGATGCACCAATAGGTTATATCTCCGCTACCAAGGAAATTACCGAAGACTGGGAGACCTGGTGGAAGAACCCCGAAACCCAACTGACGCATTTCCTTGGTAAAGACAACATCGTATTCCACACGATTATATTTCCCTCTATGTTGCATGCACACGGAGGATTCAATTTGCCGACCTACGTTCCTGCTAATGAATTTTTAAATCTTGAAGGACAGAAACTTTCTACTTCCAGAAATCATGCGGTTTGGTTACACGAATACTTAAACGATTTTGAAGGGAAGGAAGATGAGCTTCGCTATGTGTTGACCAGTATTATGCCGGAGTCGAAGGACAGTGATTTTAGTTGGAAGGACTTTCAGGCGAGAATAAACAATGAGTTGGTTGCGATTCTTGGAAACTGGGTAAACCGGGTGTTGGTGTTAACCCATAAGTTTTGTGATGGCGTAATTCCCCCGAATGCGTTAAAAGCGGACTACAACATTCTCGAAGAAGCCGAAAAACTGGCAGCGAAGGCAGAGAAGCATATCGATTCGTTCAGTTTTAGAGAAGGGCTGACTGAGGTGATGAATATGGCGAGGTTAGGAAATAAGTACCTTCAGGATACCGCACCGTGGCACGCTATTAAGGAAGACGGCGGGCAACAAAGGGTGGAAGAAATCTTAAATGTATCGTTGCATTTGGTAAACCAGTTTGCACACGCCTGTGTGCCCTTTTTACCCAATACATCCGCCAAGATTAAGCAGTTGTTGAACGTAGAGGGTGCGAGTCTGATGGCTGGTCAGCCCATTAACAAACCCGAACTGTTGTTTAAGAAGATAGAAGACGAGGAAATTGAGATACAGATGAAAAAACTGGAAGAAAAAGAGACGGTAACTACGGTTGACCTGGAGCCTGTAAAACCTACCATTACGTTTGACGATTTCTCGAAACTCGATTTTCGAATTGGAACTATTGTGGAAGCGCAAAAAGTGCCAAAGGCAGATAAGCTTCTTCAACTATTAGTCGATATTGGGTTGGAGAAGCGTACTATACTGTCGGGCATTGCTCAACATTTTGCTCCGGAGGATTTGGTTGGGAAACAGGCGGTTGTAGTTTGTAACTTGGCCCCAAGAAAAATGCGAGGAGTAGAATCGAACGGCATGCTGCTCATGGCTGAAAATACCGAGGGTAAACTGGTTTTTGTAACGCCTGAATCTGATATTGAACCAGGTTCCATAGTGCGTTAATCACAGGTTGAATTCGTCACCTATTCGGGCGATGTTAAACCCTTTTTGGAGTACGTTTTTGGTCTCTTCTGAGTCCACATTCAACAGTGGGTTGGTGTGGTTAAAGTGAATAAAGTAAATTTTCTTTCTCTCGTTCTTATCCAATTCGGCAAAGAGCTCAAGGCTTTCAACCACGAATGGATGTGGAATGTCGGACATGTTTCTATTGACCAATTCATTGTCGTTGTAAAACGTGCCATCCACAAAGGCGTAGTCTACACTTTTAATCTCATCGATGATACTCTTGTCCCATTTCGACCACTTGTCGATATCGGGAATGAAAAGAGCGCTGCGGTTGGGTCCGGAGATGCGATAACCAACAGTCTCTGAATATTCATCACGATGTGGTACACGAAATGGGGTTACGTTGATTGCCGATGTGACCGATACGGTCTCTTGGTCGTGAATCCGTTCCAGTTCAATGTTGTTGTAACTCACCAATTGATCCCAGGGCCCATTTTCAGACAGAAAACTATCCATTCTGGGCATAACATATACCGGAGTCTTTCGGGCGTTCATAGCCTCCATGCCAAGGTACATTAAGCCGGAGTAATGACCTATGTGGGCGTGCGTAAGAAACACACCGTGAGGCTCTTCCCTGTGCTTGAAACGGGCATCCCGATTTAGCTGTTTGGTCTGCGTTGGGAAATCAGGTGTGGCTTCAAACATGAACGTCTTTTTTTCAGCAGCGTCTATCAATCCAAGGCTAACCACTTTTCGGTTTGGGTCGGGTTTTTCGAACAGCTCCTTGCAACACGATTTGTTACATCCGATATGCGGCGACCCTCCATCCTGAACATTTCCGAGTACCAGCAAACGAAAAGGTTGGTGCGACGATGTGTCCTTGTGAACAGGTTTGTCACAGCAAAGAAGTGCCGTAAGTGAAAGAAATAAAATGACAACCAGGGGCAGAGATGAATTGTTCATAGCGTAAAGATACGTAATTCGCTCTGGCACCTGGATTAAGCCTCTCTCAATTTCTTCTTCTCGTTTTTAATAATTTTATATCCGACGTATATCAGGACAAGACCAATAAACTCCGTTACAAAAAGGACATTGACATAACCTATACGGGTAAAACTGCCACCAATACCGGGCAAAAGGCCACCAATGGCAATGAAAATATTACCGCGAAACTGAGCTTGCTTTTGCCCTTGCAGATAGTACTTCTGCGCTGAATATAACGCACCCCCAACCAGGAATACGAAGGCGTACAAATTGATCAACGGAGAGAAATATCGTACCCATTTCCAGGAAAAAACCGCCCCGGTAAGCTTATAGTCGAAATCGGGTGGTAGGTCGATTGGAGTAAGAAATACACATACTGAAGCTACAATAATAACCGCGACGAAAAATGTTGATGTGGCCTTGGCAAAGCCTTTTTTCATTAGGAGAAACACAGAGCCTTGCGCCAGAGGGAAGCCTCCAAGAAGTGCGCCTACTATGTACCAGAAGCGCACGTTTATAGCGTTCCAGCCAAACAGAGCATTGTAACTTTCTGATAGTGTGCCCAGGCCAAAGGTCAATACTCCAATGGTCCACCAAAGAAGATATTTTGTCTTTCTAAGTCGGTAGTGAAGGTAAATCTCACGTACAAAGTAAACCGAGAACAGGGTGGTTAGAATGGGTATGTATTCAACTAAGGGCTTCATAACATTCTTTTTTACAAAGAATGGAATTGTCAAGTACTAAGAATATCTGCTAACGGAGGATTTGTGTCGCTTAACGTTGATCGTCAAGCACCCTAAGTTGATGAATATGGTTTACCTTTTTGAAATAATAATAACCGGTAACCTCCTGGTTGTTTGCCTGTACTACTTCATCCGAAACGAAAAAGTCAAACGATACGGCCTCTTCTGTATTCTTGATTGATATCTCTCCAGGTAAATCACCTGGTGTTGCCTCCGTAGCACCCTCAAGTTTTCCTGTTATTGATAACCATGTGGTGTCAAGTTCTGGTGAATCATCGCCCAGCACAGAACCACCTTGATAATGAATATCCAATAAAAGCGGCTCCAATTGTGCGGTGTAGTGAATCTCAACAGACTTTCCCGATAAATTCCATGAATCATCATGATCCAGGTTAATTTGTTCCCGATTGAATGTAAATACCAGCGAGGTGTCTCCCTGGTTCAGGGACAAGTAAAAGAAAGGGTAGCCCATATCATCGACTTCTTTTACCAAACCTGTTACCACCAAGGTGTCAATTTGGGGTAGGGGTGGCATATCACCTTGCTCTTCACGAATGGTGGAGTCGTGATATGCGGTTTCGCTATGCTCATTGCGGTTTCCAACCTGACCACAACCGGGAAGGAGTATGTAAAATCCAAGAAACAGGAATAGGTTTCTCACGCTAATTACTGATGTAAACGGTTTTACTCTTATTGTCAAACAGCTCGTATCGGTCGTTCTCGTTGAGAATCAAGTAGTATCCGGTGGCCTCGTTCTTCCATATCTGGTCTGCCGGGGTAAACACCAGACTCTCTGGCTTTCCTGGCAAGAACAGTTCTATGGACTTCAACGAGTCGAACATAACCAGGTAACTTGTTTTGTTGTCCGATCGTACGTGGCCCATGTCAAGGCCAGAAGCTTTTGGGTTGATACATCGGGCAGATAAATTGGACCACGTAAGGTCCGAATTGCAGCCGTGATCCGTGGTGGCTATTTGTCTGTTTTTACATTGAACCAACAGGAAAATACCCAACGTGGTTAGCATGGCGGTAAGTGCTTTCAGTTTCATAGTAACCAAACTTAGTCAAAAAGCAACAAACTGGAAAACCAATCAACGATGGTCTTGGTCATAGTTCCGTTTGGCTTCCTTTAGGATTGGTAATAGCTCGTTACGGTCATTTGGTGTTATCAACTTGGGAACTATCCTTTCACATTGTCCATCTATCAATAAGGCGATGTCCGAACCTATAAGTTCGAAAATCCCAACTTGTATGTGAAGCAGATTTATTTTGCCAATTCCCTTGATTGTGTCGGACTCATTCATAACCCAATCACTTGAGTGGGCCACGTCTTTGCTATCGGTGTACAACTCTGCGATAACGAAGTGTTCTTTGAGATAGTTGCGTGCCTCGCCTTTATATATCTGGGTGTACAAGCTTTCAGTTGCAGAACAGCAACTTTTGAAATGAACAAAAACGGGTTTGTTTAGCTGGTCGGAACACGCCAGAGCCTGATTCAGACTAAAATAAACGTCAAACCCATCAGGGGTCGCGAATAGGTCCTTGTATCTTGGCGTTTCACACATATTTGACGGTATGTCGTTAAGCGATGGTGAACAGCTCAAACCAAGCAATGCCAACCCTATCCAATAAGCTGCTTTCATGTTAATTGGAGTCGTTTGTTTGCAGTAGACCAAGTGCGTAATCCAATACCTCGTCTTTTTGGGCTTTTACACCCTTGATGGTGGGACGTACCAGGTGCTCAGGTATAACTCCATGGCCATCGAATAAGTCGCCCACGGCAAGTTCATAACGAACCATGGCCATTCGAATGCGAATATGTGAGTTGGGTAGCTCAACCCATTTCAATACGCCACCTGAATCGCCCTTATAACTTCCACCTACTTCCTCGCCAATAAATATGCCTTGGTTAAGGTGGTGTGCCACCGATGCAAACTCCGAAGTGGTAGATACACAACCACCGTTGATGAGAAAGAATACCCTACCCTTGAAAGTTGGATGAGATGGTTCTCTCCACCCAAGAACGGAATGTTTCTTCCATTTGAGTTGGTCGCCTTCCATTTCAATGCCACTCGGAAAGCCCTCGAATGTCTCTGGGATGTCGAGTCCGGCAGTGTCGCTTTTGTCAAATGGTAAAACAATCATATCCCGGCAGTATTGAAACGCAGAATCTGTTAAGTAGCTATTGAGCACGGCGCCGTACTCACTGTATCCACCCCCATTGTTTCGCAGGTCAATTATCAGGTTTTGGGTAAAGCGCTTACCCAAGTCAATAAACAGCTGGCTTAAAGCGAAGCTGTAGTTGATTCGGTGCTTTTCCATAAGGTCGTTACGGAAACTGGAAATGGTGAGAATACAGGTGTTAGAAGAGTCGATA
Source organism: Bacteroidia bacterium (assembly GCA_017640445.1). Lineage (GTDB taxonomy): Bacteria > Bacteroidota > Bacteroidia > NS11-12g > UBA9320 > UBA987. Next base: position 292 of record JAEPQQ010000075.1, on the reverse strand, counting down.
AACCGGGTTTCGATCGGAGGGTGTTGAGGGGAAGTGCTCTTGATGTGCTTGTAGAGTTCTTTCGGTGGTATGCCCTCTACTACTCTTGGTGTTTCACGCCCACGGTCATCTTTGTAGACTATGGTGAATGTTTGTTGTTTGGGCTCAATGCACAATTGGTAGTATTTGGCGAAGGAGCGTTTGAGGTAGTCGAACTTTCGGGTCTGATTCTCGCCATCTGCTGGAATATACGGTAGAATGCGTTCTACAACCTGGTCCATTGTGTTGCCGTTAATCGAAACGATTTCTGCGT